>NZ_JACHYV010000003.1:0-353163 GCF_014193135.1 Rhizobium sp. BK049
TCTGTTCGTCTGTAAAACGCTTGCGCTTCATTCCCTGGTCCTCTCAACGGGCCAGAGCTTACTTCAAAATGGATTATTTCAACGGGGCAAGGTCAGGCAGCAATAAGAGCTTCCAGGATTTTTGATACGCAAGATCGGGTGCAACCGGCGGAAACGCGAAGTCCGCATCTCAAAACGTCTTGAGCCCGAACGCATCATAGCCAGCGATGGCATAACGGCGACGGGATTGTACGAGGCGCGTCGCCGTTGTACCATGTAGTCTGACAAGTGTGCGCAGTGCTCATTGTAGAGCCGGAGCCAAACCCTGGTCGCGCGCTTCAACCCGATGAATAAGTAGTCCGGATCATGGAACTTATCGTCGCCCTTGGCCTAATCGTCTTGAAGGTCGCGTTCCTGATTGCGATCCTGCTATTGCTACCATTGCCGCTCACCTGGCTGGAACGCAAGGTCGCCGGGCACATCCAGCAGCGGATGGGGCCGATGCGCGTGGGATGGCACGGGCTGTTGCAGCCGGTGGCGGACGGAATCAAGCTCCTGACGAAAGAGGATCACATCCCGGCCGAGGCCGACCGGTTCCTCTTCAAACTGGCACCAATCCTGGCGCTCGCTCCGCCCTTTGTGGTGTTCGTCGCGATCCCCTTTGGCGAAACTGTCTCGGTCCTCGGCCACGGGATCACGCTCTACGTCTCCAACATGAATGTGGCGCTCCTTTTCGTTTTCTCGGTGATCGGGATCGAGGTCTATGGCGTCATCTTTGGCGGCTGGGCCTCCAACAGCAAATACGCTGTCCTGGGCAGCCTCAGAACCTGCGCCCAGATGATCAGCTACGAAATCCCGATGGGGTTCGCGGTCATCGGCGTGGTCATGCTGGCGCAGTCCATGAGCCTTCTCGAAATCGTGCGGGCGCAGGCCGATGTCTGGAACATCGTCTACCAACCGGTCGGGTTCTTGGTGTTCTTCGTCGCCGGATTGGCCGAAGCGCAGCGCATTCCCTTCGACCTGGCGGAAGCGGAAGGGGATCTAGGGGCCGGGTTCCATACCGAATACAGCGGTATCCGCTTTGCCTTCTTTATGGTCAGCGAATATGCCATCGTATTGCTTGTGTCGGTCTTGGTGGTGATCCTGTTCTTCGGCGGTTGGAACGGTGTTCTGATTCCCTTGCCACCGCTCCTGTGGTTTGCTCTCAAGGTCGCGTTCTTCGTCTATGTGTTTATTTGGTTCCGCTTCACTTTCCCCCGCTACCGCTACGATCAGTTGATGGCGATCGGATGGAAGGTCTTGCTTCCTCTGTCGATGGCGAACATAATCATAACCGGTGTACTTTTAGGGGTCGTAACGACCCCGTAGCGAGGCGGCGATGTCGCGCGCGCAGGACAGAGTTGGAACATGGGTTGGCTGGGCGTTCTTCGCCGATCTGGCGAATGCCTTGGCTCTGACCTTCGGATATCTGTTCTCCAAATCCGTGACCATGCAATATCCGGACAACGAAAAATGGCTACCCTACTCGCGTTACCGCGGACATCATTTTCTGAAGCGTGATGAAGAGGGCGAGATCAAGTGCGTAGCCTGCGAACTCTGCGCGCGGATCTGTCCCTGCGACTGTATCGAAGTCGTCCCGTACGAGGACGAGAAGGGCAGCCGGCACCCGGCGAAATTTGAAATCGACACAGCCCGCTGCCTGTTCTGCGGGTTGTGCGAGGACGCCTGCCCGGCGGATGCAATCGCGCTTGGGCAACAATACGAATTTTCCAGTTTTTCCTCTGCTGACCTGGTGATCGGGCGCGACGATCTGCTCGCCAAGCCGGGTAAGGCGGCAACCGGCGGTGGCGTGGTCGCCGCGCGCCTGAATACGAAGAAGGACGTACTCGTCGAGACGAAAGAGACGCACGGCTATAACTGGTGGCGGAATATCCGGCGAACATGAAAGCGCCAGCCATCAAACCGAAGCGCTCGAACAGGAGGCTCAGATGTTTGTCGGTGAAATCATGAAGAACAAGGGTGTCGGTGTCATCGCAGTCGCCCCCGATCAGACGATGGTGGAGGTACTGAGGTTGTTTCGAGACAACAATATCGGCTTCGTCGTCGTGAGCCGATCAAACAGCAAATACCTCGGTACAGTGTCGGAGCGGGATTGCTGCAATGCGGTGGCGGAATACGGGGCCGCGGCAGCGGCGATGCGGGTCGCGGACATCATGAACCGCAATGTCGCCACGTGTTCGACACAAGATCTGCTACCCGTCGCGATGGGGATCATGACCCAGCGGCGTACGCGCCATGTGTTGGTCACGGATGGAGGCAACGTTGTCGGCGTGGTCAGTATCGGAGATGTGGTTAAGCATAGGCTCGACGAAGCGCAGCGTACAGAGCAGGAGCTGCAGGATTACATATGCGGTACCAGGTATCACTGACACCGCCCACTCGATGTAATGACGCTGGGGCTGGCAGCTTGCCACGGAGTCTTGCGGTGCCCCGATCCCAAATCCTCAAACCCCGCGCCAGATCCGGCCTGGGGGGGCGACCTCAGGAGTGGCATGCGCCTTCTGGACTTCCACCACGCATGGATATTCGCCCCGCCGCAGCAGGCTGTTGAGACGCAAGGCTCTATAGTTTTCCGGAACGAAGACGAGGCCCTTGGGAAACCGCCTGTCGACCTTGAGCTGCGCCGACAGTTCGCCCTGGCCGGAACGCACGATTACCTGATCGCCATCCGAAAGGCCAAGCTCCGCAGTATCCTGCGCGCTCATCGCGACATAGGGATCGTTCGCGACTGTGTTCAGCGTGTCCGACCGTTCGGAAAGATATCCGTTGTGGAACAGGCAGTCGCCGGTGATCAGCATGAGCCGGTCGGCTGCTGTTGGAGCGGACGGCGGCGCAAGGAACACGCCAGCCGATAGTGTTGGCACCGCCTTGGTGAATGCGCCGTCGCCGCCAAGTCCGTCCTGCGTCAACCCCTGATAGGCCGGAATCAGCCGGGCAATCTCGTCGAAAATTTCGCCTCGCGTCGATGGCGGCAACGCCTGGCTGCGTAGCGCGGCGACGAAGTCGATAATCGCCAGATTGCCTCGCGCGTCGAAGACGGGCTCACGGAATTTGCGAACATTCTGGATCCGGCCCTCGTTGTTGGTGAACGTTCCGGATTCCTCGCCGTATCCAGCCGCGGGCAAGACGACCTCGGCCATGCCCGCCGTATCCGTGAGGAACGCGTCCTGCACGATCAGGAGATCAACTGCGCCAAGCGCCGACGTCACAAAGTTCCGGTCGGGATAGGCGATCAGGGGGTCGGTTCCGACGATGTAGAGCGCGCCCATCCGGCCACCGGCGCAGAGCTCCAGCATGGCATCGAGATTCGCGCCGGGTTCAGACGGGATTTGGGCGCCCCAGTTTCGTTCAAGAGCTGCGCGCGCCGCGTCATCGGCGACTGCCCGCAGCCCCGGCAGAGCCGCCGGCAAGGCCCCCATGTCCCAGGCGCCCAGCTGGTTGGCACGGTCGAAGAGAAATTGCATCGCCGGGCCTTTGCCTAGCAGGCGGAGAACCTGCAGCAGGTTGTAGAGCTGCAGCAGCGTCGCGCGCGCTTCGGGTGATCTCAGGAGGTCGACGCTGACAAGCACGGTGACGCTACGGGCTTCCTTGAGCGCGGTGGCCAGACGATCCGGCCCGTCGCTGCCGGTGCCCGCTGCCGGCCTGCCGACCATCGCCCCGATGTCCGCAAATGCGTCGCCCGGCAAGGTCTGACGGGCCACCGCCATAAGCGCGGCTACCACCGCCGCAAGGCTTGCCTCTTCTCCGCCCGGCGGCACGCGTACCAACACCCTGGCATCGGCGTCCAGGCGCGAGGGCCGCGCCGAAAGCATCAGCAATCCGGCCTGGCGCCGCCGCGCGGCGTCTCGCAGCAGGTATTCGGTGACGGGATTCTCCTCGGTCACGTTGCCGCCGACGACGAGCACGCAGTCGTTGCCGATTAAGTCGGCCAGCGGTGTGCGGCTGTAGAAAGTTCCCAATAGCGGGCCGAGCGTATCGAAGGGCGCGGCCCAGCGTGACGAACAATCAATGTTGTTGGTCCGGAATACTGTTCGCATCAGCTTCTGGAACTGATAAAGCACCTCGTTGGGCAGGCGAGGCGAGACCAGCCCGCCGGCCTCCTTGCTCTCGACAGCCAACAGTCGCCGGCGCAGATAATCCCCCGCTTCGTCCCAGGAAACCGGGACCAGGGCGCCATCCTGACGGATCATTGGCTGCTTGATCCGGTCCCGGCTTGCAACGAAATCGAGGCCGAAGCGTCCTCGCACGCAGAGAGTTTCGTGGTTGACACCTTCGTCCCACTTCGAGCGCACCCGCATGAACTCGCCCTTGCGCGTGCCCACTGTCAGCTGGCAACCGGTGCCACAATGCGGGCAGATCGTGTCGGTCTCTACGAGATCCCAGGGGCGTGCCTTGTAGCGGTAGGGGAAGCTCATCAGCGCGCCGACCGGGCAGACCTCGACGCAATTGCCGCACTGGTCGCAACTCGCCAGACTGCCCTCGAAGCCGGTGACGGCGGTATCCATGCCTTTCTCGACGGTGCCCAGCGCCACCGCGCCGACGACCTCCTCGCACATCCGGACGCAGCGCTGGCACTGGATGCAGCGGTTGACGTTCATGATGATAACCGGGCTGAGGCGAATGTCCTCGGAGTGGAACACACGTTTGTCATCGCGGAACTGGCTTTCGCGGGGCCCATAGGCCATTACCATGTTCTGAAGCTCGCATTCGCCGCCCTTGTCGCAGATCGGGCAGTCGAGGGGGTGATTGGCGAGCAGCATGTCGAGCATGGAAGAGCGCGTTTCCTCAATCAAAGGCGTATTTGTCCGCACGACCATGCCATCGGTGGCCGCAGTAGCGCAGGACGGCTGCAGCCGCCGCAGGCCCTCGATCTCCACCAGACACATGCGGCAGGAGGCCAGCGGCGGCAGACGCTTCAGATAGCAGAAGGTCGGAATATCGATGCCCAAATGCCGGGCGGCCTGCAGCACCGTCGAGCCAGCCTCAACTTCCAGCGTTTGTCCATCGATCGTGACTTTAAGCATGGTTCCTCACAATCCTGATCCAGCATACTCCTTCAGTGAAACGGGCACCTCCGCTCCTCGACATGGACGACGAACTCATCTCGGAAATGCTTGAGTGCTGCCCGCAATCCCATCGCTGCACCGTCACCCAAGGCACAAAATGTATTGCCGAAAATGCCCTTGCAGAGCATCTCCAGCTGCTCCAGATCGCCGGGTGCGCCATCCCCGCCTTCAACCCGGCGCAGGACTTTCACGACCCAGTTCAATCCTTCCCGGCAGGGCGTGCACTTGCCGCAGGACTCGTGGTGGAAGAACTCGACAATCCTGGTGGCGACCCTGACCATGCAGGCGCTATCGTCGATCACGATAACGCCAGCCGAACCGAGCATCGAGCCGGCGGCAGCCAGCGAGTCGAAATCCATTCTCACCTCCAGCCCGTGTTCAGGGATGACCGGCGCTGAGACCCCGCCCGGGATCACTGCCTTGATCTTGCGTCCCGGCAAAGCCCCGCCGGCATGTTCTTCGACCAGCTCGCGCAGCGGTATGCCCATCGGCAACTCATAGAGGCCGGGTTTGCGCACCTGTCCGCTGAGGCAGTAGAGCTTCGGGCCGGGGCTCTTGTCCGGGCCGATACCGCGGAACCAGTCCGCGCCCCGCGCCACGATATGCGGCACGCAGGCCAGCGTCTCGACATTGTTGATCACAGTCGGGCTGGCGTAGAGCCCGGCCACGGCCGGAAACGGCGGCTTCAATCGCGGCTGCGCCCGCTTGCCCTCAAGCGACTCGAGCATCGCAGTCTCTTCGCCGCAGATATAGGCGCCGGCGCCGCAGTGAATGTGTACGGCGAAATTGAAATCCGAGCCTAAAATGCGCTTTCCGAGATAGCCCTTCGCGTGGGCCTCGGCGATCGCTTGCTCCAGACGACGGATCGCCGTCACATATTCTCCGCGAACGTAGACATAGGCGGTTTCGGCCCCGATCGCGTATGCACTGACCGCCAGCCCCTCGATCAGTTGATGCGGGTCGCGCTCCATGATGATCCGGTCCTTGAACGTGCCCGGCTCGCCCTCATCGGCGTTGCAGCACAGGTAAGTCGGCTTGCCGGTGCGCTTCGGCACGAAACCCCATTTCATGCCCGTTGGGAATCCGGCACCACCGCGACCGCGCAGGTTGGACCGTTTGACGAGGTCGATAACCTCGTCAGGCGTGTACTCGCGCAACGCCTTCGCCAGCGCCTGATAGCCGCCGCCAGCCTCGTAAGTCGACACCAAATGACCGTCCGCCACATCGACATTTTTCAGAAGAACCGGCTCGAACATGGCGCTACTCCCCCGGCAGCCGCGCAGAGGCGTGTTCGACGCTTGCGGCTCCCACTGTCGCCCGCAGTCTATCCAGCAGTGCGTTTACCCGCGCCACATCAAGGTGGGCATGGTAATCGTCGCCGACCTGCATCACCGGAGCCATCTCGCAGGCGCCGAGGCATTCGACCGTCGAAAGCGTGAACAGCCCGTCCGGGGTGGTGCCGCCTTTCCTGATCCCCAGCATCGTTTCCAGATGGTCTAGCAGGTCCTCCGATCCGCACAGCATGCAGGAAACATTGTTACAGAGCTGCAGGTGGAACATCCCCACCGGTTCGGTATGGAAGAGGGTGTAGAAGGTCGCCAACTCGTAGACCCAGATTCGCTCGACTCCGAGAATTTCGGCGACCTCTTCCAGCACTGGCCCAGGCAGATGGCCATGTTCTTCCTGCGCGATCAGGAGCGCGGGCATGATCGCAGAGCGCTGGTCGGGATACCGCGCCGCCGCCTCTTCGATCTTTTCGCGAATGGTCATCGCATTCAAATCCTTGCTACTTGTCCACCTCCGCCATCACAGGGTCGAGGCTGCCGAGCACGGCGATCATGTCCGCCAGATAGCGGGCGTTGGTGACCCCGAAGAGGGCCTGAAGATTGACGAACGAGGGGGCCCGCACCTTCATGCGGAACGGTTTTGGCGACCCGTCGCTGATGATGTAGAAGCCAAGCTCGCCCTTTGGCGCCTCGATCGCCGAATAGACCTCGCCCTTCGGCACCTTGAAGCCGTAGGCCGACAGGTCGAAATGTTGGATCAGCGCCTCCATCGAGCAGTGCACCCGATCCTTGTCCAGCGGGAAGGCGATTGTCGGCATGTCGATCTGGAACGGCCCCTCAGGCATCTGGTCGATGCATTGTTCGATGATCCTTATGCTCTCGCGCATCTCATCGACGCGGCATCGCCAGCGTGCATAGCAATCGCCCTCGTCACGGGTGATGACGTTGAACGCCAGCCTATCATAGATCTCGTAGGGCTCGTCGCGGCGGATGTCCCAGTCGACACCGGAAGCACGCAGGTTCGGGCCGCTGAGGCCGAGATCGATGCCATCCTCTGCGGAGATCACACCGATCCCCTTCGTGCGATTGAGAAACACCCGGTTATCTTCGAGCAGTCGCTCATAGTCGCGGATACGGTTCGGGAAAATGTCGCAAAACTCCCGGATCTTGGGGAAGAACCCGTCAGGCAGGTCCTCGCGCACTCCGCCGACCCGGCAGAAGGACGTGTGCATGCGCGCACCGGTGATCATTTCCAGGAGGTCCATGATCATTTCGCGCTCGCGCATGACGTAAAGCAGCGCGGTCATGGCGCCGAGATCCATCGGCAGCGCGCCCGTGATCAGGAGGTGACCGGAGATCCGTGCCAGCTCGGCCATCATCACGCGGATATATTGCGCCCGGATCGGCGCTTCTATGCCGAGGAGTTTCTCCACCGCCAGCGCGAAGGCGAGGTTGTTCGAAGGCGGACAGAGATAATCGAGCCGGTCTGTCAGTGGGAAAATCTGGGTATAGGTGAAGCTCTCCGCCAGTTTTTCGGTGCCCCGATGGAGATAGCCGATATGCGGATCGACGCGCTCGACGAACTCGCCGTCCAGTTCGAGAACGAGCCGCAGCACCCCATGGGTGCTGGGGTGCTGCGGACCGAGGTTGAGAAGCACCTCCCTGGTATTGAGCGCTTCACCCTCAGGCCTGCTGAGCTCGGTGACTTCAGTCATCTCAATGTTCCGGCGTAGAACGGCCCCCTTACGGAATGTCCCTGGTGGCAAGGTCGGGCTGCGTTGGCGGCGGACCCTCGGCACCGAAGGGGTTCAACTTGTCCTTATAGCCCCTGAGAGGGAAATCCTTGCGCTGAGGAAAGCCCTCGAAGCCTTCCCACATGTAGATCCGGCGCAGATCGGGATGTCCCTCGAACCGGATGCCATACATGTCCCAGGCCTCACGCTCATGCCAGTTGGCGGTGCGCCAGACTCCCGTGACCGAAGGCACTTCGGGAGGATCGCCAAGCCGGCACTTGACGCGGACCCGCCACCTGTTGGGCAGCGAATAAAGATGGTAGACCGCCTCGAACCGCGGCGTTTCGGGATAATGATCGACCCCGCAAATGTCCGAGAGGAAATTGAATTGCAGCGACGGATCTTCTTTCAGGAAACGGCAGAACTCGACGACCCTCTCGGGTGGAACGGCAAAGACGTCGATACCGTGCGCAGTGCCGAGGTCCCCGATTGTTTCTCCGAAGCGCTCCATGATCGGAGCGCGATTGAGGGAGGGCTGCGCACTCATGACGCTATAACCCGATCCAGAGGTGTGCCGGCGAGCGCGCGGGACCTTTTGATCTTTTCCTGAAGCAGCAGGAAGCCGTGCATCAGCGCCTCGGGCCGGGGCGGACAGCCAGGCACATGCACATCGACTGGCACGAAGGTTTCCGATCCCTGCACCACCGCATAGGTGTTGTAGACGCCGCCCGAAATAGCGCAGGTGCCCATTGCGATCACCCAGCGCGGTTCCGGCATCTGGTCATAGAGCCGCCGCACGACGGGCGCGAATTTCCGGGTCACTGTGCCGGCGATAATCATGACGTCGGATTGTCTCGGTGAAGGGCGGAACACCACGCCGAACCGGTCGAGATCGTAGCGGGCGCAACCGGCCGAGATCATTTCGATGGCGCAGCAGGCAATGCCGAAGGTTTCCGGCCACAGCGCCGACCTCCGGCTCCAACTGATGATGCTGTCGGCTGTGGTGAACAGCACGCTGTCGCGGATCGCGTTGTTTACGCCTCCCATTCCAGCGCTCCTTTCAGCCAGGCGTAGGCGAAGCCCACGAGAAGCAGCAATATGAAAATGAACATCTCGATATAGCCGACCAGTCCGATCTCTTTCAGGACGACGGCCCAGGGAAAGAGGAACATCGCTTCGACGTCGAAAACGACCAGCAGGATTGCGAGGATAAAGAACGGCACCCTGAAGCGGCCCGCCGCCGCCTCACCCGCGGCGTCCATACCGCATTCATAGGGCATGTTCTTGGCGGGATAGGGATTGGATGGGCGCAGCAGCGAGGAAACGAACAACGTCACCCCCGCCACCAGAACGACTCCGGCGATCATGAAAAGAACCGGCAAGAATTCCATTGCAGCCATATCACTGCACCGGTTGCCCACCGACCGTTCATCCCGAACGGGTAAGTCGATCACGCCACGGCGCGACTGGACAATCCTTTCTCTGCCTCCAAGTTTATTCCGTCGGTGTGATCATTGCAAATCCAATCGCTCACCCGCCAAGGACCGAATCTTGGGCAAGCTTCAGGAACCACGACGGAAATAGGCCGATGCCGATGGTACCGGCGGCGGTGACGGCGAGTGTCGCGCCCACCAGAGGCGTCAGCGCCGGGGCGAACGCCCTCTTCGGCTCGCGCATGTAGATCACCATGACGATGCGGATGTAGAAATAAGCAGCGACGGCGCTGAGCAGCACGGCGATTATCGCCAGCATGACGAAACCATGCTCGACGAGGGCGACCAGCACGTAAAACTTGGCGAAGAACCCGGCGGTCGGCGGAATGCCGGCCAGCGAGAAGAGATAGAGCAGCATCAGAAGCGCCAGCCCGGGACGTGACTTGGCGAAACCCGCATAGTCTTCGATGACCTCGCCCGAGAAATCGCCGTTCCGCATCATGATGACAGCGCCGAAAATGCCGAGATTCATGATCGCGTAGATCAGCAGATAGAGCATTACGCTGGCGATCCCATCGGCGCCGCCAGCGGCGACGCCGAAAATGGCGAAGCCGGCATGGGCGATGCTGGAATAGGCCAGGAGACGCTTGAAATTGTCCTGCACCAGCGCCACGAAGCTCCCGAGCGCCGTCGTCACCACCGCAATGACGGCAACGATGATCCAGACGTCCGAGGCTGCGACCAGAGGGTTGAGGAACACCCGCAGGATCACCGCGAACCCCGCCGCCTTGGGGCCTACAGACATGAAGGCGGTAATCGTCGTTGGCGCGCCTTCATAGACGTCCGGCAGCCACATGTGGAAGGGAACCGCGCCGACCTTGAAGACCAGCCCCGCGACGATGAAGACCACCGCCAGCAACAATCCGGGATCGAGCGGATCGCCAGTCACGGCCGCAGCCATCCCGTCCAATTGCGTTGTGCCGGTGAGCCCGTAGACCAGCGAAACGCCGTAAAGGAAAATCCCGGTCGAGACCGCGCCAAGGATTACATATTTCAGCGCTGCTTCGTTGGACCGCCGCTCAAGCCGCAGGAAGCCGGTCAGCACATAGGTGCAAATCACCATCAGTTCGAGGCCCACATAGATCGACAGGAGATCGGTCGCCGAGGCCATGATCATCATGCCGGAAAGCGCAAAGAGCAGCAGGACATAATATTCGCTGCTGCCGATCCCTTCGATATCGGCATATTTTAGCGAAAGGAGGAATGTCAGAACGGTGGCTAGGTAGAAAACGAACTTGAAGAAGACCGAGAAGCGGTCGGCGACGAACATGCCCGTGTAGGCTGGCCGTACCTCGCTTGCCAGCATGAGTGTCGCCAAGGCGGCAATCAATACGATCGCGACAGACGCCCAGACAAGGAAATGTTCCTGTCCCCTTCGCACAAACTGTCCCAGGATCAGCAGGATGCAGGCGCCGGTGATCACCACGATCTCGGGCAGGCTCGCCAGGGCCGACTGGAAAAGCGCGGCGGCGGTCATGGGCCGCTCCCCTTACTGTTCATCTGCGTCAGCAGATGCTTCACCGAGTCATCGATGATGTCGAGGAAGGGTTTCGGATAGAGCCCAACCCAGAGCACGAAGACGGCCAGCGGCAGGATCGCTGCCATCTCACGGGCGTTCACGTCGCGTGTCTTCAACCGGGTACCGACGCTGGCCGGGCCGAGCGCGATTTTTCCGTACATGCCAAGCAGATAGGCAGCCCCCAGCAATGCGCCCAAAACGGCGGCAGAGCCAGCGACCAGATTGGCCGCAAACCCGCCTGACAGCACCAGCAACTCGCCCACGAACGAATTCGTTCCCGGCAGCGCCATCGACGACAGGGTAAACAGTGCCAGAAACGTGGTGTAGACCGGCGCCACCTTCATCAACCCACCATAGTCGGCGATGCTGCGGGTATGGGTGCGCTCGTAAATCAGCCCGACGAACAGGAATAGGGCGCCTGTCGTCACGCCATGATTGAACATCTGCAGGATACCGCCCTCGAGCCCTCGGAGATTCAGCGCAAAAATCCCAAGCGTCACAAAGCCCATGTGGCTGATGCTGGAATAAGCCACAAGCTTCTTCAGATCGTCCTGCGCAAGCGCGAGCAACCCGCCATAGACGATCGCAAGCCCCGAAAGCGCCAGCATCAGCGGCGAATAATACATCGATGCTTCCGGCAGCATCGGCAGCGAGAACCGCAGGAATCCGTAGGCGCCCATCTTCAGGAGCACTCCGGCGAGGATAATGCTGCCCGCCGTCGGCGCCTGCACATGGGCGTCCGGCAGCCAGGTATGGACCGGCACCATCGGAACCTTGACCGCAAAAGCGACCAGGAAGGCGAAGAACAGCCAGGACTGGATCCGGAATGGCAAATCCTGTTCCGTCAAAGCGAGGATATCGAAGGTCCTGCCACCGTAGAAATAGAGCACGATGACGCCGATCAGGAACAGGAGGCTGCCCGCCAGCGTGTAGAGGAAAAACTTGATCGCCGCATAGACCCGACCCTCGCCGCCCCAGACGCCGATGATGAGATACATCGGGATCAGCATCGCCTCCCAAAAGACGTAGAAAAGGAAGAGATCGAGCGCGCAGAAGACGCCGAGCATCAGCGCTTGCATGAAGAGCAGGCAGATCATGAATTCCTTCACCTTGCGGTCGATCGCGACCCAGGAGGCGAGCACGCAGATCAACCCCAACAATGCGGTCAGGAACACGAAGAGCGCGCTGATTCCGTCGATGCCAAGGGCATAATTGATCCCGAGCGCGGGCACCCACGGGTGCGTCTCGGTGAACTGCATGGCATGGATCTTGGTGTCGAATCCGACCAGCATGGCGATGCAAAGAGCAAGGTCGAGGACGGTGAAAGAGAGCGCGCTCCACCGCACTACATCGTCATCGCGCAGGAACATGAGAACCGCGGCCCCGACAACGGGTGTGAATATGATGAGGCTGAGCAGCGGGAAGCCCATGGCACCCCCTACCGCCACGCCACGACGAAGACGGCGGTGGCTGCGATCAAACCCACGATCATCGCCAGCACGTAATGGGTCACGACACCCGTCTGGAGCCGCCTGAGCCGCCCGCCGCCGTGCAGGATCGAGTGGGCGACGCCATTCACGACGGCATCGACGCCGGTCAGATCGAGCCGGAGTCCTGCCCGCGCCGCGCCGTGCAGCAAGGGCAGCGCCGCGGTCTCGGAGACATTGCTCACCGCCTGCTCATAGCACGCCAGCGGCCTTTCGGCGAGCCACATGAAGGCCCGCGCACCCTTGCGGTAAAACCAGTCGGTGTCGAGGCTGATCGTGTTCTCGGGATCGAGCGCCCAGAGGAACACCACGAACCCCAGGGCGGTGCACATCAGCAGCCCGAGGCTCTCCGTGACATGCGCACCCGTATAAGGTTCGAAATCCACCGGATAGGGCAGAAGCGCATAAAGCGGCTGGGGGAACACCCCGATCGCAATGCAGAGCACCGCCGCAATGCCCATGGCAATCAGCATGTTGCGCGGCGGCTCGCGCGCCTCCAGTTTCCGGTCCGTCCCGAAGAACATGTAATAGGGAAGCTTGAGGCCAGTATGCAGGAACGTCCCGGACGATGCCATGGTCAGCGCCAGCACCACCAGTGCGCGGTGATCCGCTCCTGCGGCCGCTATCACCATCGATTTGGTGACGAACCCCGAGAAGAACGGGAAGGCCGAGATCGCGAAGGCGCCGACCATGTAAAGCGCCACGGTCAGCGGCATTGTCTTGTAAAGCCCGCCGAGCTCGGTGAGCTTGCGTCGGCCGGTGACGTAGATGACTGCACCGGCGCCCATGAACAGCAGCGCCTTGTAGAGGATATGCGCGAAGGCGTGGCTGGCGGCTCCGTTCAGCGCCATCTCGGTGCCGATGCCGATACCCGCAATCATATAGCCCACCTGGCTGACGATGTGATAGGCGAGAAGCCGTCGGCAATCGTTCTCCAGCACCGCGTAGATGACGCCGTAGAGCGCCATGATGGTGCCGAGCCAGACAAGGAGCTCGGTCCCCGGAAAGGCTCGCGCCAGCACATAGACGGCGGTCTTGGTGGTAAACGCGCTCATGAACACCGCCCCGGTGACGGTCGCCTCCGGATAGGCATCGGTCAGCCAAGCATTGAGCGGCGGCACGGCGGCGTTGAGGATGAAGCCGGCGAGGATCAGGTAGTCGCCGACCTCCATTCCTCCGTTGGTGAGGGCCCCCGCGATCGGGCCGAAAAGCAGTGAACCGGTGGCGAGCCCGTGGGAAATGATGCCGCCGAGCAGGACGACGCCGCCGGTGATATGGACCATGAGGTAACGGAACCCGGCCCGGATTGCCGGTCCACCACGCTGCGCGAAGACCAGATAGGCGGAGGCGAATGCCATGCCCTCCCAGAACAGATAGAGGGTCAGGTAGTCACCCGCAAACACTACGCCAAGCGCGCTGCCGACATAAACGAATGCCGCCACGTGCTGGCCGGTATCCGTCAGGTGCAGCGCGTAGACCATGCCGATCAACGCCATGATGGTGAAAACGGTGGCGAAGACGATGCTGAGCTTGTCCACCTTCGCGATCAGGATCTCCTGCCCGATGAATCGCGCTTCGCCATAGCTGCCCGGTTCCATGGCAAGTACGGCAAGGATCGCCAGCGCAGGGATCAGCAGCAGATAGGCCTTGCGGACCGACCCGCTGAGGAAAGGGATCGGCAGGGCGCCAAGAATAAAGAGCAGAGCTGGATGGATGAAGTCAGTCATAATAGTCCTCGCGCCGCATCAGCCCGACCCGATGGCCGAGAAACTTGGAAACGAAGATAAGCAGGACGCAGGAGACGAAGCCGTAGACGGCGGACCAGCCCGGCAGCCTGTCCCACAGATATTCGGCATGTTCGCGAGAGACCAGAAAGTCGGCGACGACGATCAGGACCAGCACGAGGTAGAACAGTCGGCGGCGCGGCCTCGCATACTGCTCGGCACCAAAGAAGTCGACGACACGCTTGATCATCGGATCACTCCATCTGCCAGAGTAAGAAAATAGCCCGGAAAAATGCCCATCAGCACCGACAGGATCGCCGTCGTGACCAGCGGAATCGTGACCAGCGGAATTTCACGGACCGTCGTCCGGCTTTCCTGCTTCTCCGCCTGGAAGAAGGCGGCATAGCTGACCGGCAGGAAATAGGCGGCGTTCAGGACCGAGCTCACCAGGAGCACGACCAGGAACGCCGTCTCTCCAGCCGCCGCGGCGCCCTCCGCCAGATACCACTTGCTGACGAAGCCCGCGGTCGGCGGTATCCCGATCATGCTGAGTGAAGCGATGAAAAATGCCCCCATCGTCCAGGGGAGCCTGCGGCCGATACCGGCCATGTCGCTGATGTTGCGCTTGCCGGACGCGCAATAGATCGAGCCGGCGCAGAAAAAGAGCGTGATCTTGGAGAATGCGTGCGCCGCGATGTGGATGATCCCGCCGACCATCGCGACCGGCGACAACAGAACCGCGCCCAGCACGATGTAGGAGAGCTGGCTGACCGTCGAATAGGCGAGCCTGGCCTTCAGGTCGTCCCGCGTGAGGGCGTAAACCGACGCCATCAGGATCGTGAACGAAGCCAGATAGGCCGTGGCGATGCCGAGGCTCAGCCCACCCACCAGCCCCGTGCCGAAGACATGGAACACCACCCGCAGCACGCAGAACACGCCCATCTTGACCACTGCCACTGCATGCAAAAGCGCGCTGACCGGTGTCGGCGCGACCATCGCGGCGGGCAGCCAGGCATGCATGGGCATCACAGCGGCCTTGGCGAAGCCGAAAAGATAGCAGAAATAGACGACCGTCAGCAGCGCCGCCGAGGCATCGCTCGCCGCCAGCAGCCCTCCCGCGACAAAGTCGAGCGACCCCGCAATATGGTAGGTCAGCGCCAGTGCGGCGAGCAGCGCGCTTTTCGAGGCGCCCATCAGATAGACGAGGTACTTGCGGCCGCCCCTCCATCCCTCCTCGTCCTCGTGGTGATAGACGAGCGGATAGGTAACGAGACTGAGCGCTTCGTAGAAGATCACCAGCGTAAACAGATTGGCGGCGAAGGCGCCTCCCGCGGCGGCCGCAAGACTGCTGGCGAAGCAGGCGAAGAACCGGGTCTGCGCATGCTCCTTCAAATGCCGCATATAGCCGACGGAATAGATCGCCGCCACGATCCACAGAAGCGACGAGACGGTGGCAAACACCATGCCGAGCGCATCGACCCGGAAAGCAAAGTCGATCCCCGGCAGAACCTCGAACAGGCGCAATTCGACCGTCCCGCCCGCCAGCACCGTGGGCGCCATCGACACGACAATCGCGAACATTGCGATCGCGGCCAATGGCGAGACCAGATCGCGAAGTCTCTCGCGGTTATGCAAAAGGAGAACTGCAAGGGCCGCCAGACCGGCGACGGCGATGGCAAGCAACGGCCGGATCGATACAACCGGGTCCAAAGCCGCTATCCTTTCATCACCGTCACGTCGTCGATCTTGAGGGTGGATTTGTTCCTCACGAGGGCAACCAGGATACCGAGGGCGACGGCAACTTCCGCCGCGGTGATTGCGATGACGAAGATCGCGAAGATCTGCCCGCGGAAATCGGCGTGGTAACGGCCGAAAGCGATGAAATTGATGTTGACCGAGTTGAGCAGCAGCTCCAGCGACATCAGTACGATGAGAATATTGCGCCTGAGCAGCACGCCCGCCGCTCCGATCACGAACAGGACCACTCCGAGCACAATATACCACCAGAGCGGAACCATCACCCCTGCTCCTTCCGCGCCAGCATGATGGCGCCGACCAAGGCCGCCAGCAGGATTACGGAGGCGGTTTCAAACGGCAGGAGATAGTCGGCGAAAAGGGCTGTGCCAAGCTGCCTGACGTCATCGCCGCTTCGCATCGCGACGGGCTCCATGACCGAAAAGCGGTTGCTCCAGAGCACCAGCACGAGCATCTCAACCCCGAGCAGGGCGAGCAGGACCAGCGCTGGGAGGTTGCCGCCTGGGAGGAACCGCTGCAACACCGCTTCGCGCACATCGATCATCATGATCACGAACAGGAACAGGACCATGATCGCGCCGACATAGACGAAGATCTGGATAACCGCGAGCAACGGTGCCTGGAGCATGACGAAGATTGCCGAGACTTGCAGGAAACACGCCATCAGCGCCAACGCGCTGTGAACCGGATTGCGTGCCAGGACCACCGTCAGGGCCGTGATCACGGATACCGCAGCGAACAGAAGAAAGAACCCCTGATCCATCGACGTCGACCCTCCGACGCGAACTGCCACTCGGCGCGAGACGGCCGGATTCGAGACTGCGCCGCAACTTCAGATGCCTTCGCAAATTGTGCCCTAGTATCGGATTTTTCACAAGATTATTGTCATCGGGGGAGCAAGATCGAGCCGGTCCGGACGTGGCCGACGGGTCGCTTGCCAAGCACGCGCTTTCGATCGGATCGCACCTATTTTATTATTCCATAGGCAAATGGGATTACCCCGTAGGTACCTAGGTTTTGTTTACGGCGTAGTGGGAAATTTCTTGCAACTAACACCGGCTGTTCCGCCGAAGTTGCAAGTTTCTCTGCCATCAGGCCTCGGCATCCAAATAACAATGCCCGCCTAGGCGCGGGCTTGTTTGTTTGACAACGGGTCGAGGAGTCTTACCGCGTATCCTGATCCAGGCGCGTGCGGATCGCGTTCATCTGCTCGATCTCCGCACGCTGGCCGCGCGAGATGTTGGCGCAGAGAGCAACCAGTTCAGGATCGTTGAGGGCTGCTTCCCGGCACATGAGGATTGCACCTGAATGATGCGGCACCATAGAGGCGATGAATTGGCGGTCGTCTATGAGAGCCTGTGTGCGAGTGCCTGCAAAGGCCGCGACGAACAGGATCACCAGGCCGGCATGAATGGCGGCGTTTAGCTTCCTGTTCCGGTACATGCCGCCCATGGTGGCGAGCATGATGATGCCCATCGGGGCCACCATCGTTAACGCCATGTAGAGCATGTTGAGATTATTCCGGAAATCGCTCCAGCCGTCGATCATTGAAAACATCACGAAGTACATGGCGATCAGGCTGAGGATCATGTTGACCGCGAACATGGAATAGGGATGCCTGCTCATCCCCTCATGTCGGGAATTGTGGTGGTTGCGCATTGCTAGCTTCCTTCCGGCCTCCGGACCGAGTCGGAAGGCGGTTAGAGCAATTCCAGGAAAGTGCGAAGCCGTTTCCCTCCGGAATCGCGTAAATCCAAAAGGTCGGAGCGGTTCTGCGCTTCCGTGAAAAGCTGAACCGCTCCAGATGTTTCCGAGGCAACAACTCGGAGGCATATCGCCTTAACCTTGCATAAGCGGGTTGGTTCCCGGATCGGCAGCAAGAGGATCAGACATGGCCAGCGCGCACGACTTCGATGCCATTATCTACTGTCAGCCAATCTTTCGGCCGGCTAATCCCCCTCTTTCAGGGAGAAGGCCAGCACATAGTCGCCGAGATCAGTCGAATTTGCCGCTCCGCCAACCGAGACCAGCACATATTGTTTGCCTGTCCTCGGTGAGACGTAGGTCATCGGCGTCGCACTCGAGCCGACCGGCAGAGGATGTTTCCAAAGCTCATTGCCGTTCTCGGCGTCATAGGCGCGAATGTAATAGTCCTGGAAACCGGCAAAGAAGACGACGCCGCCGGCAGTCGCAGATGTGCCAGCATAGGTCGGCAGGCCCATCGACATGGGTAAATTCATCTTGATCTTGAACGGTCCGAGCTGTTCAGCAGTCCCGGCCGGCACCTGCCACGCGATTTTGCGTGTGTTCAGATCCACTGCTGTCACCATGCCCCATGGTGGCTGCGTGCAGGGAATGCGCAGTCTCGACGTCCACTTCTCGGTCGTCATACCATAAGGTGTGCCGCGCTGTGGAGCGGAAGGGCCGTGCGCCGTCGTGACGAGGGCGAAATCGACGTAATCGGCCCGCGGAACGAGGGCGAAGATGCTGGGTACGCGGATGTCGTTCATGAAGACGCGGTTGTTGGGTAGGTCGACCGAGACGCTTCCCCAGTTGAGGCCGCCCAGATTTCCCGGCTGCTGAAGTGCAGGATGCGTGCCGATCGGGGTGAAGTCCCCGTCGTAGCGCATCTTGCGAAAGGCGATGCGGCAGGCCAGCTGATCGAACATTGTCAGGCCCCAGGCCCGCTGCTCGGTGACGCGTTCCGCGCCGATCGTCGGCATGCCGACCGAATAAGGCTGCGTCGGCGACAGTTTCTCCTCCGGCGCGCCTCCCCTTTGCGGCACCGGCTTTTCCTGAACTTCGGCGAGGGGAAGGCCGGTCTGGCGATTGAGCAGGAAAAGCTGCCCACGTTTGGTGGACTGCAAGATGGCGGGCACAATGGCGCCATTGCCATCGGGCAGGTCGATCAGCGCTGGTTGGGCCGGCAGATCATAGTCCCAGATATCGTGATGCACGGTCTGGAATTTCCACCTCTCCCTACCCGTCGTCACATCGAGCGCCACCAACGTCGCGTTATACTGATCGGCGAAAGCCGGGCGATTGGCGCCGTAATAATCCGGCGTGGTATTGCCGAGCGGGGCATAGATGAGGCCGAGCTTGTCGTCGAAGGCCGCTGTCGTCCACATATTGGGCGTGGCGCGCGTATAGGTCTCGCCTGCCGGCGGAAGTTTGGTGATCGCAGGATTGCCGAGATCCCAGGCCCATTCGAGCTCGCCGGTCACCACATTGAATGCGCGGATGACGCCTGAGGGCTCGCCGACCTCCTGATTGTCGGTGACCCAGCCTCCGATGACAATCAGGTTGCGGGCAATCAATGGAGCCGATGTCTGGAAATAGTAGCCGGTCTTGACTTCACCCATGCCCTGGGAGAGCTGCACAGTACCGTTGTCGCCGAAGGCCGTGCACGGCGCGCCGGTCTTGCTGTCAATCGCGAGGAGGCGGGCATCGATGGTCGTCTGTATCAGACGCTCGTCGCAAAGGCCATCGGGCGATCGGTGTTCCTCCGGCATCTTGTAATAGCCGAGGCCCCGGCAGCGCTGCCAATAGGGCGCCGACGCTTTGGGGTCGAACGTCCAGCGGGGTTTTCCCGTATCGGCATCAAGAGCTGTGATCACATTCGTCGGTGTGCATGTGTAGACCGTATCCCCGATCTGCAGAGGTGTATTCTGATCGACGCCGTCGCCCCTTCCGGTTCGATATGTCCAGGCAAGGTCAAGCTGGGCAACGTTGCTGCGGTTGATCTGGTCGAACGGGGAAAAGCGATCTCCCGCAGTGCTGCGGCCATAGGATGTCCAGTCGGAAGGCGAGTTGTCGCCCTTGGCGGTCTTGTAAGCCGGGGTGTCTGCAGAAGGGCGGATCACCTCATGCGGGATGAAGGCAAGACCGAATCCTGCAGCAAACAGAATGGCGGCAAGCAGGGCGCCGCCGTGGAAGAGCTTTCGGTCGACGGTGGGCAAGCGCGCTGGTGCAAAGAGCAACGCAAATCCCGCCAGTGCGATGGGGGACATCAAGCGTGCGAAGAGTGCCCAGAAATTGGTGCCCGATTCCCATAACGCCCAGGGAAGAGTGAAAACGGCGACAAGCAGGACAATCAATGCGCCGAGAGGCTTCCGGCGCCACAGCAGAACTGTCGCAACGAGGTAGGCAAGTCCTGTGATTGCGTAATAGGGCGAGCCGCCGAGGCTGAGCAGCAAGGCGCCGCCTCCCATCAGGCCCAATCCGATAAAGGCGAGAACGATACAGAACAGAGCGGTCAGTAATTTCATCGTCTCCTCATCCAATTCGCTGCGCAATAGCCCGCATTCGTCTCCGACCATCGAACGGCGCCTCCGGCAGCACAGAGCGTTGGACCGATGGTCAGGTGTTCGTCCCGAAGACAGGCAGTCCCTTCAAATTTTTCATGATGTAGCTGCGGTCACTGACACGTGTCCCCGAGCCGGCAATGATGCTTGCGATTGCGTCAAAACTGCTGAAAGGGGCACTGATGGTTCTCGGTGAAAAGCTTGACCTGGCGAAGGGGCGGCCGACAGGATTTGACTACATGCGATTGCTGTTGGCCTTTTCGGTGCTTTGGATACATACGGCTCGTGTCACCTATGGCGATGATCTGTTTTTGTGGGAAACGCCCCTGCGTCCCTTTATCAAGTCGGTACTGCCCATGTTCTTTGCCCTGAGCGGGTTCCTGGTTGCCGGCAGTCTGGCGCGATCGAAGACGTTGATCTCCTTTCTTGGCAATCGGTTTATCCGGATTTACCCCGCTCTCGCAGTGGAAGTGTTGCTGGCTGCTTTTATACTTGGAGCGATCTACACCGAGTATGACCTCAGTAACTACTTCACCGACGCCCAGTTTTTTGCATATCTGCTGAATGTCACCGGACACATTCACTTCAATCTTCCGGGAGTGTTCCTGAACAATCCTGACGCCGCCATGGTAAATGGCCAGCTCTGGACCGTGCCTTTCGAACTTGAATGTTACGTCGCGATCGCCGTGCTTTTCCTGCTCGGCGTGGTCAAGCGGCGTGCAATCGCGCTGGTGGCAACGACGGCGTTGATCGTAGGTTTTGGGCTTGCGAGATATTGGAAGCATGAAAGCAACTGGGCATCCATGCCGACGACCGCGTCGGGGAATTTGCTGATCGGCGCCTTCCTCGTGGGCGTGACGATTTATCTCTACAAGGACAAGATTCTGTGGGATGTCCGCATCTTCATCGGTTCCGTTGCCGTCATATTGTGGGCTTACTGGTTCAGCTCTTTTGGGGACTTCGTTGCCATTCCGGCTATTGGATATGCAACGGTCTTTCTCGGCCTCACCTCGCCCCGCAAGCTCGGAGTGCTTCAGGGGGCCGACTATTCCTATGGCGTATTCCTCTATGGCTATCCCATCCAGCAGGCCTTCGTCGCGCTCGGACCCTGGGCGCATAACTGGTGGCTGAACGGGATCGTCTGCAGCCTGATTGTCACTTGTTTTGCCGCCTTCTCGTGGCACTTTATCGAAAGGCCTGCGTTGGGGTTGAGGAAACAGGTGACCTGGCTTGAGAACCTGTACCTGCAGCGCGGTTCAAGACGGGAGTTGGCCGGCGCGGTTTTGAAATAGGCTTCCGGTCGCCATCGGAGAGCCCGCAAACCGAAGCCGACCAGCGAAGAGTTCATCGCGATTTGCCGTCACAGCGGCTCTGACTGCTTAATGCTGATGCTGGGCTTATGCCATCGCATGATGCCTCAAGCAGTCATACCGTGTGACGCTTCAGTCGAGCCGTTCGATTTAGATTTGCCCCCTAAGCTTCGAGCGGAACGGCGGAAAGTCCGATAGAGCCGTATTGGCGGCTACCAGGTTCGGTCACGATGCCGATCCAAGGGAGGCGGGGTCGTAGCGATTTTCATGCCTTCTCTGCGGATGTCGCTGCGCTGAGCCAGGCATGTTCTGCTGGACTGTTTCGATTTCGTCCCCGGAGACATTCTTCCAATATTTCCAGCCTTCGCCTTGAATGAGCCCATGATCGGACAAGTCCCTCCAGCTTGCGTAAGTGCCTGTATCGTCACAAACGAAGCCGCCCATCCCCTTGTCAGCGGAGTAAACAGTGTATTCTTCCGTATGCTGAGAAAGATGCTCGGCATCGGCAACCTTGTGCACGAAGGTCGATAGGAATTTGAAGTGGAGAAGGGCGCCGGATACGCAAATCGCGCCACGCATGTCTCCCAGATTCAGGGAGAGCGGCCAGACCTGGTGTGATGATTTGAGAAACAGCCGTTCACCTGTCACATATACGAGAGGGATCTTGTTGAGCGCCGGCCCGTCCCAGAGCCGATCGCGAAAATAGATGCGTCCGCGGACGCCCCCTTTGATCCACGTTGTCCTGTTGCGGTCGTCGAAATGTGCGACGTAGCCGGACCGGTCGAATAGATTGCAGACTTCGAGCGGGTTGCGGCCGGGTTCACATATGTTTTCGAGAACGGGACGCTCGCTGTACATGTCGATCATGACCGAGCGGAGGGAATGACCGCCGGTGGATTCGATATAGGCGGTCAGCTGATCGATTGGCCGAGTGTCGCAATGCGGGTAGACCAGGAACTCGTCTGCATCGACATAAAGAACCCATTTCTCCTGACAGTGCCGGTTGATGACCTCATTGATCCAGTCGTTTCCGAACCTTGCCGCCTTGTAGGAGCCATGAGCCGAGAGAAGCGAGACGTCGTCGAAACCTGACAGCAATTCTGCCGTTCCATCCGCCGAGCCGTTGTCGATGCAGATGAAGTGCTCGAAACCGAGATCGCGATAATATTGGAGGAAGAATGCCAGCCGATGGCCCTCGTCACGGATGACGCAGATGACGACGTGGCGGGCCTGTCTGAGCCCACTGCGCAGCACGTCATAGCGAACTTGCCGAGCCTTGAGTGACCGGCGCAGGCGGGCTTTTGCGTAATGCGAGATACTGGCGACGGAAGCCCGATAACTCATTTTCAATCCTGAGCTCTATATGCGGATCTTTATTTGTTGGGTCGGACCAGTATGCGTCATCATACTGCGTAGTCGCCAACCAGCAGGTTCTGAACCCGCGGGTGGGCGCCGTTCCTTTCGATTGCGTGTTCGAGGCGTGCCCGTATCGACCGATATTTATAGAGTATCTTCCGATCGAGGCTTATTCCGCGATAGAGCGCGTTATAAATCGGATGGGCTTTGCGCAGATCCACATAGACTTGGCTTTCACGATCTGTCCATGGAAAGAAGGTCCCATGCCATGGCTTTGGATGCGCCATATAGTGGACGATCGCCAGTGACGACATGTTCACCAGATGCAGAAACTGCTTGGGAAAGTTCCAGCGGTTGGACACGAGGATGAGCGACGAACCGCAAACATAATTTAATGCGCCCTGATCATGTTTGCCCTCGCAAGCCTCGGGATTTCTGGCAAAAAGCTCAAGCGCCTCCTGTCCGATCCAGCCGTTGCGATGGAATTTCAGGACCCCTGCATTGAAGTAGTGGTTGTCCTTCCCAGTGTTGAGGAAGTCCTGGATTGCCGTGTAATCGCGGGCCGCGAAAAACCGGCCTTCAGGCACGTTGGCGTTTTCGAGTTTGCCGAGATCGCTGACGATCTGGGTATCGCCATCGAGATAGATGATCTGGCTGTAATGGGTGGGCAGGATCTCGCAAAGGACTAGTTTGGCCATCGTGCTGACGCTGATGCGCCCCTGAAAATGCGAACTGTCAAGCTTGCCGAGCGAATCCTGCAGTGCGTCGGTCGCATCTGCCAATTCGACGCCGCTCGCGGCGAGCAGGGCCTTCAACTCATTGAAATTATCGAGACGTTCAGACATAAGCACGCAAACGTCGGTTGCGGAACTTGCGAATTTGCGGGCCTGAAGCGCTGAAAGAATGGTTGGAAATGAATATTCGACATCCGTGACGTACACAACGCACTGATTGTTCATGTCATCACCCTTGCGGTTGTCTTCAAAGCGAGTGAACGACTGCTCTCTTCAGAGTTGAGGGAACAGTTGTTGCTTGACCCGGCAGACCTGTCGTATGAAAGTCCGGTCCTGTATACATAGCGGATCGCAGGACCGCTCGTTTGCTGAAACAGCGTCCCGCCTCCGGTTGTGTGTTCCATTGTTGAGACGCTCGTCATGGAGAAAGCCGTGCCTATCACAGGACTGTGCTTCGATATCTTGAACCGTGGCAGGACGATTGGTGCCAGGGTCCTTGTCGAAATGCAGATGGAAGGAAGATGGCCATGCTGATCACCACCCTGGTGGCGGCCGTGATTTCGATAGCCGCCGGCGCTTCGATCCGCGCTTGGGCCTTCGCGATTTTCGCAATTCTTGTGGCTATCGGCTTCGGCAGCCTGGCATTCGCCGACGGCTCCTCGCTGATCGCAGCGATCGCTTCCGGCCTCGCTCTCCTCGTGCTCATGGAGATCGGCTATCTCGCCGGCGTCTTCCTGTCGGGTTTTGCGCGGCGTAGCGCCAGGCTGCGGCAAAGCAATTCCGCCGCCGATAGCATAGCACCCACCAGCGAGCGCCAGCAGGGCTGATGTTGAAATACGACCGGCCACGCGTCCTTCCGAGGATCGTGGTGCGGAACCGCGTTGCTCCCGCGTTCCAACGCCGGTATTTCCTGACGGATGCGGCGGCTTTTGGCCTTGAACGAAATTCGCGGCTGGGGTCATCACGCTGCAAACACCGGCGCTCTCCTCAGAGATGCCGATGCCTCCGGTCGATGCCGATTTGCGGCAGATCGGGTCACTCGATGCTGCGAGACATAGGGAGCGGCCAGGCAACCGGCAGCCAAACCCGCCGTGGTGCTGAACAGCAGGCCAAGATCGGTGCCGCTTCCTGAAATCGCCGCAGAGACGATCTGTGAGATCGTTGCCATAATGGCGGCGTTTCCGATCGCATGTGTCTCCCGATCGCCCGAGACCTGCCGGCTGGGGGCTCTGACGAGGCTGTACAGGAAGGCGGCGAAGAGAAGCGTGCCGGTCAATCCGACGTTGGACAGCAATGCGGCGATGAAACTTGACGCTCGAACCGTTCCGAGCCCGGCGCCGAAGGTTGCAGTATCGACGAATGCGATCAAAGCCAGCGTGTTCCAAGCGGTACGCTCCTCGCCGGATTGCGATTGGAGTTTGTCCGATAGGGTGGTGTTGACGAGGCTCGTGATCGAATCCCACGCATCGGGGACAAGGCTGAGGGCTACGATGGCGCAAGGGATCAGGAAGAGGGTTATCGCCAGGAAAGTCATATGCGAGCTCTTAGCCGACCCGGCAATCATACGTTTGAAGCAGAAAAGCACGAGCATGCAGACAACGAAGAGCCCGGCGATATAGGCGGTTGTCGACGTGCAGAGCAGGATCGTGGGGCCGATGAAAAGCGTTGCCAGGCCGGCCATGCGGCTTCGGACACGCTCCAGCCAGAGCAGAAGAGTGAATGAAAAGTAGGCCAGTGCGACCGTCCCGTATATGCTCGCTTCGGGAAAGGCTCCGACGATGCGTTTGAAACCGCTGATCGTCTCGGCCGTGTGCATGGTATAATTCGCGTTTCTAATGACATCGAGCAGGTGGGACTGTCCGGTCAAAAACGTTCCGATGTCGAGCAAGGCAAAAGCAAAACATGCGATTGACGCGACGATCAACTGTTGTGCGATGAAGCGTGCATATCCGAGCTTCGCAAGCCCCGAGACCATGGCAAAGCAGGCGAGATCGCCGAGCAGATAGGCAGATTGGCTAAGGTTGGATGAACCTGGCGACAAGGGGGCGGCCACCGTCGACATCATGCCGGTCGCATCTCTCGCAGAGGAGTAGACGAGGGTCGCGCCCGCAAAAATGCGCGGCAGGAAGAAAGACGACAGGACGGAAAACAGGATATAGGCGGCAAACCAGAAGCCAGGCCCCGGATAAGCGATGCTAGCCAGCGCCGCTTGGGTCTGGACTGGACGCAACAAGGTGGCGGCGACGATAAACAGGAGCAGAAGATGGCTTGGCTGGATACTGCTGCCGCCGAGCGCCGGCAATTGCAGAGCCGCCGCGGCTCCCAGCAGCGTCAACAGGCAGAGGGTCGTCACTGCAAAACGAGCGCCATTGACGATGGCGAGGAGGCCAAGCAGGAGAACGATGAAACCGAGCGGCTCTATCGACATGCGTCAAATCCCGTGCGAGGCGATAGCCGCCAGCTGTCGTCTGATCATCATCGCGCCTCCTAATTCGAGCCCGTCTGGGATATCCAACCGTGACCCGCTCGATCATCGCCGGCCACATCAGACGACGGGAGGGTCGAGCTCTGGGCCTGGGGTAGGGGCCGTATAGGCGAAGTCGGCGCCTGAAGATTGGTGTCCAAACCGATCTCGACAAGATCATGCGGCAGCAATGCGGTTTGCTCGTCGGCGACGATGTTGCTGGAGGTTCCATCGCTATTGCGACGCACAATTCTGTAGTTCTTCTGCGCTCTGCCAATACCCGGCGCCTCCATGTTCATCTGCGCAAGTTGAGCGTCGTAGCCGGCCTGTTCGCCGAGGAGCTGAGCCACCTGGATATCGATCGCCGCTCTGCCGATCGCAAGATTGACCTGGTTCAGCAGCTCCTGGTTTTCGCTGTTCTGCCTGTTGACGATATTGATCTTGGTACGTTCGGCCTCACTGAGGCCCTGGCGAGCCGTGGTCAGCGCAACTTCGAGATCGATCAGGGTACCTTGGGCATCCGCAACCCAGCGGTCGACAGACACTTGGCGGGAATTGCTGACCAACCCCTTGCTCACCAGACTGTTGACGTTGTCCAGTTCCTTTTGGGCAAGATCAATCTGCCGCTTTTGCGAAGTGATCTTGGCTTCAAGCGACTCGACCTGCTGACCATAGAGGCGGGCGAGGTCATTCGCCGCTTCGATCTGGCTGTCGATATCGACACGACGCAGCCGCATCAGGTTCAATTCCTGTGCCTTCAGCTTGTCGACGTCGGGCGTTCCCACGAGTTCGGCAGGAATCTCGAAACTCTGCTCACCGGCGATTTCCGCCCGCAGCCGCGCCTGCCGCATCAAGAGATCGCGCCGGTTGAGGACGGCGGTCCGAAAGGCCCCGGCTGCCTGAATCCGGTCGCGCTCGAAATAGGTATTGTCCTCGCGTTCCCGCAGAAAGCCGCCAGCGACACTGATGGCCTTCATGACTGTCATCCGCGGTTCAAAAGGGTAGCGTCCCGGAGTTTGAACGGTGCCGGTCACAAAGATCGGAGCATGCTCGGCAACCTCCACGGCGATGTATGGCTTGCCAGGGAGTTCCGCCTTTTCGGCAAGCGCGCTGGCGATGGCATTGGCGAGTTCTTCGGATGTTTTTCCGGACGCCTGTACACGGCCAGCGATCGGGATCGACAAGTCGCCAGTGTCGTCGATGGTGTAAACGCCATCGAGAGCTTCCCAGCTGGCATAGCGGGAATCCGCTGAACGCCATTCGACGACACGAAGTCTGACCTTGTCTTCCGCCACGAGGGTGAATGTTTGCGCGCGGGCGACGCTCCAGCCGGTCAAGCAGCAGAAAACCAGCAAGGCGAGTGCGGAGACGACGCGATCGGGCAAGAATGTGGACTGCATTGATCTATCTCCGTTTCGTTGCGATAGGCGGCGACGCCATTGCGCGGGATGGCGGATTGCCGAATTCGAGAATGCGGGACGGTGCGGAGCGGCCGGCAAGAAGATCAGCGATCGCCAGCAAATTGCCGTTCAGACGACCCCATCGGTCGACCAAGGGATCGTTGAACACTATGCCCAATGCGTTCGCCAGGATGTTGCGCCCGATCTGCGTTATCGCGCGGGTCTTCGACATCGTGCCCTTGCGGATCAGGTAGATAGGATTGGCAACCTGCGAATAGCCGAGTCTCCGGCCAGGCTGCCGCCCGGATCTAACGCCGAGATGCACTCCGCGGGCGCCTTCAACGCGCACGGATCTGCCGTAGCGGGCAATGGACCTGCTGAAATCGACATCCTCTAGCCAGCCATAGAGCGGCAGCTGCTCGTCAAACGTCAGCGCGTGTTCGAGAACGGGGGCGAGGCGAACCGCCATATTGCACCCGTAGGCATTATAGACATCCGTCACCCGCTCGGAGCCTTCGCCGGCGGTGTGAAGAACCTGCAGGGCCTGCGACATTTCGAGCCCCCCATCGAGGACGCCGTCGGCCAGGACCTCGCCGGAAGCGATCGCGACTTCAGGCTTTGTTGCAAAGACGGCCCCCATTCGTGACAGGAAGGTTGCCGCGGGAATGAAATCGTCGTCTAGGAAGATCAAGACATCCGTATCGGCCGCGGCTGCCCGGATGATGCTGTTGCGCTGGGAGGTCAGGCCACGGTTGCCGACAATGACTTCCACGTCGAGACGATCGGCGAGCCCGGCGGCGTCGTCGATCCCCGGCACGCAGACGATTAACCGCTGCGGCTGATCCGGCAGGCCGGCGAGATATTCGATCGTTTCCAGCAGGATCGAAGGGCGCCCCGCCGAAGCAATTCCGATGGCAATCCGCAACGGTTGGCTCGGAAGCGGCGCTATTGCTTCCGTGTCGTGGGAAACAGTCGTTGGTGCGATCCGGTCGCCCTGCCTGGACGTTTCTGCCGAACGGGCGGTCATGACTGCATGCTCTTCGGGGCGTGATTGATGATTGCGCCGAGGATCTCCGCGCCGACGTTCCGCATCGTGTCGATGACGCGCATGGCGTCGTCGATCGATGTGCGTCCGTACGAGGCGACAACCAAGACGCCGTCCAGCTCCGGCGCGATGGCGTTGGCATCCGGTGACGCGGAGAAGGCGGAAATGTCGACGAATATGGCGTCGAACTGCTTTTTCAGCTCGGCAAAGCTCAATTGCGTGCGGCGGGAACTCAGGCGAATGGCCGGTGTTACGGTATCCACCTTGCCGAGCGGCAGGAACTTCAGCGTCGGGGTGAGCGGCAAGGCGGCCGTCTGAATGAGGTCGCCATTGTCGAGGACATCGACGAGACCGCTGGAACTATGAGGCGCGAGCGCGTTGCTGAGCGATGATTTATGCGCGGCCGCATCAATCAAAAGTGTTTTCGCTCCAGATACCGATGACAGCACGGCAAGATCACTTGCGATGGTCGATGTTCCGCTGCCTGGATTGACGGCGACCACTCCGATGACGATCCGGCGCTTGCGCCGAAGTCCGACGACCGTTGCGCTCAGCTCCGCCATGCCAGGAATAGGGGGGTAGGCGGCTCTGCTGCTGTCCGTCCCGGCGGGGAAACGAGCCGGGTCGCCGTTCCCTATCCTTTTCGAGGTCGCCAGCACTGTGACGAAGGGCAGACCGCAGGTTTCCGAGATCTGATGCGGGCGGACGAGCCGGCGGTCGCTGGCGTGCCTTATCATCGCGAGTGCGAGACCGGCACCGAGTCCGACAACCGCCGCAAAGGCTGCGATGAGCGTGCTGCGTGGTCTCGCCTTCGAAAGAGGCAGCGTGGCCTGCGAGACGATCGTCGCATCGGAGATCGGATAAGTGATGCGCTGCCTGGCTTCGGTCAGCTGGTTCAAGGTGCTTTCATAAAGGGTTCGGCGGGCATCCGTCGCGCTCTGTAGCTCCGCAAGCTTGGCCTGGTCGCGTGGATTGCTCGTGAAACTGGCGAGGGCGCTGGCGGTATCCGCCAGCCCTCGCTGTTGCTCGGCTATGAATTTCGCCAGCCAGTCGCTGTATTGGCGGGCGGCGTTGGCTTTCATCGCGATATTCTTCTGGATATACTGTCTGGCAAGCGTGTCGGCGATGTCGACGGCCTTCTGAGGGTTGGATGCCGCAGCCGATATCTCGATGATCATCGAGTTTCCGATCCGTCGGATGTCCATCATGTTCAGCAGTTTGGCGGTTGCCCAGTCCTGGAGCCGTTCCTCCTCTGTCCGCGGTTGCGCTTCGCTCGCTCCCTTGCCCGCCGTATCCTGCGATGGAATATCCGCTTGCGATGAAAGCCCCATCAACCAATTCTTCGCTCTGTCCTGCAGGGAAGGCGTCTGATCGACAAACTCCGGGTCGTGAACAAGACCAAGTGCTGCGACCGTTCCGCCGACGACATCGCTCGATCTGGCGATCTCCAACTGTCCTTCGATGAATGCATCTTCCGCGAACGCCCTCTGTGCTTCAGAGCCGCTCACCTGGGGGAAGATCACGAGCTGCGTGCTGGCGACGAAAGTCGGTTCGGCGGTCAGCAGGTAGATGCCGGCAATCGCCAGGAAAGCGATGGTGGTCACGACGATCCAATGCCAGCGCATTTTCAAAAAGAAAAGCATATCCCGCAGCGTCAGCGGCGAATTCCCGCCGCCTGTGGCTGCTGCAGGCAGGGATATGGGAGAGACACCGCTGAAGATCGTGCTGGAGGTCATGTCGTCCTAATCCGGAATGGGAAATCAAGGAATAACCAGGTAATGGCAGCTAGGAGGAGACGGGGAGAAGCGCATCGTCCATCTCGGGCACGGTCGGCGGCCCCCTGAACGCTCAGTACGATCCGCGCTGGGAAAACAGCGCAGGAATGGTCTTGGCGATGATGACGAAGTCTCGAGCGAGCGACCAATTGTTGAGATAGTGGACGTCGAGAGAAACCCTGTAGTCGTAACTGACGTCGTTGCGCCCGCTGGTTTGCCATTGACCGGTCAGTCCCGGACGGACTGCCATATAGGCCCACATATGTTCACCGTAGCGCGGCAATTCCTCGGCTGTGACCGGGCGGGGTCCGACGAGGCTCATTTCGCCGCGCACGATATTGATCAGCTGGGGAAGCTCGTCGATGCTCGAGCGCCTGAGGATATCGCCGACTGCGGTAATCCTCGGATCGTTCTTCAGCTTGCGCGTTGCTTCCCATTCGCTGCGGGCCGCCGGGTTGTTCTGCAGCAGTTCGGCAAGCTGAGCGCTCGCATCGGTCTTCATCGTCCGGAACTTCATGCATCCGAAGGGCGCGCCGCCGAAGCCAATGCGTGTATGGGAATACAAGACGGGGCCGCGGTCGGACAGTTTCACGATCAATGCCACGATCAGCAGAATCGGGGAGAGCAAGACCAGCGCGGTGATCGCGACAACAAGGTCGATAGCTCGCTTCGCCGACCTGCCCACTGAGCGAGGCTGGGACTCCCGTAACTCGCCGCCCTTTGCCGTCCGTTCGACGCGCGACCAGGTCTCAAAACTGTGTGCTTCCCATGTCATCGCGGCCTCCAAAAAATTGCCGTCAAGAACTATTCAAAGCTTGCTGCGGCGCACCCTGATTGTCTGTTACCAAGGTCATAATTCTTAATTAATTCTTTATGCTACCACGATGAATAAGAGATTTCCGATCGCTTAGCTGTGTCATCAATTCTTTTAAGTGGTTCTGTAATCTCTACTAAGATGAATATTCTCTAATATTCGATATAGTAGTTCCGATGTTGCTTTTAACGCGCTGATTGTTTTTGATCAAAATAGTCTCTTTATGTGCATGTATACTAGTTAGAACGATGAATTTTTGACCTTTGCGCCGCAAATTTTTGAGGGATTGAGACTTTAATTTGATTAGACTTGAAATTTTGTCACGCTTTGCTGATGTTATTTGACTAACGTACTAATCCAAGATAATTGGTGCAGTGCAGCATTTATAGAGTCATTCTCGTACTGGAGTGGAGTGCATGGACGGGATCACGCATGCATCAGATCGCAGACTCGGCATCGGCAAGGCCGCGATTTCGACCAATGGCGGCATTCGTCTCAACAGTGGTATCGTTATCGAAGATGAATTTCTTTCATGCCGCTCGAGCGTACGGCGTTTCCGTCGTGGCGAGGTCATTGCCGGCGCCGGCGTCCTTGTCGATATGTTCGCTCGCGTGCATTCGGGATTGGTCAGTGCAAGCACGATGCTGCCTGACGGCAGGGAATTCATCGTTGAAATCATTCCGAAAACAGGTCTGATCGGCGAGCTTGAAGTCTTGCGCCGGCAGACGTTGAACCTCGAATACCGAGCCGGTTCCAATTGCGAGCTGCATTTCTTCGAAGGTCGGCTGCTGCGCGACATGTATGCCAGCGATCCTTACTTCCGCGAAAAAGTTTTCTCCAGGGCCTTGGCGCGTATCTCGGAGCTTGAAGATAGGATCATCGCCAATGCGGCGTCGACGCTGCAGGCAAGATTGGCGAGCACGCTGCTGCGGCTCTCGGCTGTTTACGGAAAAGATGCCGCAAACAGCGGCGACGAAGTGATTATCTCGCAAAATGATCTGGCTGCAACGCTGCCGGCGTCCCGCGAGAAGGTCAATCAGTGCCTGCGGCGCCTGCGCGAATGCAAGATCATCGACGGAGGGCAGGGCAAGATCAGAATTCTCAATCGCAAGGCGCTTGAGGCCTGTGTAAATGGCGCGTTTTCGGTGAAGTGATGCACCCGTCGCTTTCCGATGTCCACGGATTCGCCGCAAATGCCAGCCGCTTTCCCGGCGGCGGCACGCCAAGGATCGATCGCGTGGTCGTCATCGACGACTACTCGGTGGCCAGGGGCGGGGCAACAGGGTTGGCGGTCCTGTCAGCCAAGCTTTTTCGAGGCCTGGATATCCCCGTCACTTATATTTGTGGCGATGACGCGGCCAACGCGGAGCTTGCTGCGCTTGGTGTCTCCATGGTTGGCTTGAACAGCCGCGATCTGCTGAGCGCCGACCGCGCGAAGGCTTTCGTGACCGGCATTCATAATGGGGCGGCAACCCGAATGGTTGCCAACTGGATTGCCGCAGAAGATACGGCAAAAACCGTTTATCACGTACATGGCTGGCATCAGATACTGTCACCGGCGCTTTTCCGAGCACTGGCTCCGGTCGCGGGACGGTGTTTGGTTCACGCCCATGACTTCTTCACCGCCTGTCCCAATGGCGCCTTCTTCGATTACCAGGCGCAAGAGATCTGCCTTCGGCGTCCGCTGGGTGCGGGCTGCATTGCGACGGCGTGCGACAAGCGAAGTTATTCGCACAAATTGTGGCGGGTCGCCCGCGGCTCGAATATCCTCAGGCTTTTGAAGGCGCAGGCCGATTTCGGCCGGATCATCCTGCTGCACGAGAAAATGGCGAGCTTTCTCGTCGGCGCCGGCTATCGGCCCGACCGGCTGACGACGATCCGCAATCCCGTCGCTCCCCTGTCGAAACAGCGCATCGAGGCGGAGGCGAACGACGAGTTCGTCTTCATCGGACGGCTCGATGAGGAAAAGGGTGTGGAGGACGCCGTGGCCGCGACGCGAAGAGCGGGTGCCAGGCTCTGCGTGATCGGTGACGGGCCGCTGAGGGGTTTGGTTGAGGCTTCCGGCGATCACGTCAGGACCGTCGGCTGGCAATCGCATGCGGAGATCGGCACCACGATCCGCAAAGCGCGGGCCTTGTTGATGCCCTCGCGTTATCCCGAACCGTTCGGCCTCGTGGCGATCGAAGCGGCGAGGAGCGGCCTCCCCGTGATCATGTCGCGCAACGCATTCCTTGCCGAAGAAATGGAGCAGGCCGGTATGGCATTCGCCTGCGACACGGGTGATGAGATCGTCTTTGCCGATGCCTTGATGCGTTTTAGCCAAATGCCGAGGCATGAAATCCGCGCCATGAGCGAGAGGGCTTTCCTGATGTCTCCGGATCTCGCCTCGACGCATGAGCAATGGCGCGACGCGCTCCTTGCCGAATATTGCAGCCTGCTTTCGATGAATGCGGTTCCCGAGCTGACAGACGGTGTGGCGACACAAGGAGTATTCCTTTGACCTTCAAAGCAACAACCTCTCTTTCCGACGCAAGGGCATTTCTCGGCGATGCACCGGTGATGTCGAAAAAGCGTGCGGCCGAGGCAGCAAGCGTCAAGGAAACCAGGCAACTGCGCGTCGCTATCGTCCATTACTGGCTCGTCTCGATGCGCGGCGGCGAGAAGGTCGTTGAAGAATTGTGCCGCATGTTTCCACAGGCCGACATCTTCACACTGGTCTGCAACCGGGATCGCATCAGCGATTTTCTAAAGACCCGGAACATCCGCACCTCCTTTCTGCAGAAAATTCCCGGCGCGCAGCGGCATTACACCAAGATGCTGCCGCTGATGCCCTTCGCGCTCGAGCAGTTCGATCTGCAGGACTACGACCTCGTGTTGTCGAGCGAATCCGGGCCGGCGAAAGGCATTATCACGCGCGCCGATGCATTGCATGTCTGCTACTGCCATTCGCCGATGCGCTATATCTGGGACCAGTTCCATGTCTATCGTCATGGCCTGCCCTGGATCGGCCGCGCTCTGATGTCGATCACCGCGCCGATGCTGCGCGCCTGGGATGTGACGACAGCTTCGCGCGTCGATACCTTCATCGCCAATTCCGACTATGTCGCAAGCCGCATCCGGCGCTTCTATGACCGGGAATCCGTCGTCATCCACCCGCCCGTTGCGACCGATGACTTTGCGGTGGGGAAGGGTAAAGGCGAATTTTATCTCTATGCCGGGCAGCTGACGACCTATAAGCGGCCTGATATTGCGGTCCGCGCCTGCACCGAGGCCGGCCGGAAGCTCGTCGTGATCGGCGAGGGAGAACAGCTGTCCTATCTGAAGTCGATCGCCGGGCCGACCGTTCAGTTCCTTGGTCATCAGCCTTTCAACGTGCTGCGCGACCACCTGTCGCGATGCCGCGCGTTGCTGTTTCCGGGCACCGAGGATTTCGGCATCCTGCCAGTGGAAGCCATGGCATCGGGCCGTCCGGTTCTCGCCTTCGACGCCGGCGGCGCCAGGGAAACCGTTTCGTCGCCGCAGGTCGGCTTCCGCTTTGCCGAACAGACGACGGAAGCGCTGCTTGAGACGATGGCAGCATTCGAAGAAATCGAGGACGATATCGATCCGCAAGCGATCCGCGCGCACTCGCTGAAATTCTCCTCCGCCGTGTTCCGCGATCGTCTGGCCGATCTCATTGAGCAACTGCTGTCCGCCCGAGGCGACCGATCCGCAGAGGGCCTGAGAAGAAGGCCGGGCTGAGAACAGGGGCCGGAGCTGCCTCATCTTGCGGCCGCGACTGAATCCGTCTCAATCCGCCAACGAGGAATAGATAGCAGATCATGTCAAGCGTATCTCAGAGGACGGCGACGGCAAGCATCTGGACGATCAGCGGAAAGTTCCTCGCGCGGCTGCTCGATTTTGTAAGCCTGCTTATCCTGGCGAGGCTTTTGAGTCCCGCGGACTTCGGTCTGGTCGCCATTGCAACCTCGGTTCTCGTCATCGTCGAAACGATTCTGGATCTGCCATTGACGCAGGCTCTGCTGCGACAGCCGTCGCCTTCCAAAGAGATGTTTGCCACGGCTTTCACTCTCAGCCTGCTTCGAGGGGCGGCTATCAGCCTGCTGATGATCGTCCTCTCCTGGCCGATGGCCCTGATCTACGGCGACCCCCGGCTTTTTGCCCTCGTCGCCGTTCTCTCGATCGCGCCTGCCATGCGCAGCATGATCAGCCCGCGGATGGTGCTCTTCATGCAGCGGTTCGATTTCAAGCGCGAATTCGTGCTCGATCTGATTACCAAGGGATCGACATTGCTGTTCGGTGTCGGCGTGGCGGTGGCGACGGGCAGCTATTGGGGGCTCGCGGTCGGCGCGGTCTCAGGCCCGACCGCGGCGATGATCACCTCCTATGTCTTTGCCCCGATGCGGCCGGCATTCAGTCTGTCGGAATGGAAGCATTTTCAGGACATGATCAGTTGGAACACCGTGTCGCAGCTGCTGAATTCGATCAACTGGCAGCTGGACCGGCTGCTCTTGCCGCGTTTTACCGGCCTGTCGACATTCGGGGCCTTCAGCGTCGCCGACAACATTGCCGGAATTCCGTATCAAACCTTCGTCGGGCCGCTGCTGCGCCCGCTGATGGCCGGATTCTCCACCGTCGAAGACCGTCACAATCTGGTCGCTGCCTACCTGAAGGCGACAAACGCGATCACCTTCGTTGCAGCACCCGTTCTGATCGCACTCGCCATGCTCGCCGAGCCGACCGTGCGCGTCCTCGTCGGCGAGAAATGGGCATCCGCCGCGCCGATCCTGCAATGGCTCTGCGTTGTCAGCCTGCTCGGTCTTCCCACGAATATCATGCCGGCGTTGGCGATGGTGCTGGATAACACCCGTTCCCTCGCTCTCAGAATGTTTGCCGAATTCGCCGTCAGGGTGCCGGTGACTATTCTTGGCATCGCCTATTTCCAGGTGGACGGCGCGCTCGGCGCTCGGATCATCGCCGTGCTCGTCGCCTATGCCGCGTCGCTCATCATCACCCGGCGGTTGATCGGAGCGAGTTTTGCCGCGCAGCTGAACGCCTTTTACCGGCCGCTGGCCGCGAGCGTGCCGATGATCGCTTTCCTGCTCTGGGTGCAGCCGATGCTCGCCGCCATGCCTGTCGGCTTCAACCTGATCGCCAGCCTGGCGGTTTGCGGCGCCGCGGCCGCGGCGACTTTCTGGGCCTTGGCGCTGCTGCTGTGGCAGATCGTCGGACGGCCCGACGGTATCGAGACTATCGTCGTGCAAAGGCTGGCACCGCGGCGAAACGGAGTTCTCACCTCATGATGGCGAGAGGTGAAGTCCAGCGATCGGATTTGGCGTTTCGGAGAATCGGAATGCGTTACAGGATATCTTCTAAGACTTTGGGTCTGCTCGTCGTTCTTGGTCTGGGAGCTTTGCCCGGCAAGCCTAGCGTCGCCCAGGAACCGATCAACATGAATGCCTATCAGCTGACATTCGAGGAGAATTTCGACAGCCTCGACGTCTCGGCGTGGGGAGAGAGAAGTTCCCGCTGGATCGCTCATACGCCCTGGAACGGCGATTTCGGCGACGCCCGCTTCACGGATCCGGCGCCCGGCTTTCCGTTTACCACCGATCAAGGAATCCTGAAGATCGAAGCGCGCAAGGGAGAGGATGGAACCTGGCGATCAGGCCTCGTCTCGGCTGTCAATCCGAAAGGCGAGGGCTTTTCGCAGCAATTCGGCTATTTCGAAGCGCGGATGAAGCTGCCGCCGGGCAAGGGGGTGTGGCCGGCCTTCTGGCTCATCGGGCTCGACCGCTCGAAATACACCGCGGAGATCGATGTCCTGGAATATTATGGACGCGCGCCCTACGAGTTCAGCATGGGCTTTCATATCTGGCGCCAGGCTCATGGCGGCCAGAATTCCAACGGCGGCTATTGGAAGACCGTCCAGGATGGTATTTTGAACAGCGAATATCATACCTACGGCGTCGATATCCAGGCCGACAAGACGACCTTCTACCTGGATCGCCAGTACCTGTGGAGCTTTGATACACCGACGGAGTTCCACATGCCTTTCTATCCGCTGGTGAATCTGGCGCTCGGCTCGGGTTGGCCGATCGACGAAACGCCGAACCCGTCCATCCTGCTCGTCGACTATATCCACGTCTACAAGCGCAAACCCGCTGATGTGGCGAACTGAACAAGCAGCGCCGTCCGTTCTATCGCGTGCTCCGGCAACTGAGACCGGTTTGCGGATCGAAGAGGTGCATCGCCTCCTCGTCGAAGAAGAGGGTGAGTTTGTCACCCTCACGGACCGGCGTGCGCGGCGGCAGGCAGGCCATCAGGCGCTGGTTTCCGGCCAAGGCGGTGACGACGAGCTCCGGGCCGGTCAACTCCGCAACCTCTGAAGTTGCCTCGAGCGAAGCCCCGGATCCGGCCGTTCGAAGGGACTCCGGGCGGATGCCGAGGATGAGGTCTCGGCCATCGGCCGCCGCCTTGCCGAAACGGACGGGCAAAGGCAGGCTGGCATTGGAACCAGAGAGCACCAGTCGATTATCCCGGACGGTTGCCGTCAGCAGGTTCATCGGCGGCGCGCCGACGAAGGTGGCGACATAGAGCGTCGCCGGACTGTTGTAGATCTCTTCCGGCGTGCCCAGCTGCTCGATGCGGCCGTCGCGCATGACGGCGATGCGGCTCGCAAGCGTCATCGCCTCGATCTGGTCATGAGTGACATAGACGACCGTGGTCTTCAGCATCTGGTGCAGCCGCTTGATCTCGGTGCGCATTTCCATGCGCAGCTTGGCGTCGAGATTGGAAAGCGGCTCGTCGAAGAGAAACACCTCCGGCTTGCGCACCAGCGCACGGCCGATCGCAACGCGCTGCCGCTGGCCGCCCGAGAGCTGGCTCGGCTTGCGATCGAGCAGATTTTCAATCTGCAGGAGCTTTGCCGCATCGCGCACGGCCCTGTCGCGCTCCGGCGCCGGAACCTTGCGCATTTCCAGCCCGAAGCCGATGTTCCGGTGCACCGTCAGATTGGGATAGAGCGCATAGGATTGAAAGACCATTGCGATGTCGCGGTCCTTTGGATGTACGCGGAGCACCGAGCGGCCGCCGATCCTGACATCACCGCTCGTCGCCTCGGCAAGGCCGGCGATGATGTTCAAGAGCGTTGACTTGCCGCAGCCGGAAGAACCGAGCAGGACGAGGAATTCGCCGCTTTCCAAAGAGATATCGATGCCTTTCAGCGTCTCGACGTCGCCATAGGTCTTGCGGATGTTTTCGATGTCGAGCGCGCTCATGACTGTGGCTCCTGAAGAGAGGTCGGGTCGCCGTAGCTGCGGGGGAGGGTGGAGATGGCGCGCGAGGCGACCTCGGTTCCCGCTCTCAGGCAAGACGTCAAAGGCTCGTCCTTTGCCAGCGCTGCGAGGAAGGCGGCATTGAAGACATCGCCGGCGCCGATCGTGTCGACGACCGCGACAACGGGCGCGGCCACCGACACCAGCTGGCCGTCAGGCCCGATCGCGATGGCGCCATCGGGGCCGCGTTTGACGACGACGATCGCACCTTGCGGCATATGCGAGCTGATGTGCCGGGCGGCTTCGATCGGATCGGCGATGCCAGCAAGCGTCGTCGTTTCGACCTCGTTGAGCAGCGCGATGCGGCTGCGAGAAAGCCAGGCCCGTGTCGCAGCGCAATTCTGCTCGGTCCAGCCGTCGAGCGGCCAGCCGGTGTCGAGGGCGACGGCGATGTCATGGCTCTCGGCCCAGTCGAAGAAGGCGTCATATTGGCTGGTCAGATCGTCGGTGAGAAAGCCGCCGCAGAGAAGCGCGTAGCCGCCGCGCAGACTTTTGCCGTCGATAACGGCGAAGACATCGGCCAGGCTGAAGCGCGGCAGGTGGCCCCGCGTCGTGAAGAAGGTGCGTTCGCCGTCGGGGTGGGTGATGCCGACGGAGAGGGTCGTTTGTTCAGGACGCATCGGCCACTTCTCGGAACCGTGGCCGAAGGCTTCGGCCAGCCAGCGACCGAACTGGTCGCTGCCGATATTGGCGGCGATCTCGAATTCGACTCCGAGCGCCTGCCAGGCGAGCGCACTGTTGCCGGCCGATCCACCGACGCGCAACTCGTCATGATCGACAATGATTTCCGTGCCGGCCTTGGGCCAGGGGGCGGCCGGTCCGAGGATCAGGTCGACGTTGACGTTGCCGATGACTGCAAGCGGCCGCATTCATTCGCTCCGGGTAATCTTAGTGGATCGAACCGGCGTTCCGGCATTCTCGACGCGGGCGTCGGCAAAGGCGATCATCAGCCGCTGGGCGACCGGCAGCATGGCGAAGATCGCGGCAAGGCCGGTTGCCGGGGCGAAGCGGATTGTCACCGCGCCGGCCACTGAAGCTTCGCTCGATGAGTCAAAGAGGATGACGGGAGCGCCGGTCTCGACAGCAGACATCGCCATTGCCGTTACCAGGCCGGCCGTCTCGTCCAGACCGCGGAACAGCACGACGCCAATCTCCGGCCCCAGCATTTCCATCGGTCCATGGCGGAGCTGCCCGCCTTCGAGGGAAAAGCAGGGGCGGCGCGAAAGCTCCGTCAATCCGAGCGCCAGCGCTTCGGCGACACCTTGCAGGCGGCGGCCTGACGTGACGACGGTCGCGACGTTTTCGAGTGCTGCAAGCGCGGCTGCGACGTCATGCTCTTTCGGCGACCTGAGGACGGCAAGCGCCGGGGCCGGATCTTCGCCAAGGTCGGCGATGATTGCCAGATGCAAAGCAAAGGTCACCGTCAGGCTGCGGGTGGCTGCAAAGGCGAGCTCGGTGCCGCCGCTGCCGATCAGCGAGGGAGCGGTCCTGGCCAGGAAGGAACTGCCTTCAAGCGTTAGGCCGAAAGTTTCTGGCGTCCCGCCGGTCTCGTTGAACCAGCGCACGACCTCGGCGCTTTCGCCCGATTGCGAGGTAACGAAGATCGTCCTGCCGCCGATCGGCAGCGGCTGGCCGAGCTGCTCGGAGAGCGGCAGCGCGACGGCATCGATGCCAAGACCACGGTAGAGTGGTTCGACGGCGCGGTTTACCGCATGCGAGCCGCCCATGCCGATCAGGAGCAGGCGGCCGGTCTTTTTCAGCGAGGCGGCGGCTCTTGCCGCCATCGGTCCGGCCGTTTCATAGGAGGCGATTGCATCGGCGTGCTGGCGGGCCATTTCGCGATCGATCGCAGCAAGCCCGGCAGGCCGGTTTCTTTCTGTTGTCATGTTCATCCCTTGACGCCGCCGCTGGTAAGCCCGGAAATCAGGGCGCGTTGCATGACGAGACCGATCAACACCGGGGGCAGGGCGGCGAGCACGCCTGCCGTGGCGATCAGTCCGTAATCGGAGACGCGGCCGCCGGCGAGATCTGCGATAGCGACGGTCAGCGTTTTGGCGCGCTGGTCCGAGGTGAAGAGCAGCGCATAGAAGAATTCATCCCAGGCAAGCAGGAATGCGAAGAGGCTCGAGGTCGCCACCACCGGGGCGGCGAGCGGCAATGTGATGATCCGGAGCGTCTGGAACAGGCCGGCGCCGTCGATCATCGCGGCAGATTCGATCTCGCGCGGGATGGAATCGAAGCCGGATTTCATCAGCCAAGTGGTGAAGGGCGCCAGGATCGTCAAATAGACGAGGGCGAGGCCGAAGACGTTGTTCAGCATGCCGAGATGGGAGAGGCCCATATAGAGCGGCACGGCGAGCGCCACCGGCGGCAGCATATAGGTTGCGATCACCATCGACAGCGACCAGCCGACGGAAGGTGTGCGCGACACGGCCCAGCCGGCGGGAATGGCAAGCGCGATGGCGGCGATCGTCGCCGTGCCCGCCACCTCGATGCTGTTGCGCAGCGACGAGGTGAAGGCGGCGCCGGCGCTGTTTTCGAGTGTCGACAGCAGCACCTGGTATCGCGAAAAATCCACCGCCTGCGGCCACCAGCGCAGCGGCTTCGCGGCGAGATCGGCAGCCGGCGCGATGCTCATGATGAAAAGCCACAGGATCGGAGACAGGATGACAGCGGCAAGCAGCAGGGCGCAGAGGTGAATGAATGCTGAGAAGAGCGGGCTCCGGCGTTCCATCAGGCGGCGCTCCCGGCGGTCTTACGCACGAGTGCCGCGTATCCTGCGGCAAGCAGCGTTACCAGCAGCGTGACGATCAGGGCGAGCGATGCGCCCGAGCCCGCGCGCTGGAAGGAGAAGGCTTCCTGATAGACGAGGATCGAGAGCGTGCGTGTGCTATTGGCCGGGCCGCCGCGGGTCATGACCCAGATGATGTCGAACACCTTGAAGGCTTCGATCGTGCGCAGCACGAGCGCCACCATCAGCGGGCCGGCGAGATAGGGCAGGATGACGAAGCGGAAACGCGCGAAGGGGCCGGCGCCGTCGACGAGCGAGGCGGCGGTGATGTCGCGCGGCACGGCCTGGAGTGCGGCGAGCGCGATTAGCGCCACCAGCGGGAAATTCTTCCAGCAGTCGGCGACGATGAGGGCGGCGAGCGCCGTGCCCGGTTCGCCAAGCCATGAGCGGTAGGAGTCGAGCAGGCCGAGTTGCGTCAGCGCGGCGTTCAGCGCGCCATATTCCGGATTGTAGATCAGCCGCCACAGCGTGGCGTTGACGACGGTCGGCAGCGCCCAGGGCAGGATCATCAGGGCACGAAGCGCGGTGCGGCCGCGGAATTGCTGGTTCAGCAGGAGGGCGGCCAGCACGCCGATCACCATTTCGGCGGCGACCGAGACGATCGCGAACCATGCTGTGGTGACGAGCGTGCGCTGGAAATTCGAGCCGGAGAGCATCTTCACGTAATTGTCGAGGCCGACGAAGCGTCCTTCGGTGCCTACAAGCTTGGCATCGGTGAAGGAGAGGCCGACGGTATCGATCAGAGGCCAGCCGATCACCGAGATCATCACCACGAGAAGCGGCAGCATCAGAAGCCACGCGCGGGTTGTCAGCCAAGTGCCCGACATCGAGGCGACCCTTTTCATTCATAGGTTATGGAGGCCGGGCGGCGGCAGGCGCCGCCCGGATGTTCATGCCGGCCTCAGAGGCCGCTGTTTTCGGCGGCCGATTTCAGCGCGTCCTCGGGGGTGGACTGGCCGAGCAGCGATTCCTGGATCGCCTGCTGCAGCGCGGTCGACAGCTCCTGATATTTCGGCGTCGTCGGGCGCGGATACATGGCGGCGAGGCCGATCTTGGCGGCGGCGATCAGCTCTTCCTGCCCCTTGGTGACGGCAGGGTCCTCATAGGAGGATGCCCAGATCGGCAGGCTGAGCTTGGCATAGGCATTCTGCGTGGCCTGCGAGGTCATGAAGGTAATGTACTTCCAGGCCTCATCGGGATGCTGGCTGGCGGAGGTGATGCCGAGGCCCATAGAGCCGTTGACGGCCGAAGCTTCGCTTTTGCCGGCAACGCCTGGCGCCGGCACGACGCCGACCTTACCAGCGACCTTGCTGTCCTTCGGGTCGTTGGCCATGTTGTACATGTAGGTCCAGTTCAGCGCGAAGGCGGCATCGCCGTTCTGGAAAACCTTGCGGACGTCCTCTTCTAGGAATTCCTTGGAGTTCGGATTGGTCAGGCCTGAGGTATAGCTCGCGACCATGTATTTTAGCGCATCGAGACCGCCCCCGGTCTGGAAGGCCGGCTTGCCGTCCTTCAGGAAATCGCCGCCATAGGCGCTGACGAGCGTGGTGTAGTCGCAGATCGCGGCTTCGGCCTGCGACCAGCTCCAGGCGATCGGCGTGGAGAGCAGACCCTTGTCCTTGATGGTCTTTGCCTGTTCGGCCAGTTCGTCCCAGGTCTTTGGTGGCGCCTTGATGCCGGCCTTCTCCAGGATCTCCTTGTTGTAGAACAGATATTTGGTATCGAGGATCCACGGCATGCCGTAATATTTGCCGTCATACTGCACGGTGGTCCAGGCGCCCGGCAGCACGCCTTTCTTCATCTCGTCGGTGATGCGAGAGGAGACGTCGACCAGCACCTTGTTGGTGGCGTATTCGGCCGGCCAGATGACGTCGAAGAGGACGACGTCGTAACCGCCGCCGGAACCTTGGGCCAGCACCGTCTTATCGTGCAGGCCTTCATAGGGGACGAATTCGAGATTGACCTTGATATCCGGGTTCGCCTTGACGAAGGCATCGGTCATGGCGCGCACGTCGGCCTCGCTGTAAGCGGCCTGCGCCATGAAAAGTGCATTCAGCGCCGTTTCGGCGAAAGCATGCGGAGCAAAGGATGCGCCGATCAAGGCCGCACCAAGAAGCGTCTTATTGAGAGATTTCAGCATTGCAGCCTCCAGTTTTTGAAATTTACGCATGACCGAGGGCGGTTTCGCCGCCATCGATTTTCGAGAAGGCACGCGTGAAAAAGCGTGCCGGGTCATCATCTCGGAGCGTCTTTGGATGCCCTTCGCAGCCTCCTGCGTTCCCTGGAACTCTCCGGTCCCTATTAAGTCAAATGTCTTGACTTATTACTTCGCCAACATTCTACTGGAGTCAAGAGGCAATTGACACATGAGCGACATCAGGCCGATCCGAGCCAAGAGCGGCACCAATCACGAAGGCACCAGCGCGCATAACAGGCGCGTGATGATCGATGCGTTGAGGATCAATGGTGCGCTCTCACGCGCCGATCTGGCGCGGGCGACGCGGCTGACCAAGCAGACGGTGTCGAATATCATCGAGGAGCTCGAGCGCGATGGTCTCGTCGGTTCGCAGGAGGCTGTGCGCAAGGGCAGGGGCCAGCCCTCGACGCCCTACGGCCTGGTGCCCGAAGGCGCTTTCGCGATCGGCCTGCAGATCGACCGGCACGTGACGCGGGCGGTCGCCGTCGATCTCGTCGGCAGCGTTCTCGTACGCGCAGAAGCCGGACTGCCGCCCGGAGGTCCGGCGACGGGAACGAAGGTCATTCTCGATCTCGTCGCCGGTGTGCGTTCCAGGCTTGCCGGTATCGTCCAGCAGTCGGAAAAACGGCTGGTCGGCCTCGGCGCCGCAATGCCTGGCCCGTTCGGCATGGAAGGCAGCGGCGACGATCCCTGGATGATGGAGACTTGGCAGAAGTTTCCGCTCCTGGAAACGCTGAGCGACGGCACCGGCCTCGATGTCAGTCTTCAGAACGATGCGGCAGCGGCTGCGACCGCCGAGCGCATGGTGGGAGCCGCCCACGGCATCGACCATGCCGTCTGTCTGTTCGTCGGCTACGGCATCGGCGCCGGCCTGATCCTGAATGGCGAGCTCTATCGCGGCGCCAACGGCAATGCCGGCGAGATCGGCACGGCGCTGCTGTTTGCCGACGGCAAAACGACGCCGCTCGAACATCGCGCCTCGCTAGCCTCGCTCTACCAGCACCTATCGGCCGATCCGGCCGATCCCGATCTCCATGCGCGCATCAACGAGCTTGCCTCCAGCGGGGCTCCAAGCATCGAGGCCTGGATCGAGGCGGCGGCGGCGGACCTGCGCTGGAGCATCCATCTCATTGAGACTGTCTTCGATCCGCAGACGGTGATCCTCTGCGGCAGCGCACCGGAAGCGCTGGTGAACAGGCTGATTGCAGCGATCGGCCCGCTGCTGCCTTCGATCGCCGAGAGGCGCGGCCGGATGCTGCCACGGCTGCAGCCCGGCATGGCCGATCCCTGGTCGGTGGCGCTCGGGGCGGCCGCCGGCCCGATCAGCCGTGCATTCGATCCGCGCTTTGCTGCAATTTTGAAGGATTCTCTTTGATTTTCGGGCTGAAACCGGGCGTTGCACAGCAGTGCAACGATAAAAACGCGAATGTTTTTCGCAAGTTTCGTTGTCTTCGGCCGCGCGAATAGGGATGCCTTGCAGCAATATAAGTAAAATATTGCAGATTCTTAAAAATGACGGTTATTCGAATATATATGCATACATCTGACAATATGTTTAAGGATCGCTCAAATATTCTCTAAATACTTCTCCTGGTGTTTCGAATAACGATTGCATGTCATTTTTATGACAACTATAATTCGAACACTTCATGTCATGTAATATTCATTGGCAGCGGCAATTTGAACCAGCTAAATGGGCGTGCGCTTAAAGCGCCCCCTTTTCTACGTTGGAGGTTCTCATGCAAGCCAAGCTTCTCGGCGCCGTTGGCGCCCTTCTCGCCGCAGCGTTTCTTGCTGGGCCCGCTGCCGCCGCCGAAAAGACCAAGATCGACTTCTGGTTCGGCAATTCCGGTGACATCGCAAAGCGTGTCCAGGAACAGTGCGATCGCTTCAACCAGTCGCAGGCCGATTATGAAGTCGTCTGCACCAGCCAGGGCAGCTATGACGCTTCCCTGCAGAACACGATTGCCGCCTTCCGCGCCGGCAAGCAGCCGACCATTGCCCAGGTTTCCGACGCCGGCACGCTCGACATCATGCTTTCCGGCGCCTTCTACCCGGCAAACCAGCTGATGACCGACATGGGCTATACGGTCGACTGGAAAGACTACTTCTCCGGTATCGCAAACTACTATGCGACGTCGAAGGGCGAGATGTATTCCTTCCCCTTCAACTCGTCGACCGCTCTGCTCTATTGGAACAAGGACGCCTTCGCCAAGATCGGCAAGGACCATGCTCCAGCCACCTGGCAGGAAGCCGGTGAAGATTTCAAGGCCCTGAAGGAGGCCGGCTACGCCTGCCCGCTCGGCTTCGATATCTCCAACAACGAAGTCTGGCAGTACATCGAGCAGTTCGAAGCCGTCAACGGTGAAGCGATCGCCACGAAGAAGAACGGTTTCGAAGGTCTCGATGCCGAGCTGGTGTTCAACAAGAACCCGCTTCTCGTCAGCTACATCAAGGATCTCAAGTCCTGGTACGACAACAAGCTCGCCATCATCAAGAACAAGGCCGTCGGCCAGACCTTCGTCGAAGCCTTTGCTGCCGGCGACTGCCAGGTCATCCTGACCTCCGTCGGTGACCATGGCAATATAGGCCGTACCGCCAAGCAGGGCATGAACTGGGGCGTGGCAATGCTCCCGACCTATGGCAATGCAACCCGTCACAGTTCCTTCGTCGGCGGCGCTTCGCTCTGGGTCTTGAAGGGGCATACCGATGCCGAATACAAGGCTGCCGCTGCCTTCTTCAACTTCATCGCCAAGCCGGAAGAAGCGCTGACCTGGTCGACCGTAACCGGCTATATCCCGGTTCGTAACTCCGGCTTCGAATATCTGAAGAAGCAGGGTTTCTATGACAAGGCTCCTTATGCCGGCCGCGAGCTCGCCATTCAGAGCCTGACCGCATCGCCGGCTGACGATACGGCTCCGCACGGCATTCGCCTCGGCGGCCTGCTGCAGGTCCGCACCGAGATCGCCAACGGCCTGCAGGCAATCTTCGTCAACAATGCCGACGTCCAGGCTTCGCTCGACGGCGCTGCCGATCGCGGCAACCAGCTGCTGCGCCGCTTCCAGCAGACCTACAAGAACGTTCAGCTTCCCTGATCGTCCGATATGCGCCGCCCCCGGCCTGCCTTGCGGACCGGGGGCATCCTTGTACATTCATACCGGGGCTGCGGAGGCGAACTCGCCGCCCGTGCTTAAACCAGACCAGGCCGAAAACGATCACCCATGGAAAAGCGCGTCACTTTCTCCTCGACGACTATCGGATTGCTCTTCGCGTTTCCGATGCTGCTGCTGATCTTCGTCTTCTTCTATTGGCCGAGCGCGCAGGCGCTTTATTGGGCGTTCACGCTCGAGCAGCCATGGGGCGGCGGCAATGCCTGGGTCGGCTTTGACAATTTCAAGCAATTGCTCAGCGACCCGATCTATTGGGATTCGATCAGCCGCAGCATGGTTTTCGCCTTTAGCTCGACGATCATTGCCATGGGGTTTGCGCTCGTCCTGGCGCTTTTGACGGATCGTGAACTGCGCGGCCATAAAATCTATCGGTCGGTCTTTATCTGGCCCTATGCGATCGCTGCTCCCGCTCTCGGTCTCGCCTTCCGCTTCATCCTGGCGCCGGAGGCCGGCCTTCTCTCCGTTATCAATCACGTCTGGCCCGGCCTCTGGAACCCGGCGCTCGACGGCAAGGACGCGATGATCGCCGTCATCATCGCTTTTTCGTGGAAATATATCGGCTATAATTTCATCTTCTTCCTTTCAGCGCTTCAGGGCATCCCGCGTTCGCTGATCGAAGCGGCCGCCATGGACGGCTCCGGGCCGCTGCGCCGCATGTGGGACCTCCAGCTGCCGCTGCTGACGCCGACCTTATTTTTCCTGCTCGTGATCAACATCACCGAAAGCTTCCAGGATTCCTTCGGCATCGTCGACGTCATGACGCAGGGCGGTCCGGCCCGGGCGACGGAACTGATGGTCTACAAGATCTATTTCGACGGCTTCAGGGGGCTCGATTATTCGGGCGCCGCCGCCCAGTCGATCATCCTCATGGCGCTCGTCGTCCTTCTCACCGTCTTCCAGTTCCGCTTCATCGAGCGGCGCGTGCACTACAAGTGAGGCCGCTGACATGATCGAACGCACGCCGATATTCAATTTCGTCTGTTATACGCTTCTGGCGCTCGGCATGGTGATCGCACTTCTGCCTTTCGTCATCGTCATCATCGCATCGACGCTCGATCTGGAGACGGTCAACCGGGTGCCGCTGCCGCTCACTCCGGGTTCGCATTTCTGGGAAAATGCACAAGCTGCTTGGGTCCGCGCCGATCTCGGCAACAAGCTGGTTCACAGCATCATCTTTGCGACCGCGGTCGCCGCCGGTAAGGTGATCCTGTCCGCCATGGCCGCCTTCTCGATCGTCTACTTCCGCTTCCGCGGCCGGCATCTGATCTTCTGGATCATCTTCATCACGCTGATGCTGCCGCTCGAAGTCCGCATCGTGCCGACCTATTCGATTGCGGCCAACGCGCTGCAGCCGTTCCAGGCAATCCTCGACGTCACCGGGATTACCGCGCTCGTCGCCTGGGTGTGCGGCATCCAGATCAAGCTCGAATGGGGGCTGTTGAATTCCTATACCGGTCTCGTGGCGCCGCTTGTGGCCACCGCCACCGGTACCTTCCTCTATCGCCAGTTCTATCTGACCGTCCCCGACGAGCTCGCTGAGGCAACAAAGATGGACGGCGCCGGCGCCGTCCGTTTTTTCGTCGATATACTGCTGCCGTTGTCGCGGTCGAATATGATCGCGCTTTTCACCATCATGTTCGTCTGGGCCTGGAACCAGTATCTCTGGCCGCTGCTCGTCACCACCGATCCGAATTTCGGCATTGCGGTGACGCAGCTGAAGACCCTTATCCCGTCCGAATTCGGCCTGCCTGACTGGAACGTCGCCATGGCCGGTACACTTATCATCATGTCGCCGCCGTTGCTGCTCGTCATCCTGATGCAGCGCTGGTTCGTGCGCGGCCTCATCTCCACCGAGAAGTGAAGGAACAGTCCTGTGGCACCGATCTCAATCCGTGATGTGAAGAAGAGCTACGGCAAACATCCTGTCGTTCATGGCGTCAATCTGGAGATCCAGTCCGGCGAATTCATCGTCATCCTCGGTCCGTCCGGCTGCGGCAAGTCCACGCTGCTGCGCATGATCGCCGGACTGGAGGAAATCAGCGGCGGTGAAATCGCCATTGACGGCCGCGTCGTCAACCAGCTCGAGCCGCGCGAGCGCGGCTGCGCCATGGTGTTCCAGAACTACGCGCTCTATCCGCATATGACCGTCGCCGAGAATATCGGCTATGCCTTGAAGGTTGCGGGCGTTGCGAAGGCGGAGCGCAATCGGCGCATCGCCGAGGTCGCCAAGGCGCTCAGCCTCGAACCTTTCGTCGACCGCCGCCCGGCCGCGCTTTCCGGCGGCCAGCGCCAGCGCGTCGCCATGGGGCGCGCGATGATCCGCGAACCGAAGGTGTTCCTCTTCGATGAGCCGCTGTCGAACCTCGACGCCAAGCTGCGCATCGCCATGCGCGCCGAGATCCGCCGCCTTCACCGCCGTCTCGGCGCCACCTCTATCTTCGTCACCCATGACCAGACCGAGGCGATGACGCTGGCCGACCGGCTGGTGGTGATGAACGGCGGCAGGGTGGAGCAGGTCGGCACGCCGGAAGAGGTCTATCATCATCCGGTTTCGCGCTTCGTCGCCGGTTTTGTCGGCACGCCGGCGATGAACCTGCTCGAAGGCACGATCAACGACGAGGGCGTCTTCGTCTACGACCAGAGCCGCAAGATCGCGCTGCCCCGCGAACGCGCCGCGCCGCTGAAGGGCAAACGCGTCGTGCTCGGCATGCGCGCCGAGGCGGCCCGGTTGGTGGCCCCGGATGCGCCCGGCGCATTGGTGGCGACGGCCGATTTCATCGAAGAGCTCGGCGCAAGCCGCGTCGTTCATGCCGATTTCGACGGGCTGCCCTTTGCCGTGGCGCTGACCGAGGCCGTGACCGTGAAATCGGGGGATCCGATCGGTATCGCGATCGATCACGATGCGATCCACCTCTATGCCGCCGATACCGGCCGGATCATCGAAAACCCGGCGGTGAACAGCGCCGGCGCCGTTCACGCCTGAGCGGCGTCAGCGGTGGATGGGATCGATCCAGGCGACGTCTTCCGGTTTCTCGACCGGTTCGATATCTAAGTTGACGACGACCGGTTCCTGGCCTGAGCGAACGAGCACGCATTCCAGCGTCTCGTCGCGGCTGGCATTGATCTCCTGGTGCGGCACATAGGGCGGAACATAGATGAAGTCGCCGGGGCCGGCTTCGGCGGTATATTGCAGACGCTCGCCCCAGCGCATGCGGGCCTTGCCCTTGACGACGTAGATGATGCTTTCGAGATCGCCGTGATGGTGGGCGCCGGTTTTCGCATTGGCATGGATCGTCACCGTGCCCGCCCAGATTTTCTCTGCGCCGGCACGGGCATGGTTGATCGCGGTCGCGCGGTTCATGCCCGGAGTCTGCGCGGTGTTCGGGTCGAGCGAATTGCCGGGGATGACCTTGACACCGTGTTCGCGCCAGTCGATGTGAGAATGCTGGTGGTCGCCGCTCATGCCTAGCCTCCGCCTTGATCGGATCAGTCTAGGCGGGACTACCGCGACGGCCAAGCGGATTTACCTTGATGCAGCAGAAAGAGCGGAGCCGATGAGCCACCTCCCGCAGATCGATTACGACACCGCTTCGCCTGAGGTTCGCGCGGCGCATGATGAAGAAATCAGACTGCGCGGACGCATGACCAACATGAAGCGGACGCTCCTCCATTCGCCGGTCGCCCATCGCATCTACGCCGAATGGTTCACGCTGCGGGCCGAGCTCGATCCTGTCATCAGCGACCGCGAGATCTGGATCTTCTCGCATGCGATCTCGAAGGCGGCGAAATCGAAGATTGCCATCACCTTCTTTCGCAGGGCGCTGATCAACAAGGGGTTTGATCTCGATGCTATGGAATTTTCCGAAGCGGAGGCGCTGCTCGATGCCTTCGGCAGGGCTGTTGTCGCCGATTCAAACGCCGTTCCGGCCGAGCTCTGGGAAAGGCTGAAAGAACGCTACGAAACCAAGGCGCTCGTCGATCTCGTCGCCTTCGCCGGCATCATGCTGGCGACCGCTGTCTTCAACAATGTCGTCGAGGTCGAGTTCGACCCGGAGCTTGAGGCCTTCGCAGAAGGCACCGGCTCCTAGCCGTTTAGCGAGGCGATCGCGGCTTTGACCGCGTCCGCGCCGGCCCTCGTTGGCCGGTATTCAAGGCCGACGGCGCCGTCATAGCCGTTGGCGAAGATCCAGTTGAGGCGATGGGCGAGGTCGATGCCGCCGGAGCCCGGTTCGTTGCGGCCGGGATGATCGGCGACATGGACGTGGAAAACACGGTCGAGGCGGCCGTCCAGCACGTCTTCGGTGCGTTCGTCCATCACGGCGGAATGGTAGATGTCGTAGACGATACCGATCTCGGGGCGGCCGACGTTATCGACGATGTCGAGGCCTTCGCGGGTCGAATCGAGGAAGTAGCCGATATGGTCGATACGGATGTTGAGAGGTTCTACGCCGAGCCGCACGCCGCTCCCTTCCAGGATATCGGCGCCTGATTTCAGGGTGTCGGTGAGGGCCACGCGCTGTTCATCACGGCTGAAGCCGGCGAGATCGTCGCCGGCCTGGGCGATCAGCACCGGCGCGCCGAGGCGTTTGGCGACTGCGACGGATTCCGCAAGGCCCGCCAGCCAGGCCTGCCGGTTGGCGGCATCGGTCAGTGCGATCATCGGCTCGGCGACGAGGCTGGTGACGGCAAGGCCGGTTTCCTTCAGCGCTGTCTCGATCGCATCCAGATCCTTGTCGGTCCAGCGCCAGAATTCGATCGCCGTCAGGCCGCCGGCATGGGCGCGACGGATACGGTCGGCAAAGCTGTCGCCCTCTTCGGCAAACAGCCATTCTATGCAGGCTGAATAACGTCGCATGAAAATTCCTCCCGGTGCGGATGCAGGCTGCGACAGAACGGAGCCTGCTGCAAGAGACGTTTGGGTGCTTGACGCCCGGATTCATTGGCGGAACACTCATCCCCTAATCTAAGGCCGGGATCGCTGGCCGCTTCGGGAGGAAGATATGGATCTGGGATTGAAGGGAAAGATCGCCGTCATAACAGGCGCGTCGGTCGGCATCGGGCTCGCGATCGCCGAAGGGCTGGCGGCTGAGGGCGCAGACCTCGTTCTGGCGGCGCGCGGCGGCGAACGGCTGGAGGCGGAAGCCGTCCGCATCGCCGAGAAATTCGGCGTCAGCGCCGTCGCTGTCGCCGCAGATGTGGCGACGGTTGAGGGAACCGAGGCGATCATTGCGGCGGCTGCCGAAAAGGGAGGCGCCGATATCCTCATCAACAATGCCGGCACCGGATCGAACGAGACCGTCATGGAGGCGCCTGATGAGAAATGGCAGGCCTATTGGGACCTGCATGTGATGGCCGCCGTCAGGCTTGCGCGCGGCATCGCACCGCAGATGAAGAAACGCGGCGGCGGGGTGATCCTGCACAATGCCTCGATCTGCGCCGTCCAGCCGCTCTGGTACGAGCCGATCTACAATGTCAGCAAATCGGCGCTGATGATGTTTTCGAAGACACTCTCGACCGAGCTCATCCAGGACAATATCCGCGTCAACTGCATCAACGCCGGCTTGATCCTGACGCCCGACTGGATCAAGACCGCCAAGCAGCTGACGGCCGAAAGCGGCGGAAACTGGGAAGGCTACCTGCAGAGCGTTGCCAATGAACATGCCGCCTCCAAACGCTTCGGCACACCGGAAGAACTGGCGAATGTCTTCGTCTTTCTGAGTTCGGAGCGGGCGAGCTATTGTATCGGATCGACCTATTTCGTCGATGGCGGCATGCTGAAGACAATTTGATCGAAGCTGCCGCAAAGAGCCGACCGGGGACGTTGCCGATACAAGCTATAAATATTAGCTATTTTGTTGTATCTTCACGATTTCGACGTTATTTGGCTGCTATTGACGGGCAAATATTTCGGTTTCCAAAAGGCGACGACGATGCTGACGAAGAAGGGAAAATACGGCCTCAAGGCCTTGGTCGATCTGGCGCGTCTGGCGCCGGGCGAGACCGCCTTCATCAATGACGTCGCGGCGCGGAACAATATTCCGAAGAAGTTTCTCGACACGATCCTGCTCGAACTGCGCAATGTCGGAATCCTGCGTTCAAAGAAAGGCCCTGGCGGCGGGTATTCTCTCTCTCGGCCGGCATCCGAGATCCGTATCGGCCATGTCATCCGCACGCTCGATGGTCCGCTCGCGCCGATCCGTTGCGCCAGCCGCACGGCTTACGAGGCGTGCGACGACTGCGCCGACCCGGAAACCTGCCAAGTGCGGCGTTCGATGACCGATGTTCGGGACGCGATCGCCGCCATTCTGGACAATATGACCCTCGACCAATTCGTCGCCGCCGGTGGCCGCATTGAGGACACCGGGGATGAACTGCCGATCTCCGCCGCCAGCTGAGACGTTTTGTTTCGTGTGGTCTGCGTTACTCCCAGGGCGTCATGCTGTGATCGTTCAGCGCTCATCTTGACATATGGTCGCCGGCGCGGTGCAGCAATCGATCGCGCGGCAGCGACAGCGCGTGGATACGTGCATTGCGCCAATGGCGGTCGAGATTGAGGCCGATGCCGGTTGACGCTTCGCCCGCAAGTTCGAACAGTGCATTTGCGGCGCTAAGGGCCGTTTCCCCGGCAGTTATTGCGGCCGCCGAGGCAGAAAAATAGGCGTCCGCCATCGCCGCCTCTACAGGATTGACCTGGGCAATATCGAGTTTGCGGCCCGCCCGCTCCAGAGCTGCCGCCGTGATTTCGATGCCGACAGCGTGTTCGCCGAGCCGGGAGGGCAAGACGGTGCGATCGCCAATAGCTGTCATCAGGTCGGCCCATGCGGCTCGCGCGATGCCGAGGCCTACGCCCGCCTTAAGCAGCAGGCCGAGCGAAATGCCCGTCGAATATGCGGACGAGGGGGCCGGCGCGATTGTGCCGGCATCGACATGCACTGCGCCGGCGATCGTCGTTGCCGACCCATTGGTGCGCTGACCGAAACCGTCCCAATCATCGACCACCTGCATGTCCTCGCTGTTGCGGCTGAAGTAAAGCGTCACAGGGCGGCCGGGCGGAAGTGTGAGGTCAGCGGCAATCCAATCGGCGTAGAGAATACCGGGCGCCTGCCGCATCCGTCCGCTCAGGCGGTACCCCGATCCTTCGGGCGACAGCTCGCTGCCGTCGGCAACGGTTGCGCCGGCGAAGCGGTCGCCGAGCAGCACACGGGTAAACAGCGATGCCTTCAGATCCTCGGGCGCCTGGGTGCGGAGGGCTTCCAGGACGGAAAAGTGATTTTCCAGGGTCTCGCCGATCGAGGCGTCGGCCTCGGCAATGATCGCGATGATTTCGGCAAGCAGGGCGTTCGGCACGTCGAGCCCTTCATGTTCGGGCGGAACAGAGATTGCCGTCAAACCCGAAACCGACAGCGCGTCGAGCTCGGCAAAAGGCAGGATGCGGTTGATATCGCGCTCGCTTGCATGTCGACGGAATGTGTCGGCGAGGTTGCGAGCCGTGGATATCGCCTCCTCTTCGTTTTCGATGCGGCGTGCCGGCGGCCGGATCCGGTCTTGAAATTGCGATATCGTTCCCATCGCTCACTCTTTCCTCGACGGGTGACAGGAGTGAGGGATTTTCCTCCGGATGATAAGAACGGTTTTTCCAGAAAAACCCAAAGCTTCGAATTTTCTCACCAACTTGATCGCCTCGCCTTGCACTCTACTTATGGTTAACCGGGCTATCCAATTGAGGAATATGATGGGTGAAGCACTTGCTCGCCATAGCGAGGTTTGGAAAATGGGGCGCCAGCCGAGACCGCGCCTGACGCTGGATATCGCCGAGATTCCAACTTATGCGATCGGCGACATTCACGGCCGCTACGACCTGCTTCGGAAAGCTGAGGAGGCGATTCTGCAAGATGGCGCGCGATTGCCCGGGCAAAAGCTGATCGTGACGCTGGGTGACTATATCGACCGGGGCCCGGAATCGGCACAGGTCATCACTCACCTCATGGAGCCGCCGCCTGACGGTTTCGACCGTATCTGTCTTGCCGGTAATCACGAGATCGCCATGCTCGATTATGTCGACGGCTGGCTCCCTTATGACGACTGGATGCGGATGGGATCGGCGGAATCGCTTAAATCCTATGGGCTCGATCCGGAGCATCTGCCGCTCGTCTTCCCCTCCGGCGCGCAGCTCGACGCCTTTCTGCGGCAGTCGCTGCCGCATACGCATATCGATTTCATGCGGGCGCTGCCGATCATGCTGGACACACCGAGCGTGGTTTTCGTGCATGCCGGCATCGATCCGATGCTCCCGCTCTCCGCGCAGACGGAGGAGGACCTGGTCCTTATCCGCCACCGCTTTCTCGAAAGCAGGGTTCCTTTGCCGAAGCTCGTCGTGCACGGCCATACGCCCAGCGACGAGCCCGACATTCGCCCGAGGCGGCTCAATCTCGATACACGCGCCTTTCGCAGCGGCAAGCTGACCGTCGCACGGTTCTGGCAGGGCCGGGTGCATCTGTTTTCCACCTGACATCGTCCCAGCACGAGGCTGTGTCATAAAGCGCGTCGCAATCTTTCAGATTCTCCCCTGCGCTTGGGTCTTAGTTTTCAAACATGTCGTTGCCGCAAAACCGCTGCACACTTTTTGCGCGACAGGCTAGAGTGATCAGACTGTCTCCCTTTCGGCCGGAACGGCTTCGACAGGCCTTTCAACCATGCGGCTGCGGCGTCGGCCGCGCAGCACGACGTAGAAGACCGGCGTCAGGAACAGGCCGAAGAGCGTCACGCCGAGCATGCCCGAGAAAACGGCTGTTCCGAGTGACTGACGCATTTCGGCGCCGGGGCCGGTGGCGATGGCAAGCGGCAGAACGCCGAAGATGAAGGCGAATGCGGTCATCAAAATCGGGCGCAGGCGAAGATGGCTGGCCTCGATTGCGGCCTCCACCGGCGATTTGCCTTCCTCTTCCGCCTGTCTTGCAAATTCGACGATCAGAATGGCGTTCTTCGCCGCCAGTCCGATCAGGACGATCAGGCCGATCTGGGTCAGGACGTTGTTGTCCATGCCTCTGAGCCACACTCCAATCAGCGCCGCGAGTACAGCAAGCGGAACGATGAGAATGATCGCAAGGGGCAGAACCCAGCTTTCATATTGGGCGGCCAGCGCCAGGAAGACGAAAATTACGGAGAGGGCGAAGATATAGACGGCGGTGTTGCCGGTATGAGTCTCCTGATAGGCGAGTTCCGTCCATTCGAAAGTCGTTCCCGGCGGCAGGATCTTGGCGGCCAGTTCCTCCATCTTTTTGATGGCATCGCCGGTCGAGGTGCCGGGCGTCGGATTGCCTTGGAGCGGCACCGAGACATACATGTTATAGCGCTGCACAAGCGCCGGTCCGCTGGAATCCTGAATGTCCATCAGCGTTCCCAAGGGCACGAGCGCACCGGTGGCCGAGCGCACCTTCAGGGCGAGGATGTCTTCCTTGTCCATCCGGTATTGTCGGTCTGCCTGGGCGCGGACCTGGTAGACACGGCCGAATGCGTTGAAATCATTGACGTAAGCGACGCCGAGATTGATCGAAAGCGCATTGAAGATATTGGGGATCGGCACGTTCAGGAAGCGCGCCTTGTCGCGGTCGATCGAAAGGAAATATTGCGGGCTGGCATCGGAGAACGTCGTGAAGACACCGGTGAGTCCCTCGGTCGTAGCCGCCGCCCCCATCATCTGGCGGGCAAGGCCGAGCACGCGCGTCATTTCAGGGTTTTCAAGATCGGAAATCTGCATCTTGAAGCCGCCGGAGTTGCCGACGCCGCGCACGGACGGCGGGGGGATGGCAATGATGAAGGCTTCCTGGATGCTCTGCAGCTTGCCGAAGAGTTCGCCGATGATCTTGTTGGCGTTCTCTCCGCCTTCCTCGCGTTCGGCAAAGGATTTGAACGGAACGAAGACAACGCCCGAATTCGAAGCATTGGTAAACGTCGCTCCGCTGAAGCCGGCAAACTGCACGGCGTTGCCGACGCCGGGCACGGTTCGGGCGATATCGCCCACCTTTTTGACGACTGCATCGGTACGCGCAAGCGAGGCACCGTCGGGAAGCTGCACGACGATGATCGCGTAACCCTGGTCCATAGTGGGGATGAAGCCCGAGGGAACCCTGGTGCTCATGTACCATGTTGCGCCCAGAAGGGCGGCAAAGGCGAGCATCGAGCAGGTCAGGCCTACCCAGCTTCTGACAAGGTGCCGGACAATCCATGAGTAGCCCGAACTCATCCGGTCGAAGCCGCGATTGAAGCCGCTTGCAAGACCTGTCCCCAGCCGTGAGGCGATGCTCTTGCGCTTCGTCTGGTGATCATGGGCTTTCAGCAATATGCCCGCGAGGGCCGGCGAAAGCGTCAGGGAGTTCAAGGCCGATATGGCAGTGGTGACGGAGATCGTCACGGCGAACTGCCTGTAGAACTGGCCCGATATGCCGGGGATGAAAGCCGTCGGCACGAATACCGCGATCAGGACCAGCGAGATCGCCACGACAGCGGTTCCGACTTCGTCCATCGTCACGTGCGACGCCTGCCTCGGCGTCATTCCGCGCGCCAGATTTCGCTCGACGTTTTCCACCACCACGATCGCATCGTCGACGACGATGCCGATCGCCAGCACGAGGCCGAAGAGCGTCAGCATGTTGAGCGAAAAGCCGAAGGCGAGCAGAACCGCGAAGGTGCCGATCAGCGAGACGGGAATGGCGACGATCGGTATGATCGCGGTCCGCCAGGATTGCAGGAAAACCAGAACGACGATAGCCACCAGGATGGCCGCTTCGGCGATGGTTCTATAGACCTCGTTGATCGAGTCCGAGATGAATTCGGTCGTGTCGTAAACGATGCGATATTCCAGGCCTTCCGGGAAATTCTGGGAGATATCCTTCATAAGCGTCTGGACCTGGTGGGCCGTATCGAGTGCATTGGTTCCCGGCCGGGCGAAGATGCCGAGCGCGACCGCAGGGTCGTTGTTGAGATAGCTGTTGGTGACGTAGTCCTGGGCGCCAAGTTCGATGCGGGCTACATCCTGCAGCTGCACGAGCCGGCCTGCTCCCGTCGATTTGACGATGACATAGCGGAACTCGCGCACATCGGAAAAGCGCCCGTCCGTTCGCACCGTATATTCGAACGCGTTCCTGCCGGTCACCGGCGGTGCGCCGATCTTGCCGCCCGATACCTGGACGTTCTGGTCCCTCAAGGCCGAAACGACGTCGTCGGACGTCATGCCGTAGGCGGAGAGCTTTTCCGGATCGAGCCAGATGCGCATCGAATACTGGCGTTCGCCGAAGATCTGCACGTCGCCGACACCGTCGAGACGCACGAGCACGTCGCGGATGCGGTTGCGGGCGTAGTTGGAGACGTAGAGCTGGTCGTAGCGATGCGATGGCGACAGGAGGTGCACCACCATCATCAGGTCGGGCGAGCTCTTGTCCGTGGTCACGCCGAGGCGCTGGACTTCCTCGGGAAGGCGGGGAAGTGCGATGGAAACGCGGTTCTGGACTAGGACTTGCACCTTATCTAGATCGGTGCCGAGCTTGAAGGTGATCGTCAGCGACATGGCGCCGTCGGCGCTGGAATAGGAAGACATGTAAAGCATGTCTTCGACGCCGTTGATCTGCTGCTCGAGTGGGGTCGAAACGGTGTCGGCGATGGTCTGCGGGTCGGCGCCCGGATAGGAGGTACGCACGACGATGGTGGGCGGCGCGATCTCCGGATATTGAGAGACCGGCAGCTGCGTATAGGCGATGCCGCCGACGACCAGAAAGAGGATGGAAATGACGGCCGCGAAGATCGGCCGGTCCACGAAAAAGTGCGCAAATCTCATTGTCCGGTCTCCGCATTCGCGGATTCCGGCGCAGTGTCCTGCCGCTCCTGCGGCAGTTCGCTCATCTGCGGTGTGATGGTCGAGCCAGGCCGGGCGCGCATCAGCCCGTTGACGATGATCGTCTCGTTGCCGTCGAGGCCTTCACGGATGACGCGATAGCCGTAGAGCCGCGGTCCGGGCCTGACGGGCTTGGTCGAAACCTTGCCTTGCGCATCGACCACATAGACGACACGTTCATTCTGGTCCGAGCCGATAGCCTCGTCCGGGACGAGGATGGCCTTGTATGTATTGGAGGCTGCGACCTGCACACGGCCGAACAGGCCCGGCTGCAGGACGAGATCAGGATTTGCAAGGCGGGCGCGGATGCGGATGGTGCCGCTCTCGTTGTCCACCCGGTTCTCGGCAAAATCGAGCTTCCCCATAAAAGGTTTGGCGGTCGGATCGGAGATCGTGACGGATACGTCGACACCGCCGCCTCCGAGCTGCAGGTCCTTGCCCTGCTTGCGTGCAGTGTCGGCGAAATTCAGCAGGCGGCGCTCGTCGACATCGAAATAGAAGTCGATCGGATCGAGGGAGACGATCGTCGTGAGCACCGTCTGGTCGGCCTGCACGAGATTGCCGGTCGAGAGCAAGCGGCGGTCGATACGGCCGCTGAGTGGCGCCCGGATCTCGGTATATTCGAGATCGAGAGCCGCGCGGTCGGCCGCGGCCTGAGCGCCGCGGACATTGGCCTCAGCGGAATCGAATTCGCGGCGGCGATCGTCGAGCGTCTGCGCGGATTGGCTGCCGCTCGAAGCGAGAGACTGGGCGCGCTTGTACTGAGCGTCGGCGAAGACAAGAGTGGACTGCGACGCTTCGAGCGTGGCCTTTGCCTGGTTGAGCGCGGTGACGAACGGCCGCTGGTCGATGACGAAGAGCAGGTCGCCCTGTTTGACCAAGGCGCCGTCCTCGAAATGGACTTCCTGTAGGTAGCCCCCGACGCGCGAACGCACGGAGACTTCGTCGACCGGCTGGAAACGGCCGATGAATTCGTCATTGTCGATGACATCGCGCACCACCGGCTTTGCGACCGTGACAGGGGGAGGGGCGGACGGTGCGCCCTGCGCCATCGCGACCAGAGGCATGAACGTGGCGATGCAACCGAGCATCAATATCCGTCGAAGCGCGAAAGTCATAATCGGTCCCTCCAATCGCGATGGCCGATCGACTGCCACCGAACTTAAGATGAAGTGATGCTATTCATGTCTTGCTGCTTTGAACGAAGGACTTGCCTCCGTGATTTCGCCCGGCGTTCAATTCTGGAAAGGAAGGCCGGCATGCAATGCAAATCGGAAAAATCGTAACGCTATGAAACTGGATATAAACGGCAGCGGCGAAAAATAGCAAATGCCAATTGGCTGCCGTTCAGCGATCCGTCAAAGCTCATGGGCGGCGTCAGCTCTCGACGATTTCGTCGCGGCCGGGCGGCAGGACGGCGAGCTCTGCCCAGTCGAGCTCCTGTTCCAACGCATGGAAAACATCGTCATCAATCTCGTCGGCACGACGCATCTCCGCCAGTTTTCGGCGTTTCGCGGCGATGACGCTGCGGCGCTGCCTATCGAGCCTGCTGACTTCGCGCGGGTGTCTTCCGTCGGCAGCAATCTCACGCTCCGAGGTGTAAACGTCGCGCAGGATTCGGGTGGATTTGTCCTCGCCTTCAAGCTCGGCAAGAGCCGCGTCGATCAATGCCACGCGGGCTTTGGTGAGATCGCGGTTCAGGGATTTGTCCGGATCGAATTTCAGGAAGCGGATCAGCGGCCCGAGCGTCAGCCCCTGGACAATGAGCGTGCCGAGAACGACGGCCAGCGCGCTGAGCAGGATAATATCGCGATCATGGAAGTCGATCGGCAGGGCGAGCGCAGTTGCGAGCGTGACGAGACCGCGCATGCCGCACCAGCCGGCAAGCAGGCTCGCAGCAAATGAGGGAGCGGCTTGTGTCGTGAGACCGCGCTCGGCAAGAAAGGTGATGGCGCGGTTATAGACGAGCACCCAGGCTAGGCGCACGACGATGACGGTGACAAAGACCGCGGTTGCCAAGGTGATCGCAAAACTCAGCCGGCCGGGATCGAGATCGAGGACGATCTGGCGGACCTGCAAGCCCATCAGCAGGAAGGCGAGCACGTTAAGCAGGAAAACCGCGGCTTCCCAAACCGAATAGGAATGAATGCGGTGGCGGGCCGTCTGCCGCTCCGGCATGTAGCGGGCGATCACCATGGCATATGCGACGATCGCCAGGATCGCCGAAAGGTGCAGTCGCTCGGCGATGATCCACGTGCCGAAGGTGGCGACGAACTCGAGCAATGTGCCGCCGAGCGTGCCGGCGAGCTTCAGACCAACGATCATGTAGAGGCGGCCGAGAAGATAACCGAGGATGAGACCACCCGGCGCTGCCAGCGTCAATTCTGCCATAATGCCGGTAAGGAAGGCGGGGCTGGTGGCGGCCGCCACTGCGGCGCTGAAGATGAGCAGGGCGACGGCATCGTTGAGCAGACTCTCGCCCTTGAGAATTACATAGGTCTGGCGGGGCAGATTGAAGCGGTCGAGCATGACGGTCGCCGCGACCGCATCCGGCGGCGCCACGATGGCGCCGAGTGCGACGGCCACGGCAAGCGGCAGGCCGGCCATTGCAACGCCGACGGCGGCAACGGACGCGGCCGTCAAAATGACGGCGATTGCGGCAAGCGAAAAGAGCGGCAGCCAGTTGCGCCTCAACGTCCTCGGCGGCAAATCGTAGGCGGCGTCGAAAAGTACGGGTGCGATGAAGAGCGCCAGCGCAAGCCTGGGATCGATCGCCACCTCCGGAGCCCACGGGAAAGCAGCGACAATGATGCCGGCGATTGCCAGCATGGTCGGATAAGGCACACGGAACTTCCTGGAGAATTGCAGGAAGATGATCGCCACCAAGAGCAGCGTCAGCATGCTTTCGAAGAACGCCATAGGCCCTCCAGACCATTTCAGCGGATAGTTCTTGCCAGAAACTAGGGCCAGGCGATGCCACGGCCACCGTTCGAGCCTAAAGCTGTGAGGGACGGCAAGCTGCCGGCTGCGGGCTGCGGCATTTTGGCTCCGGTTGCAGAATCTGCGGCTTACGCTCTTGTGCGAGCGTCTGCGCTCAATATATGTGAGCACATCATAAGGATGCTTATAAATATCCGGCACAGGTTTCCATGAACGCCACGCCCACACTCGGATTCCTTCTCCACGATGTAGCACGACTGCTGCGCAAGCGCTTCGAGCAACGCGCCAAGTGTCTTGGGCTGACACGTTCGCAATGGCAGACGCTCGCCTATCTCTCGAATAACGAGGGGATCCACCAGAGCGGCCTTGCCGAAATTCTCGAAGTCGAGCCGATCACGCTGGTGCGTATTCTCGACAAACTCGCTGAACGCGGGCTCATTGAGCGCCGCCAGCATCCGACCGACCGGCGGATCTGGCTCCTCTACATGCGCGACGAAGCGCATCCTCTGCTCGCCGAAATGCGCGAACTTGGCGATGTGACCCGCGCAGAGGCGCTGGAAGGTGTGTCAGTCGAGCAGCGTGAGCAGCTTTTCCACATCCTGTCCGTAATGAAGACCAACCTGGTCCAGGCATGCCGGGCCCCGGTTGACGAGAATGAGATGAACGATGGCTGATCAATTCCCCCTCCGCGTCGTTGCCGACGCCAATGCAAAGTCACCTATTGAAGAAAATGAAGCGAAACAGCAGGAAACGGTAGCCGAAGCGCCTTCATCCAGTTCAGCGCCGGCTGCCGCCGTGGCTGCGCCTGGCGGCAACCAGGTCCGCCGCCGGCGCAGTCTCACGCGGCCCGTTCTCTTCGCCCTGCTGCCGGTCGCGCTCGTTGTCGGCGGTTATTATTACGTCAATGGCGGTCAGGTGATGTCGACCGACAACGCCTATATCCAGGCCGATATGGTCGGGGTCACCACGGATGTCTCGGGCATCGTCGACCGGATCGACGTGCATGAAAACGAGGCGGTCAAGGCGGGGCAGGTGCTCTTCAGCCTGAGGGCCGATTCCTTCAAGATCGCGCTCGACGGCGCCAAGGCGCAGCTCGGCGTGCAGCGCAATCAGATCATGAACCTCAAGGCCAGCTATCAGCAGTCGCTTGCCGAGATCATGCAGGCGCAAGCCGATTTGCCCTATTATCAGGATCAGTTCGACCGGCAGCAGGCCCTCGTTAACAACGGCAGCGCGACGCAATCCGCCTATGACGAGGCCAAGCACAATCTCGAGGCCGCTCAGCAGAAGGTTGCCGTCGCCAAGGCGGAAGCAGCAACGACGCTCGCCCAGCTCGGCGGCAGGGCCGACCAGCCGGTCGAGGAAAACCCGCTCTACCTGCAGGCCAAATCGCAGGTCGACAACGCCCAGCGCGAGTTCGACCACAGTGTCGTCAAGGCGCCCTTCGACGGCATCGTCACCAATATCAACGCGCTGCAGGTCGGCTCCTACCTGCAGGCCTCGCAGCAGGCATTCTCGCTCGTCGCTACCGACCATTTGTGGATCGCCGCCAGCCCGAAGGAAACCGAGCTGACTTACGTCAAGCCTGGGCAGTCGGCCGAGATCCATGTCGACACTTATCCCGGCGTGACCTGGAAGGGCAAGGTCGAGAGCATCAGCCCGGCTTCGGGTTCCAGCTTCTCGCTGTTGCCGGCGCAGAACACCACCGGCAACTGGGTGAAGGTCGTGCAGCGTATTCCGATGCGCGTCAGCATCGAGGATGCCGCAGGCAAGCCGCCGTTGCGCGTCGGCATGAGCACGGTCGTCGATGTCGATACCGGCCATGCCCGCGGCCTGCCCCATTTCGTCAACACGCTTCTGGGCTGGCCTCAGGGCAAGGACCATGAGTAACGCTCCTGCATCTCCGGCGACCCGGGTCGCCAATCGCGGCGCGATCACGGCCTGCGTCATTCTCGCCGTCATCATGCAGGCGCTGGACACGACGATCGCCAACGTGGCGCTGCCCTATATCCAGGGCAGCGTGTCGGCCTCCGCCGACCAGATCAACTGGGTGCTCACCTCCTATATCGTTGCGGCGGCGATCATGACGCCGCCCTCCGGTTTCCTCGCCGCCAAATTCGGCCGCAAGCGCGTGCTGCTCGTCGCTATCGCTGGGTTCGTGACCGCCTCCGTTCTCTGCGGCCTGGCGCAATCGCTGAACCAGATCGTTGCCTTCCGCCTGCTGCAGGGCCTGTTCGGCGCCTCGCTGGTGCCGCTTTCCCAGGGCATTCTCCTCGACATCTATACGGTGGAGGAACGCGGCTCGGCCATGGCGCTTTTCGGCGTCTCGGTCATGGTCGGGCCGGTGCTCGGCCCGGTCATCGGCGGGTGGCTGACCGACAATATCAGCTGGCGCTGGGTGTTCTATATCAACGTGCCGATCGGCGCGCTCGCCTTCATGGGCATCGTTGTCTTCGTTGCCGAGACCAAGCGGGATGCGCTCGCCAAACTCGACTGGTTCGGCTTCGGGATGATGAGCCTGTTCATCGCCGCGCTGCAGCTCTTCCTCGACCGCGGCGAGCAGCTCGACTGGTTCTCTTCGGGCGAGATCATGGTCGAAGCGATTGTCTGCGCCGCCGCCTTCTATCTGCTTGTGGTGCACACGCTGACCGCAGAGAAATCCTTCGTCAATCCGAAGCTGTTTCTCGACCAGAACTTCACGGTGAGCATGATCTTCATCTTCGTGGTTGGCGTCACCTACCTCGCCTCGCTGGCGCTGATGACCCCCTATCTGCAGACGTTGATGGGCTATCCCGTCATTACCGCCGGCATCGTCATGGGGCCGCGCGGGCTCGGCACCATGCTCTGTATGTTCATTGTCGGGCGGCTGATCGGCAAGGTCGATACGCGCTTGCTGCTGGTGCTCGGTCTCGGCCTGACAGCCTGGGCGATGTACGATATGACGGGATGGACGCCTGATGTTTCGCAATGGACGATCGTCTCGGTCGGCTTCATCCAGGGCGCCGGCCTCGGCTTTCTCTTCGTGCCGCTGACGACGATCGCCTTCGCGACGCTGCCCGCCCAAATGCGTGGCGACGGCACCGGCCTCTACAATCTGTCGCGAAACATCGGCTCGGCGGTCGGCATCTCGATCGTCTCGGCACTGATCGTCGAGAACACGCAGAGCAATCATGAGTCGATCGCGGCCTATGTGACGCCTTTCAACCACGCCTTCAATGCGGCCGCGGCGCAGGGGTTGAGCCCGCTCACGGCCGCCGGCCGCGCTTCGCTCAACGAGATGATCACGCTGCAATCGACGATCATCGCCTATATGGACGATTTCAAGCTCTTGATGTTGATGTCGCTCGCGGTCATTCCGCTGGTGCTGTTGCTGCGCAAGCCGAAGGCCGCGCCTGCCGTCGACCACAGTGCGGTCATGGAGTGATCAGCGAAACGGCTTGCTGAGATATCGCGATCCCTGAATGCCGAAGCGCCACGGTGCTTCGGCATTTCTCGTGATGCCGATGCGTTTCCCCACAACAATCGGCACCGGCGTGGACGGCGTCAATGCATAGGGTGGGCGGTCGAGCAGTCTGTCATTGATTTCGATATCGATGCCGAGCGCCTGGCAGAGCTTGCCCGGGCCGCTGCAGAGCGCCGTCAGCATATCAGTGCCGCGCCGCTCCGTCATAGCGGCAATTCCCGTTTCCGGCTCGAGCGCCCGGATCAGCACGGCCGAGCCCGGATGACAGACGAAGTTCAGGCACCAGTACATGCCGTAGATGCGGTAGATGTAGACATTGCCGGGCCGGCCGAACATGGCGCCATTGCGCCTGGTGGGCCCGCGAAAACTGTGCGAGGCTTCGTCATCGGGGAAATAGGCTTCGGTTTCGGTGATGCGGCCGCCGGCGCCGTCCACGCTCAGATGGCAGCCGAGCAGTTCGCGGGCCACAGTGATCGCATCGCGCTCGAAAAACGCCCTGAGGACTTCGCCGGCAAGCGCGCCATCGCCGATCGCGCCTTTTGTCATTCCACCATCGGTCATAACCGAGGCAGATAACATTCGCTGCCGCCGCCGTCATCCCAAAACCATTTGATGGGGCCGGCCGCGTCAGCGGCCGGCATTCGGATTACGCATTGGGATCGAGGATGATGTAACCGAGATCGGATCGCTCGCGGGGAAGGAATCTTCCAGGCCTTCCTCCAGTTCCTCTTCGAGCAGGGCCGGATCCTTGCTGCGCGCGCCGTCACCATGGGCCGGTTCGATTGCTGCAGCAAGCAGGGCCTTTGCACGCCGGATCGCGTTTTCCAATGTCAGTTCGGGTGCGCTTCGCAGCGTTACGGCAATGCTGTCTTCACCCTCACCGCCGAATTCGACGACGAAGCCATCTTCCGTCTGGTAGACGGTGATATCGCTGAGTGCCATGGCTCTTCCCCTAAACGCTTATATTAGCAAAGCGTGTTTTTGGAATTTTGTCGAGCGAAGAGCTTCACCAGCCAATCGATGAAAACGCGCACGCGGGGCGAAAGCTGGCGATTGCGGGGGTAGAGCAGGGAAGCCGGGGTCGGGGTCGGTGGAAAATCCCGGAGCACGTGGACCAGCGTGCCGTCGGACAGATCTTTTTCGGCGTGGTAGCGCGGGATCTGGATCAGACCGAGGCCCATCCTCGCTGCCGCAACATAGCTTTCAGCGGCGTTGACGGTGACGGTCGCTGGAATGGTTATGTTACGTGCCGCACCGCCGATGGTGAATTCAAGCGGGAGCAGACTGCCGGTGCTGCTGGAGTGGAAGCCGACCATGCGGTGGCCGGCAAGCCGGTCAGGATGCTGCGGCGGGCCGCGGGCGGCGATATAGGCGGGAGAGGCGAGCGTGACCTCATCAAGCATGGCGACGCGCCTGATGACCATGTCGCTGTCGGCAGGCGTGCCGACGCGCAGCACGCAATCGATGCCAGCAGGGCGCTGACGGCCAAGGCGGATGTCAGCGATTCTGAAGCCGTCCGGCGGGTGTTCGACGCTGCGGAAGACGCCTTTGGCGGCGTCGATGTGCTCGTCAACAATGCCGGCATCATGATGCTGTCGTCGCTTGCCGAGGCTGACGACGAAAACTTCGATCGCCAGATCGGCGTTAATCTCAAGGGCACTTTCAATACGCTCAGGGAAGCGGCCCGGCGCCTGCGCGATGGCGGCAGGGTCATCAACTTTTCGACTTCGGTCGTCGGGCTGAAGCTCGAAACCTACGGGGTTTACGCCGCCACCAAGGCCGCCGTCGAAACGCTGACGGCGATCATGGCCAAGGAGATGCGCGGCCGTAACATCACGGTCAATGCCATCGCGCCCGGGCCGGTGGCTACTGATCTTTTCCTCAACGGCAAAACGGAGGAACTCATTGCCCGCATGGCGAAGATGAACCCGCTGGAGCGGCTCGGCTCGCCTGAGGACATTGCCTGCGTGGTCGCCTTTCTCGCCGGCCCGGACGGCGGCTGGATCAATGGCCAGACGCTGCGCGCCAATGGCGGCGTGATCTGACGAAGGCGCCGTCATCGCAATCATGTGAACGAAGATTGTAGGTCTTCCCCCTTACAATCTTGTCGGGAGTGGCTATAGTTACTTTATCGCGAGAGAGTGGAGTTCCCTGACGCTCTCTCCCGAACCTCCAGAGCCTGCCGCGCCCAGTCTGCGGCGCGACAGGTCCGATGTTCAAAATTTGCGGCCCGTCGAAGGTTTCTCTTGCCTTCCGGGCCGTCTCTGTTTTGCCGCCGCGCGACATGCTCTAGAAATCGTTCAGCTTGGCCTCGACCAGGAGCTTGACCAGCCAATCGACGAAGACGCGGACCTTGTTGCTGAGGTGGCGGTTCGGTGGATACACCACATAAAGCGGCACCGGATCGCGGCGCCAGTCCGGCAGCACGCGGACGAGTTCGCCCCGCCGCATCGGTTCACGCGCCATGAAGGTCGGCACCTGCGCGACGCCGAGGCCCGTCAGGGCCGCGGTCAGATAGGTGCGGCTGTCATTGACCGAGGCGATGCAGCGCGGGGTAGTCTCGACCATTTCGTTGCCCCTGCGAAATTCGAAGGGCAGGGTCCGGTTGTTCTGGGCGCGGAAATAACTGACGGAGTAGTGCGTGGCCTCCAAATCCTCCGGCCGTTCGGGCATGCCGAATTTCTGAATGTAGCTCGGCGAAGCGCAGGTGACGAGCTCCATCTCCGAAACGCGCCGGGCTATCAGCGACTGATCGGTGGGCGTGCCCGCCCGCAGCGCGCAATCGACGTTTTCGACCAGGTAATCCACCGTGCGGTCGCTGACCCCCAGATCCAGACGGATGTCGGGATAGCGTTGGTAGAAATCGCAAAGTGCCGGAACGACGATGGCGTCAGCAAAGGCGCCGCTCATCTCGATGCGCAGCCGCCCGCTCGGCAAGCTTTGCGAGTTGGAGAGGCTGCCGTCGAGTTCCTCTAGCTCGGAGATGATCTGGGCGGCGCGTTCGTAATAAAGCGCGCCGTCCGTGGTCACCATGACCCGTCGCGTGGTGCGGTTCAGAAGCTTGGTGCGCAGATGCGCTTCCAGGCCCTGGATGAGATTGGTCACCGTCGCCTTGGGCATTGCGAGCATGTCGGCGGCGCGGGTGAAATTGCCCGTCTCCACGACGCGGATGAAGACGCGCATTGCCGAAAGTTGATCCATCGGTTTCAAGTCCGCAGTTTGCGTTGCACCATTATTCGAGAATCGGAACAGTGTTATCGCGATATTGCTTCTTATTCCCTGTTCTGAATAACAATATCTTTTTTATACGAAATGCAAGCGGCAGGTGCTGTGTGCCCGGCGGTTGCGTGCAAAAGAGACAGGATCGATGACGGTAGAATGGAAGGACATGATGCTGGATAAGGTGGCCATCGGCCCCGTTTCCGCGCGTGTCTACCAAGGCGCCGATTACGGCAAGGGTCCGCCGATCGTGCTTTACCTGCATGGGGGGGCATTTCTCGACAGCGAAACGAATGTCGACCGGCCGGTTGCCGTCAGTCTCGCCAAAGCCGGCGCCATCGTCGCCGCCGTCGACTACAGCACACTGTCCGGCAACCTCTTTCCGAAGGCGTTGGAAGTCTCCTTCTCCGTTTTCACCTATCTCGCCAACAAGCGCGCCGCTGGTCTCGGCGACCGCAAGTCGCTGCTATTCGTCGCCGGCGAGGAGGCGGGCGGCAACGTCGCTGCCGGAGTGGCGCTCAAGGCGCGCGATGAGATGCCGGATGCGCTCGACGGCCAGGTACTGATTTCACCGCTGCTCGATCCCTTCATGGGCACGTCGTCGATCCGCAAGGCCGAAGCGATCGGCATGCGACAGCGCTGGGCGGACGGCTGGAGCCATTATCTGAGCGGTGGCGGCTGCCACCCCTACGCGGCCCCCTGTCTCTGTTCGCGTCTTTCAGGCGTCGCGCCAGCGCTGATATTCACCGCAGAGGACGATCCTCTGCACGACGAAACACTCGGTTACGGTGCCCGCCTGAAAAAGGCCGGCGTCGGTGTGCGCCAGCATGTCCTTCCCGCCGGGACGGGCTGGCCCTCGATTTATGGTGGGAAATCTGGGGAGGCACCCGACTGGCAGGAACACGTCAGCCGCCATTTCGGACGTTTCCTACAGGACGTAAGCGTCCAACCGCAATTGCATTGAAGAAGATCTGATATTTTGGCGGCCTGGGGCCGCAAGGAGAGTACTGATGACGTCCAGAAGCAAGCGCTGGGCCCTCGTGGGCGCCGGCATAGGACTTATTGCGTCCGTTTCAGGCGCTGCATTGTTTTTCGAGCTGCCGATGAGCACGACGGCTACGGCAGCTTCCGCTCCCGCGCAGCCTCCCGCCGTACCGGTGACGGTGGCCGTGGTCGAAGCCCGCGACGTGACGGCCTGGGAGACCTTCTCCGGCCGTCTCGAAGCGGTCGATCGTGTCCAGGTCCGTCCCCGTGTCGAAGGCGCGATCCTTTCGGTGGCTTTCCGTGAGGGCGCGCTGGTGAAGCAGGGCGACCTGCTCTTCACCATCGATCCGGCTCCCTACCAGGCGAGCGTGGCGCAGGCCCAAGGCCAGGTGGCTTCGGCCGAAGCCAAGGTCAGTCTGGCGCAGACCGAGCTTGACCGCGGCCGCAGGCTTTCCGATAACCGCACCATCTCCCAGAGCGATCTCGATCAGCGCCAGAGCGCGCTGGCCGAGGCGCAGGCAGGCTTGCGTTCGGCACAAGCCGCGTTGCAGTCTGCCCAGCTCAATCTCGATTATACTCAGGTACGGGCGCCGGTTGCCGGCCGCATCGGCAAGATCGAGGTGACGACAGGCAACCTGGTTGCGGCCGGATCGGCCTCGCCTGCGCTGACGACGCTCGTTTCGGTCGATCCGATCTATGCGAGCTTCAACGCCAGCGAAGAGATGGTGACCCGCGCTCTCGCCCAGCTGCCGCAGACGGACGGCGCCCTGCCGCCCGTCGAAGAGATTCCGGTCGAGGTCGGCACGCTCGCCGACGAAGGCACGCCGATCAAGGGCAAGCTGCAGTTGATCGACAACGAGGTTGACGCATCGAGCGGCACCATCGGTGTGCGCGCCGTCTTCGATAATCCGGGCGGACGTCTCATCCCCGGCCAGTTCGTGCGCGTGCGCATGGGCCAGCCGAAGGCCGAGAACAAGATCGTCATCAGCGACCGCGCCGTCGGCACCGACCAGGACAAGAAATTCGTCTTCGTCGTCGACGGTGAGAACAGGGTCGCCTACCGGCAGGTGCAGCTCGGCGCTTTGACTGAGGGGCAGCGGGTGGTCGAAAGTGGCCTGAAGGCCGGCGAGAAGATCGTCGTCAACGGCCTGCAGCGCATCCGTCCCGGTGCCGTCGTCGTTCCGCAGATGGAAGAGAAGGTCGCGACCGCTCAGTAAGATCCCGCCTTCTCCTGCGGGGGAAGGCCGATACCCGAAATAATATGACCCGCCGGCGGCGCCTCACCCGCCGGAGAGGGAGTTTGCATCCATGTTCACCCCGGAGAGGGCTTTGAAATGAACATCTCCAGATTCTTTGTCGACCGGCCGGTCTTTGCCGGCGTTCTTTCGGTCCTCATCGTCGTTGCCGGCCTGATCGGCCTGCGGGCGCTGCCGATTTCCGAGTATCCCAACGTCGTGCCGCCGTCGGTCGTCGTGCGCGCCACCTATCCCGGCGCAAATCCGAGCGTCATTGCCGAAACCGTGGCGACACCGCTCGAAGAGCAGATCAACGGCGTCGAGGACATGCTCTACATGTCGAGCCAGGCGACGTCGGATGGCGTGCTCAATGTCACCGTCACCTTCAAGCTCGGCACCGACCCTGACAAGGCACAGCAGCTCGTGCAGAACCGCGTTTCGCAGGCCGAACCGCGCCTGCCGGCGGAGGTGCGCGCCCTCGGGATCACGACAGTCAAGAGCTCGCCCGACTTCATCATGGTCGTCAACCTCGTCTCCGACGGGAACAGCCACGACATCACCTATCTTCGCAACTACGCGACCTTGAACATCAAGGATCGGCTTGCCCGCATCCCCGGCGTCGGCCAGGTGCAGGTGTTCGGCGCCGGCGATTATTCGATGCGTGTCTGGATCGACCCGCAGAAGGCCGCCGAGCATGAACTCGCCGCCAGCGACATCAGCAACGCGATCAGCTCGCAGAACGTCCAGGCGGCCGCCGGCATTATCGGCGCCTCGCCGAGCCAGCCGGGCGTCGACCTGCAGCTCAACGTGAATGCCCAGGGCCGCCTGCGTACGCCCGAGGAGTTCGGCAACATCATCGTCAAGACGGGCGCCAATGGCGAGATCACCCGCCTTCGCGACGTCGCCCGCATCGAGCTTGGCGCCGCCGACTATACGTTGCGGTCGCTGCTCGACGGCAAGCCGGCCGTGGCCGTGGCCGCCCTTCAGGCGCCCGGGTCGAATGCGATCGAAATCGCCGACAACGTGCGCGCAACCATGGATCAGCTGCAATTGGCCATGCCTGAGGGCGTCAAATACGAGATCGTCTACGATACGACGAAATTCGTCCGCTCCTCGATCGAGAAGGTCATCGACACGCTGCTTGAAGCCATCGCGCTCGTCGTCCTCGTCGTCATCGTCTTCCTGCAGACGTGGCGCGCTTCGATCATTCCGCTGATCGCGGTTCCGGTCTCCATCATCGGCACTTTCGCGGTCATGTATGTCTTCGGCTTCTCGATCAACGCGCTCAGTCTGTTCGGATTGGTGCTTGCCATCGGTATCGTGGTGGACGACGCGATCGTCGTCGTCGAAAACGTCGAGCGCAATATCGAGCATGGCCTGTCGCCGCGCGCGGCCACCTATAAGGCGATGAAGGAAGTGTCCGGTCCGATCATCGCGATCGCGCTGGTGCTCGTCGCGGTATTCGTGCCGCTCGCCTTCATCTCCGGCCTGTCGGGTCAGTTCTATCGTCAGTTCGCGCTGACGATCGCGATCTCGACCGTCATCTCGGCCTTCAACTCACTGACCCTGTCGCCGGCCCTCGCCGCCCTTCTGCTGAAGGGCCACGACGCGCCCAAGGACTGGCTGACGCGGTTCATGGACGCGATCTTCGGTTGGTTCTTCCGTGGCTTCAACCGCCTCTTCGGCGCAGGCTCGAATGCCTATGGCAAAGGTGTTGGCGGCCTGGTGTCGCGCAAGAGCATCGTCATGGTGGTCTACCTGGCGCTGGTCGGCGCGACCTACAGCATGTTCACCACGGTTCCCGGTGGCTTCGTGCCGTCGCAGGACAAGCAGTATCTGATCGGCTTCGCTCAGCTGCCGGATGCCGCAAGCCTCGACCGCACGGAAGACGTCATCAAGCGCATGACCGATATCGCGCTCGCGCAGCCCGGCGTCGCCAATGCAATCGCCTTCCCCGGCCTGTCGATCAACGGCTTCACCAACTCTTCGAATGCCGGCATCGTCTTCGTGACGCTGAAGGATTTCGAGGAGCGTAAGACGCCGGATCTTTCTGGCGGCGCCATCGCCATGGCGTTGAACCAGAAATTCGGTGCCATCCAGGATGCCTTCATCGCCATGTTCCCGCCGCCGCCGGTCAACGGTCTCGGCACGACCGGCGGTTTCAAGCTGCAGATCGAGGATCGCGCAGGCTTGGGCAACCAGGCGCTCGATGAGGCGACCAAGGCAGTGCTTGCCAAGGCCTACCAGACGCCTGAACTTGCCGGGCTGTTCTCCAGCTTCCAGATCAACGTGCCGCAGCTCTATGCCGATCTCGATCGCGCCAAGGCCGAGCAGCTCGGGGTTTCCGTCACCGACGTCTTCCAGACGCTGCAGATCTATCTCGGCTCGCTCTATGTGAACGATTTCAATGCGTTCGGCCGCACCTACAGCGTCCGGGTGCAGGCCGATGCGAAATTCCGCGCCCAGCCGGAAGATATCGGGCAGCTGAAGGTCCGTTCGGCATCGGGCGAGATGATCCCGCTTTCGGCGCTGCTGAAGGTGGAGCCGAGCACCGGTCCCGAACGCGCCAACCGTTACAACGGCTTCCTCGCCGCCGATATCAACGGCGGTCCGGCACCGGGCTTTTCGTCCGGCCAGGCGCAGGCGGCAATCGAGAAGATCCTTCGCGAGACACTGCCTGCCGGCATCGACTTCGAATGGACGGATCTGACCTATCAGCAGATTCTGGCCGGTAATTCGAGCGTCGTCGTTTTCCCGCTGGCGCTGCTGCTGGTCTTCCTGGTGCTGGCTGCCCAGTACGAGAGCCTGACCCTGCCGCTGGCGATCATCATGATCGTGCCGATGGGCGTGCTGGCCGCGCTGACGGGTGTCTGGCTCACCGGTGGAGACAATAATATCTTCACCCAGATCGGTCTCGTGGTGCTAGTCGGCCTCTCGGCGAAGAACGCGATCCTGATCGTGGAATTCGCCCGCGAACTGGAGTTCGAGGGCAGGACGCCGCGGGAGGCGGCGGTCGAGGCCAGTCGCCTTCGCCTTCGCCCGATCCTCATGACCTCCATGGCCTTCATCATGGGCGTCGTGCCGCTGGTCGCCTCCACGGGCGCCGGCGCGGAAATGCGTGCCGCCATGGGTGTCGCGGTGTTCTCCGGCATGATCGGCGTGACCTTCTTCGGCATCTTCATGACGCCGGTGTTCTACGTGCTGCTGCGACGGCTGACGGGCAACCGTCCGCTCATCCAGCACAAGCCGGACGAGCACAAGGAGGAAGAGGCCGAGGTCATCCGGCTAGCAGCGGAATAAACGGAATTCAATCTTCCTTTGTCGAGTAAATCGGGCGGGAACTTCGGTTCTCGCCCGTATCGATTTCCGACACCCGACGAAAATGCGTTACGTTCATCAAAACGGTTGCAACCGTGGACGAGGGGACTATCAAAGACGGATAGCAGATGGGAGGATCGGCGCGGCTCCATCTCCACCATCCGGGTAGTCGATGCCGGCAAGCCGGCGCGGTTGCGGAAATGGTGACGGAATGCAGTGCTTCGCTTCTCGACTTCAAAGAGAAGAATAGCCGATCGGGAGGATGATGATGACGGACAGCCAACCGAAGAAGCGCCGCCTGCGTTCGCAGGATTGGTTCGACAATCCCGATCATATTGACATGGCGGCGCTCTATCTCGAGCGTTTCATGAATTACGGCATCACGCCGGAAGAACTGCGGTCCGGCAGGCCGATCATCGGAATTGCCCAGAGCGGTAGCGATCTGACGCCCTGCAACAGGGTGCATGTCGAGCTCGCCAAGCGCGTGCGTGACGGTATTCGCGACGCTGGCGGCATCCCCATCGAATTTCCGACGCATCCGATCTTCGAGAACTGCAAGCGTCCGACCGCCGCCCTCGACCGCAATCTAGCCTATCTCGGCCTTGTCGAGATCCTCTACGGCTATCCACTCGACGGTATCGTGTTGACCACCGGCTGCGACAAGACCACGCCTTCGGCAATCATGGCTGCTTCGACAGTCGATATTCCGGCCATCGTGCTCTCCGGCGGGCCGATGCTCGATGGCTGGCACGAGGGGGAACTGGCCGGCTCCGGCACCGTCATCTGGCGGATGCGGCGGAAATATGCGGCCGGTGAAATCGATCGGGAGGAGTTTCTGCAGGCGGCGCTCGATTCGGCTCCATCCGTCGGTCACTGCAATACGATGGGCACCGCCTCGACGATGAATGCGCTGGCGGAAGCACTCGGCCTATCGCTCACCGGCTGCGGCGCCATTCCGGCCGCCTACCGGGAGCGGGGGCAGATGGCCTACCGCACCGGACGGCGCGCCGTCGAGATCGTGTTCGAGGATCTGAAGCCATCGGATATCCTGACGCGGGCCGCGTTCCTCAATGCGATCCGCACCAATTCGGCGATCGGCGGCTCGACCAATGCGCAGCCGCATCTGGCTGCCATGGCCAAGCACGCCGGCGTCGAACTTTATCCCGATGACTGGCAGGTGCACGGCTTCGATATCCCGCTTCTGGCCAATGTCCAGCCGGCGGGCGCCTATCTCGGCGAGCGCTATCACCGCGCGGGCGGCACGCCGGCGATCATGTGGGAGCTGCTGCAGGCCGGAAAGCTCGACGGCGACTGTCGCACGGTGACGGGGAGGACGATGGCCGAGAACCTGAAAGGCCGCCAGGCCAGCGACCGCGAGGTCATCCGGCCTTTCGACGAACCGCTGAAGGAGCGGGCGGGCTTCCTCGTCCTCAAGGGCAATCTCTTCGATTTCGCGATCATGAAGATGAGCGTAGTCTCGGAAGATTTCCGCCAGCGCTATCTTCTGGAGCCCGGGCGGGAAGGTGTTTTCGAGGGCAGGGCGGTGGTTTTCGATGGTTCCGAGGATTATCACAGGCGCATCAACGACCCTGAACTCGGCGTCGACGAGGATACCATCCTCGTCATCCGCGGAGCGGGGCCGCTCGGCTGGCCTGGATCGGCTGAGGTCGTCAACATGCAGCCGCCGGATCATCTCCTGAAACGCGGCATCCGGAGTCTGCCGACGATCGGCGACGGCCGTCAGTCGGGCACCGCCGACAGTCCATCGATTCTCAATGCATCACCGGAAAGCGCTGCCGGGGGCGGCCTCGCCTGGCTTCGCACCGGCGATATCATCCGCATCGACTTCAACCAGGGGCGCTGCGACATGTTGGTCGACGACGCGGAGATCGAGCGGCGCAGGAGCGACGGTATTCCGCCGGTGCCGGCGGATGCCACGCCGTGGCAGCAGATCTACCGCCGCTCGGTGACGCAGCTGTCGGATGGCGCGGTTCTGGAAGGTGCGTCGGAGTTTCGCCAGATCGCAAAAAACCCGCCACGGCACAACCATTGATTCCGGCGCAGGGCAGCGATAGTGGCTAATTTCCGCCGAAATGCTTCCTGTCCTCCGGGTTGAGTACGCGAGAGATTTCGGCGCGACATTTATCCGCGCCGGAAGTTATTGGGCGCCAAGTAATTTTCTTGAGCTTGCAACGGCATTGTTTCATGGTAATGCGGAAACGAAGCTTACTGCATTGCATCGAAAACGATTATACGCGTGGTCAAGACCATCGGCGCGGCTTCTCCATCGTTCGTCCGGTGCGATCGGGTGGCGGTGATCTGAAAATTGCTTTGCCGTTGGCGGGATGGACTTGCGGGACATTCAATCTGGGAAGGTCGCATGAATTCGGAATTTGCCGTTCGTTCGATGCGGCCCGGCGAATTGGAACTCGTGCTCGAATGGGCGCGTCAGGAGGGGTGGAATCCGGGTCTCGACGATTCGCTTGCATTCCTCGAAGCCGATCCGTCGGGATTTTTCGTCGGCTCTATCGGTGAAGTCCCCGTCGGCTCGATCTCGGTCGTCAAATATGGCGACAGCTTCGCCTTTCTCGGCCTCTACATCGTCCACCCGGATTTCCGCGGCAAGGGTTACGGCAAGGCGATCTGGGAAGCGGGGATTGCCACGGCGGAAGGCCGAACGATCGGTCTCGACGGCGTTGCCGCGCAGCAGGGGAACTATCGCAAGGCCGGCTTCGAGCCCGCCTATTCCACCATTCGTTACGGCGGTGTTGCCTCCTCTTTGCCGGCCTCCACGCTTGTCGCGCAGCCGGTGCTGGATTCACGCCTCGAAGGATTGCAGCGTTATGATGCGGCGATCTTTCCGCAGCCGCGGGATGCCTTCCTCGCCGCCTGGTGCACCAGCCGCAAGGGGCGGCGTACGGCCGTAGTCCGCAAAAGCCACAAGATCCGCGGTTACGGCACGATTCGCCGCTGTTACGAGGGCTACAAGATCGGCCCGCTTTTCGCCAACGATGCAGACAGCGCAGCGGCACTGCTTGCCGGATTGATCCCCGAGGCAAAGGGCGCTCAGATCTTCATCGATATCCCCGCCGAGAATCGCGAGGCGATTGCACTTGCCGAAGGCATGGGTCTTCAGCCGGTGTTCGAGACCATGCGGATGTATCGAGGACCCGCCCCGGCGATCCCGCTGAAACACGTCTTCGGCGTGACGACGCTGGAGCTTGGTTAAGCCTAATCCACGGGGGAGGCGGGCACGGTGGGAGCGGACGCTTTCGGCCGGCCCTTTTCGGCGATTGCGATGCCGCCGAGCGTCAGCATCAGCGCTACCATATGGAAGGACTGAAGCCTTTCTCCGATCAGTACGACGGAAAGCAGTGTTCCGAATACCGGCACGAGATTGATGAAGAGACCGGCGCGGTTGGCGCCGATAGCCTCAACGCCTTTGATATAAAGGATCTGCGCCAGCAATGAGGGGAAGATCGCGGTATAGAAGGTGATGCTCCAGCCGGCCTGGTCAGGCCACTGCGCAGCGCCGCGGCCGATCTCCCAGAGAAGCAGCGGCAGCGAGGTCAGCATGGCGGCGAGGGCGGGGAAGGCCATTAGCGTGCGCCAGTCGACCGGCGGTTTCCAGCGCAGGAAAATCGTGTAGAGCGAATAGGCGGCAATAGCGATCAGCATCAGCCCGTCGCCGCGGTTGAGCTGCAACTGCAGCAGCGTGGCGAGGTCGCCATGGGCGGCGGTCAGCGCCACGCCCATCAGCGTCATGCCGAAGCCGAGACATTGCGCCAGCGAGATGCCAGTGCGGAAAAAGAAAAAATTCAACAGGAAGATCAGCATCGGAATGCCGGCTTGCTCGATGGCGACGTTGATCGCCGTTGTATATTGCACTGCCGAATAGAGCATGGCGTTGAAGAGCGTATAGCCAATGGCGCCGTAGCAAAGAAGCAGCGGCAGGTTTTTCCTCGCCACGGGCCAATCCTTCTTCAGTTGCGGCACAGATATGATGGCGATGAACGCGACGGCGAGGAACCAGCGCAGAAAGGTCAGCATCATTGGGCTGATATGGCCGACCGCGAGTTTGCCGGCGACGGAGTTGCCGCCCCAGCAGAGGGTGGCGATGACGAGGCAGATATAGGCTGTGGCTTGCAAGAGCGTTCTTCCTCGTCTTCTTGCGATCGAAGTTCGGATTTTTCCCAGCGGAAATAGACTGCCGGCTGCTGATTTGTCACGTAAAAAGCCCAATCGTCTGTGACAACAGGGTCGCTTTCCCAAAAACAAAGCTTTATAGATGCGCGGGTTTGAGCAGGTGCGCGGTTTTCCGCCGGTAACAGGAAGAGTTGGATGACGAACGTAGTCGTGGTCGGTTCGCAATGGGGTGACGAAGGCAAAGGCAAGATTGTCGATTGGCTTTCGGAACGTGCGGATATTGTCGTGCGCTATCAGGGCGGCCACAATGCCGGCCATACGCTCGTCATCGACGGCACGAGCTATAAGCTCTCGCTGTTGCCCTCCGGCGTCGTGCGTCCCGGCAAGATGGCGGTGATCGGGAACGGCGTCGTCGTCGATCCGCATGCGCTGATCGCTGAGATCGGCCGACTGGAGGCGCAGGGCGTGACGGTTACGCCTGACAATCTGCGCATCGCCGACAATGCGACGCTCATCCTGTCGCTGCATCGCGAGCTCGACGCGATGCGCGAGGATGCCGCGTCCAACAGCGGCACCAAAATTGGCACGACGCGCCGCGGCATCGGTCCGGCCTATGAGGACAAGGTCGGCCGCCGCGCCATCCGGGTCATGGATCTCGCCGATCTCGACAGTCTTTCCGGCAAGGTCGACCGTATCCTGACGCATCACAATGCGCTTCGCCGCGGCCTCGGCGTCGCCGAGATCAGCCACCAGGCGATCATGGACGAGCTGACCTCAATCGCCGATCGGGTGCTGCCGTTCCGCGACACGGTCTGGCTTTTGCTTGATAGGGAGCGCCGCAAGGGCGCCCGCATCCTGTTCGAAGGTGCGCAGGGCAGCCTGCTCGACATCGATCACGGCACCTATCCTTTCGTGACCTCCTCCAACACCGTGGCTGGCCAGGCGGCGGCCGGTTCCGGCATGGGGCCAGGCTCGCTCGGCTATATCCTCGGCATCACCAAGGCCTATACGACACGCGTCGGCGAAGGCCCGTTCCCGACGGAGCTGACCGACGAAGTTGGCCAGTTCCTGGGTGAGAAGGGGCATGAGTTCGGTACCGTGACAGGACGCAAGCGCCGCTGCGGCTGGTTCGACGCGGCACTGGTGCGTCAGTCGGTTGCGACCAACGGCATTACCGGCATCGCGCTTACGAAGCTCGATGTGCTCGACGGTCTCGAGGAACTGAAGATCTGCGTCGGTTATATGCTCGACGGGGAACAGATTGATCATCTTCCCGCAAGCCAGGGAGCGCAAGCTCGGGTCGAACCGATCTATGTCACGCTTGAGGGATGGAAGGAATCGACCGTCGGCGCCCGCAGCTGGGCGGATCTTCCGGCACAGGCGATCAAATATGTTCGCCAAGTCGAGGAACTGATCGGGGCGCCGGTCGCGCTCCTTTCCACCAGCCCGGAGCGAGACGACACGATACTTGTGACCGATCCGTTTGAGGATTAAGGTCACGGCCCACTGTGGAGGACAGTTCGGCAGAAGGCCGGACTTCTTGAGAAAGTAAGAATGGCGGATTTTATTGCAGTTATTCGGCGGGCCGTCGACGGCTTGGCTGAAAACACCCCCGAGATGCGGGTGAAAGTCTACGAACGTGCTCGCGGTGCAGTGCAGCGGCAGCTCGAGAACATGAAGCCGCGTCCGCCGGAAGCCATGCTGCAACGCCAGCTCGAAAAGCTGGAGGCCGCCATCCGCGAAGTGGAGGCTGAACACTCCGAAGCGCTGCCCCTCGAGGAGACGGTCGGCGCCGGTGTTGCGCCGGAAACCTTGGAAGAACAAGCGGTTCCTGACGAAAGCACCTTGCCGCCTGCGCCCCAGACCGCTGTCGGCGCGCCGGCCGGTGAAGCCGATGTGGAACCGGCGACGGCCGACGCCGCCCATGAGCCGGATCACCATGAAGCTGACACACGGCAGGAAACTGAGGAAGAGGTCGCGGCCGAGGAGCCGCTTTCCGCGGAAGCTGAGGCCGCACAAACACCTGTTTCCGCTGAGACAGCTGCACCCGCCGAGACCTATTGGCATCCCTCGCATGAGGAGGAGGCTCCGGCCGAGGAATGGCATGCCGGCGAGGCGCGTGACGTCGCCGCCGAAGAAATGCAGCCGGAACATCACGGCTTCGAAACGCCACCTGCCGATCATTCCTACGAGGAAGCCGACGAGCATCGTGCCGATGAAGAGCATCCCGTGGAGGCCGAGGAGATCGCGGCCGAACCGGCGATGGCGGAAAGCCGTGAGCCCAAGGCCGAGGCCGCTTACGAGCCCATCGAGTCGTTTCAGCCGATCACACGCGGCCTAGAGCATGCATCCAACCGGCTCGTGGAGCCGGTCGCCGATTTCAATCGTGCCCAGGAATTCGTCGAACATAGCCGCGAGCAGCCGTTGCAGGCGGATGCTGCGGGACATTTCGATCCTGTCTGGGCCGAGCCTGCCGTCGAGACGCCGGCTCCGGCGCCCAAGGATGCGGAGACCGAATGGGCCGAAGAGGAGCTCCGCCAATATTCGGAAACGGCGCCAGTTACCGCCGACGCTTCGGCGCGTGCCTTCGAAGACGTGATATCGAGCCTCGAAAAAATGGCGCCCGCCGCTGTCATGCCGGCCGCCAAGGAAGCTTTCTCCTGGGAGAAGGCTGCCTTCGACGACCTGCCGCCGCTCGAGGCGGGCACCGACAAGAAGACGCCGGTGTCCTCGCATTTCGACGACGTTGATATCTTTGCGGAGGTGCACGACGGCAAGCCTACACCTCCCGCCGGCGCGCCGAGCGAGGCATGGCGCGAAGCGAAGGCGCTGCGGGGCTATGACCGCCGCGGCCCGATCGCCACTGACGATGACGACGCCAACCCGGCGATGGATATCGATCAGATCGTCGCCTCGAAGCTGCAGGGCAAGAATTTCCGCATGGAACCGAAGCGCCGCCGCTTCGGCATCGGCACGATAATTACTCTTCTCTTCGCGCTTATCCTGATCGGTGGCGGCGCCTATGCCGGCTGGGTGAACAGAGAAGCGCTGGTGGCGATGGTCGATGGGCTTGTCAGTTCGGCACCGTCGCAGGCTACGAGGAACGAGGCGGCAATGACGCCGGCGGGCTCCGAGACGCCGGCCCAGCCCGCGCCGACGCCAGCCCAGCCAGCCGCACCAGAAGCACAGAATACGCCGCCGGCGCCGGCACAGCCTAACCAGCAAGTAGCGTCCTTGAACAATGACGGCGCGGCGGCCAATTCCAAATTCACGCAACGACTGCTTTCCGACGGGACCGAAGTCGACAGCGGCCCGGCGACGGTGCCGGGAACGCCGACGGCTGAAGGAAAATCGGTGGCCGAGCAGAACGTCGCGGCGGCCGATACGCCGGCGGCCAGCGCGCAAGGCGATGCGGCCCCGCCCGAAACGCTGACGCCCAACGGTCCTGCGGCATCGCCGCAGCAGGCTGCGCCGGTTGGTTCGTCGGAAAAAATGTTCCTCTATGAGGAGCGTATCGGCCAGAGCTCGCCGACGGCGATCGAGGGAACGGTCGTCTGGACCGTCCAGCATGAGGCTGGCCAGGACGGCCGGCAGGAGGCGACGGTACAAGGCAATGTCACCGTTCCCGAGCGCAACCTCTCGGCTCTCGTCACCTTCAAGCGCAATTCCGATCCGTCGCTTCCGGCGAGCCATCTCGTCGAGATCGTCTTTTCGGTGCCGCCAAATTTTGAAGGCGGCAGCATCGAAAGCGTCCAGCGCATCTCGATGAAGCGCACTGAGCAGGATCGCGGCGATGCGCTGATCGCGGTTCCGGCCAAGATCACGGATGATTTTCACATGATCGCGCTCAACGACTATCCCGATGCGCGCAAGGCCAATCTCGATCTGCTGTCGACCCGCAACTGGATCGATATTCCGATCACCTACCGCAACGGCCGCCGTGCGCTGCTGACGATGGAGAAGGGTGGTACGGGAACGGATGCCTTCAATACAGCCATCAAGGAATGGACTGCACTCGGGGATGTCTCGACGAGCCAGTGAGTGGGTTCTCGGTGCGTTGTGCCACCGGCCCCTCATCCGCCTGCCGGCACCTCCACGCGAGGGAGAAGGGAATCGTGGCAGCGTCCTGTCTTTCTTAAAGCATTCCTTTTGGAAATGAGGGCGAGCAGCTTGCTTCTCCTCTTCTCCCCAGAGGGAGAAGGTGGCCCAAAGGGTCGGATGAGGGGGGCTGCACGGCACGCCCTTCAACGTCCTTCCTGCCGGCATCGCCCGCCACAAAACAAAAACGCCACCTCCCGCATCCGGAAGGTGGCGTTTCCAACTGTCAGTTCAGTTTCTATCAGGCCGTGGCTTCGACGACGCGAATGGCCTTTGCGCGTTCCAGGGCTTCCTTGCGGACAGCATCCTGCACCTTTTCAAAGGCGCGGACTTCGATCTGGCGGACGCGTTCGCGGCTGATGTCGAACTCGGCCGAGAGATCCTCCAGCGTCACCGGATCCTCGGCAAGGCGGCGGGCCTCGAAGATGCGGCGCTCGCGTTCGTTCAGAACACTCATCGCTTTCGCCAGCATGCGCCGGCGGGTTTCGAGCTCATCCTGTTCGATCAGCACGTCTTCCTGGCTGTCGTGGTCGTCCACAAGCCAATCCTGCCATTGACCGCTGTCGCCTTCGGCCGCCTTGATCGGCGCGTTCAGCGAAGCGTCGCCGGAGAGACGGCGGTTCATCGAGATGACCTCCTCCTCCGAGACGTTCAGCTTGGTGGCGATTTCCGAGACGTGCTCCGGCTTCAGGTCGCCGTCGTCGATCGCCTGGATGCGGCCCTTCAGCCGGCGCAGGTTGAAGAACAGGCGCTTCTGGTTGGCCGTCGTGCCCATCTTCACCAGCGACCACGACCGCAGGATATATTCCTGGATCGAGGCCTTGATCCACCACATGGCGTAGGTGGCGAGGCGGAAGCCGCGTTCGGGATCGAATTTCTTGACGGCCTGCATCAGACCGACATTGCCTTCGGAGACGACTTCGCCGATCGGCAGGCCGTAGCCGCGGTAGCCCATCGCGATCTTCGCGACGAGGCGAAGATGGCTGGTGACGAGCTTATGGGCAGCGTCGCGGTCGCCATGCTCGGCATAACGCTTGGCCAGCATATATTCCTGCTGCGGCTCCAGCATCGGGAATTTGCGGATTTCGTCGAGATAACGGTTGAGACCGGCTTCGCCGGCGGTAATGGACGGCAAGGTATTTCGGGCCATATTGCACCCTCCTAAAGTGAATTCCGGTTCCCGATGGAAACGCGCCCCCGCGTTAATAGGCGAACCGGGACGTGCGGCTTTTGTTCCAAGCCCGCACTAAGTCTATATACAGATAAGTATGGCGAAACGGCGGTTCAAGGTGCTGCTCACGCAGGTGTGAGGCGGCGAGAGCGATATCCCGGGCCGCCTTTATCGTCGCAAAGCTGCGACCAGTTTCATCATATCATCCGGCAGCGGCACTTCGAAATGCATGAGTTCGCCGGTGCGGGGATGCTCGAATTGCAGCATGAAGGCATGCAGTGCCTGACGGCCGAAACCGTTGACGATCTTGCGGATATCTTCGGGCAGAAGATTGGCCTTGGTCCTGAAGCCGGCGCCATAAACGGTGTCGCCAACGAGCGGATGACCGATATGGGCCATATGCACGCGGATCTGATGGGTGCGACCGGTTTCCAAGTGGCACTCGACCAGCGAAGCGAGCGCGGTAGCGTCAGGGTTTTCCTGGAAGCGCTCGATTACTTCGTAGTGGGTGATCGCCGCGTCCGCATCCTGGCTGTCGGGCCGCTTGACTGCCCGGCGGGTGCGGTCGCCGGTGGCGCGGCCGAGAGGCGCATCGATTGTTCCCGACAGAGTGCGGGGACGGCCCCAGACGACTGCCCGATAGGCCCGCTCCAGCGGCATGGTGCGGCCGTGGTCGGCAAATTGAAGCGAGAGGTGGCGATGGGCGACGTCGTTCTTGGCGACGACCATGACGCCTGTCGTGTCCTTGTCGAGACGATGGACAATGCCGGGACGGCGCACGCCGCCGATGCCTGAGAGCGTATCGCCGCAATGATGGATCAGCGCGTTGACCAGCGTTCCTGTCCAATTGCCAGAGCCGGGATGGACGACCAGACCTGCCGGTTTCGATATGACGATAAGGTCATCGTCCTCATGCAGGATGTCGAGCGGGATATCTTCGCCCTTTGGGGTCGGGTCTTCAGGCTCGGGCAGGGTGATCTCGAAACTGTCGCCGACGCGCACCTTGCGCTGCGGATCGGTAACCTGCTCGCCTCGTAAAGAAACCAGCCCCTCCTTGATCAGCGCCTTGATGCGGCTACGGGAAAAATCCTCACCAACCTGCGCCTTCAGCCAGGCGTCGAGCCGGCCTTCGGCGGTTTCATCGGCGGTCAGGACTTTTCTAATGCCGGCTGCTTGTTTAAAGGGGTCGCTCAAGACGCTTCTTCTCCGACGTATTTTTAGAACGGAACGCACAGATGACAGCAATCGAGCCAGACGACCAGGAAGAGAAGCCCCTTGATCCGGCGATGGAAAGTGTCCGGCGCAAGATGGTCCGCCTGCAGATTGTTTCCGGCGCCATCATGTTCGTCAGCCTTATGGCGGTCTTCGGCGCTGTTGTCTACAAGACGATGCGCGAGCCCAAGGAGACCGCGTCCACTGCCGCAGCCTCCGGCGTGCCTGCGGATGCACCGCTTGCGGCGAGCCTCTCCCTGCCTCTCGGGTTCAAGGTGCAGTCCACCTCGTTTTCGGCGGGACAGATGCTGTTCTATGGAGAAACGGTTGAAGGCACGAGGAAGGCGCTGGTATTCGATCTGAGGACCGGCCGCACGGTCGCCGACGTCACCGTCGGGGGAAATTGAAGCGGGATGGCCGCCCCGATCGTCATCGACAGCGCCAACGATCCACGCATCGCCGAGTTTCGCGATATAAGAGAGCGTGACCTGACGGGCCGGGAAAACCGCTTTATCGCCGAAGGCACTGTCGTGCTGCGCATGCTCGCCGAGGCGCATGCGGCACGTCGCGGCATCTCGGCCGAGAAAATCCTGCTGCTGCGCAATCGCGTCGACGGCCTGCAATCCATCCTGGAACGGTTTCCGGCTAGTGTGCCGGTATATGTCGCCGAGGCCGAAGTGCTCGATGGTGTCGTCGGCTTTCATCTGCATCGCGGCGTTCTCGCCCTTGGAAAGCGAGAGGACCGCGCCGAGGCGGCACTTCTCGACGCATTGCCGGAACGGGCGCTGGTGCTGGTCGGCTGCGGCATTTCCAACCACGACAATGCCGGCTCGATGTTTCGCAATGCTGCTGCCTTCCGGGCGGATGCCGTGTTGCTCGACGAAACCTGCTGCGATCCGCTCTATCGCAAGGCGTTACGTGTGTCGGTCGGCTCGGTGCTTAGCGTTCCGCACCGGCGCGGCGGCAAGGCGCTGGACCTGCTCCTGACGCTTGCCCAACGGGGCTTTGCCATCTGGACGCTTTCGCCGCACGGAAAGACCGACATCCGCGCCATTCCCGCTGCGGCACGCATGGCGCTCGTCATCGGCACCGAAGGGGAGGGCTTGCCGGAGGCGCTGCTGGCGCGTTTTCAGAGCGCGCGCATTCCCCAATCGGACGAGCTCGATAGTCTCAACGCGGCAACTGCGACAGGGATCGCATTGTTTTCCATGGCCTCCGCCATGGGGCGGCTATGAGCTTTAACGCAGCGGATTGGCGATGATGGCGGCCGCCCTGTCTGCAAGACTGACGCGATCGCTCGGATTTTTGTTGCCGGCATCCGGCAGTAGCGCGCGGATCGGCGACGAAGGGCCTTCGTTGAGTGCGGTCAGCGCCACCATGTTGGCGGCGATCGAGGCGATCTCCTCGCGGATCGCGCCATCGCGTCCGGTGACGGACTTTGCCTTCTGCAAGCGTTCGGCAAGGGCGGCGCTGCGCTTGCGGACATCCTCGCCTATCTCAGCCGTCACAGCGGCCATGTCGAGCACGGATGCGGTCGTGTCTTCGACTGTCAGTTCCGTCGGTAGTTCTGCCGCTATCTTGGCCAGGCCGGCGTCGCGCAGCACCCGGTTGATCTTGCGGATCTCGGCATTGGCGGCTTTCAACTGCTCCTTCAACTTGGCGATCTCCTGCTGACGGCGGGCGAGCTGCGTTTCCTTCTCGGAGGCGGAAGCACTTTCGCGCGCAGCCTTGTCCTCCAGGCGGATCACCAAATGCTGCTGCTGCGTCAGTTTCTGCTCGACATCCCTAGCCCGCTTCTGCAGCAAGTTGACGTCCTGGCGCAAGGTGTCGCGTTCGTCGCGCAACGCGTTGGCGCGGAATTTCAGGCTTTCCGCTTCGGTCTCACGCGCGGCGAGATCGATTCTCAGCCCGTCGGCCTGTTCGCTGAGTTTGCTCAGCCGCGTCCGCATTGCCGTCAGTTCGGCCTCCTTGTTGGCGGCGGATTGTTCGGCAATATGCAGATTGGTCTTCAGTTGGCTGATATAGCTCTCATCCTTACGCAGGTGCGAGCGCTGCTCGGCCGCCTCGACGTGCATCTCGCCGATCTGGGCCTGCAATTCGCCAATCTCGGCGGCGAGCCTGCCGGCATCGACGGCGAGCGCATCGTGGCGCAGCTGGAGAGACAGGGATTTCTCGCGCTCACGCAGAAGGTCCTGGGTGGTGCGGGCATTTTCGGCGGCATGAAGCGCGCGCACCATATCCTTCTGGGCGCGAACCTCCTGCGGGCTCAGGGGCATTGTCGCCTTCAGGCGGTTCTCGGTATACCAGACAATGCGGCGGTGAACGGCCGGCGAAACCAGAAAGACGAGGAAGGCCGCGGTCAGGAAGCCCAATCCGAACAAGAGAGCGTATTCGATCACGGCGCGGCCATCGGTTCGACAGTTAATGCGGGGTCAGCCGCGATGATTAAAGAGGCATGGCACGCATGGCAAGGCCGCCGACGCCGGCGGCGGCCGATTCCTGCCGCTTTACGGCCTCAGAAGGGGTTCCAGGTCGGCGCTTGGGTGATCTTGAGATAACCCACATTGACCCCGAGGCGGGCGCCGACGCCGGTGCGGATCGGCACAACCAGCACGTCATTGTTTTTCAGCACCGTCATGCCGAAGCCGGCGATCACATAGGCCGAACCGCTGACGCCGCCGAAGCGGGCATAGATGCCGTCGATGGAGGGCAGGTCGTAGACCAGCATCATGACGCGCGAACCCTGGCCGCCGTAATCGATGCCGAGAGACGGGCCCTGCCAGTAGAGCGGATGCTCGCCGGCATTCTTGGTGTTGAGTTGGCCCTCGCCGTAGGTGAGACCGGCGATGAAGGCGCCGCCGCCTTCCTGCCCGAGAATATAACCGTTCGGCAGGCCGTATTTCTGGAAGGCGCTCTCGACCACCTTGGCAAGGCCGCCACTGGCTGAGCCGAAGAAGGAGTGGCCGGTATCGATGATTTCCTGCATCGTATACTGCCCGTTGTTCTGGGCGGCGGCCGGCGCGGCAATCATCAGCGAGGAGAAGACGAGGGCCGAAAGCAACCTGCAGAAGCCAATGAATCGGTGCGGAAATCGAGGGCGCATGATGTCATCCGTTCGTCGTTTGGCTGGAGCGGGCACCCGCTCGCGTCGATTGCTGCATTTTGCGCCGATGATCTTAACAATCGGTTTACCAAATATGGTGTCATTATGGCACCGAATACGATCGCAAACTTCGCGCAATTTTGATGAAGCATATTTGCGGGCGCGATGAGATTGCCGCCTTTCAGGAGACGATGATGTCCAAGAACCCGAACCTCACCCTGTCCGGCCCGGATCTGGCCGCGCTTCTCTGCAGCCGCGTTTGCCACGACGTCATCTCGCCCGTCGGCGCGATCAACAACGGCCTGGAACTCTTGGATGAAGGCGGAGCTGATTCCGATGCAATGGATCTGATCCGCACCAGTGCGCTCAACGCCTCGGTCCGTTTGAAATTCGCGCGCCTCGCCTTCGGCGCCTCCGGTTCCGTCGGCGCCTCGATCGATACCGGCGAGGCCGAGCGGGCCGCGAAGGATTTTGCACTCGCCGAGAAGAAGACCGAGGTGATCTGGAATGGACCGCGTGCCATCGTCGCAAAGAACCGCGTCAAGCTGCTGCTCAACCTCTTCCTCGTCGCCTACTCGGCGATTCCACGCGGCGGGGTGCTCGAGGTAACGCTCGAAAATCCCGAATTCGACGCCAAGTTCACGCTGACGGCGAAAGGCAAGCTGATGCGTCTGCCGCCGAAATTCGTCGAGATATCGACGGGCACGATCGAGGAAGCGATCGACGCCCATTCGATCCAGCCGTACTACGCCGTGCTTCTGGCCGAGGAGTGCGGAATGACGCTTGACCACAGCGCAAGCCCGGACGAACTGGTGTTTACGGCGACAGTTACTGCGGTCTGATTTTCGGGTGCAGCAGCAATGCTCTCGCCCGTCTGGTAACGATTCCTTAGCCTGATGGACCTATTCTCTTAGGTTGTGGAAGACCCCTCGTTACGACGAATGCGGGGAAAGGAGTAGTCATGCAAAGGTTCATGATCACCGATAATTCGGATATTGTCCGTAAGGTCGGCAAGCGCATTCTCTCCGAACTCGACTTTCTCGTCAGCGAGGCCTCCAATGCCGCCGAGGCGCTGCAGCGCTGCCAGACAGAGTTGCCGGAATACCTGATCGTCGATTCCGGCATGGAAGGTGCGCTCGATCTCATCGCGGCCATCCGCGCCATGGACGGCGGCAAAGAGGTCAAGATCTATTACTGCGTTATCGAGGCGGATCTAAAGAAGCTGATGGCGGGTAAACGAGCCGGCGCCACCGATTTCCTGCTGAAGCCGTTCGATCGTAAGATCCTAACCGCGGTTTTCGGAAACCGCGCGATTGCTGCCTGACAGCAGCTTTCTTCACGGCCGCATCGGCCGTCCCTGAGCATAGTGCCGAAAGCGCCGCCGGGCTCCGGCTGACGCTGCGCTTTTCCTTGACCGGGATATCAGCCTATTCGACCAGATCAAGCGGGCTCCCTCTAATGCGACGGCAGCGCCGGCGGTACAAACGAAAAATCCCGCCGAAAGGGCGGGATTTCATCATCCGATAAGGGGGATCGGAAGATCAAGCGGTTTCCGCATATTCCGTGCCATCCGGCTCGCGAAGAACGTAACCACGGCCCCAAACGGTTTCGATGTAGTTGGCGCCGCCGGCGGCGTTGGCGAGCTTCTTGCGCAGCTTGCAGATGAAGACGTCGATGATCTTCAGTTCCGGCTCGTCCATACCGCCGTAAAGGTGGTTCAGGAACATTTCCTTGGTGAGCGTGGTGCCCTTGCGAAGCGACAGCAGCTCCAGCATCTGATATTCCTTGCCCGTCAGGTGGACGCGCTGGCCTCCGACTTCGACGGTCTTGGCGTCAAGATTGACGATCAACTCGCCGGTCATGATGACCGACTGGGCGTGACCCTTGGAGCGGCGAACGATAGCGTGGATGCGGGCGACCAGTTCGTCCTTGTGGAACGGCTTGGTCATGTAGTCGTCGGCGCCGAAGCCGAGGCCGCGAACCTTGTCCTCGATGCCTGCCATGCCCGACAGAATGAGGATCGGTGTCTTGACCTTGGAAAGCCGGAGAGTGCGGAGCACTTCATATCCGGACATGTCGGGCAGGTTCAGATCGAGAAGGATGATGTCGTAATCATACAGCTTGCCCAGATCGACGCCTTCTTCACCGAGATCGGTGGTGTAAACATTAAAACTCTCTGATTTGAGCATCAATTCGATGCTCTGCGCCGTAGCGCTGTCGTCCTCGATGAGAAGTACCCGCATAATTATCCCCTTTACCGCCGCCGAAAGGTGGTCTGGCCCCCAACACGCTACCCGAACAAGCTACGTGATTTGGAAGCTGCCACGAAATGGTTAACAAATTCTAATTCACTCTGGCAAGGAGTATCGAATTTATTAAATAATTTTTCCATTTCTCTGTTTTCCAATAGGAATCTCAAAAAGGCGTTCCTCAACTTTAACATTAGGAAACAGCGCTAAGTGATTCATCCGACTCGCCAATGAAAAGGTTCGAACTTCATGCCGTGGCATTTACCGACCCTTAAATCATCGGGCCTATCATTAACGATGCCCGTAAACGAAAGGTTACCAGCGGTAGGTTTTTGTTAATATCGCAGGAAATTTTTTAGCAAACCGTGTCAAAGCGGCGCGCAGGGCGGTTTCAAGTTGAGCCGGGGTCTCGCATCACGGGAGTAATGCGTATGAAGTCGCGAGAAAGTCTCGTTCGCCTGAAAGAGTTTCAGGTGAACGAAAAACGACGTCAATTGCAGCAATTGCAGATGATGATGTCCGAATTCGAACGGATGACGAAGGATCTGGAGAGCCAGATCGTCGTCGAGGAAAAGAAGTCCGGTATATCCGACCCGAATCACTTTGCTTATCCGACCTTCGCCAAGGCCGCGCGTCAGCGGGCCGACAACCTGCAGGTTTCAATCAAGGAACTGAAGATGCAGGAAGAGGCGCTGGAATTGGCGCTTGAGGAGATGCAGGCGGAATTTGCAAGGGCGACGGCGCTGGAAGAACGTGACAGCGGCGCCCGCGCCGCCAGGGCCTGAGAGAAAATGCGGGCGCCGGCGTCGGCGCCCCGGGAATCGCCGGAGAGAAGCCATGTATGATGGGCGTGCCGTCCGTCATACATGGCTTTTGGTGTTTCCCTTGTTTTGCGTCCGCACGCCGCCGCTCCACGCGACGACCGCTTCAAGCGTCGCGAATCAGTTCACGACATCTTGCCATTCCGGATGACGTTGTGCCTGCGCCTTGAAGAACGGGCAGAGCGGAATGATCTTCCAACCGCCGGCGCGGGCCGCTTCCACCGCGTGAAGCGCCAATGCCTGGCCGACACCCTTGCCACGCAAAGCGTCGGGAACGGCCGTGTGATCGATGATGACGAGCTTCGGCGACGCACGTGAATAGGTCATCTCCGCCTCGTGCCCCTCGACATCCACGGCATAACGGCCGCCGGATGCGCCTTCCTCATTTCGGATATCCATCGTCTTTCCTCGTACACAGATATTTACCGCAGCCGACGGTGACACGGCGGCGCGGTCGTGCCAAGCGAGTGGAACAGTTCCTCAGGGAGGCGCAGTGTTCATGAAAAATGTCGGATCGGCGCGAGGTCTTTGGGAATGAGCGCGCTTTCGATCGTCCGCCCTGCTCTTCTCGTAGCAGCGCCGTTCCTCCTGGCGCTCGGTCTGATCTTGCCGCTGATCCGTTTCGAGACGCTGTACTTCTTCGATCAGACTCCGTCGCTCATCGAAGTCGTCGTCTCGCTCTGGCAAGGCGGAGATGGGCTGCTGGCGCTGATCGTCGCGCTGGTCTCGATCGTGCTTCCGTTTCTGAAGATGATCGGGATTGCGGCGGAAGCGACGGCTGCCGGCAGCGGGGCCGGGAGCCTCTTCTATCGTCGCGTCGTGCCGCATCTGTCCAAGTGGTCAATGATGGACGTACTGCTTGTCGCGATCGTCATTGCGGCGGCGAAGACAACGGGGTTGGCGGATGCCTTCACGCAGCCCGGCCTCTGGTGCTACGCGGCCTCGTCAATGATTTCGGGCCTTCTTCATTCCCTGATGGGAGATGCGTCGGGCCCGAAATAAGTGGCGACGAATGGCGCGTGATCAGTGGCGATACTGCTGGATGCGGGTGGTGCGCAGCCCGGCGAGGCCGTGGCTGTTGATCGACGACTGCCAGGAAAGAAATTCTTCGACCGTGAGCGTGTAACGCTCGCAGGCCTCTTCCAAGCTCAACAGGCCACCGCGAACAGCCGCGACAACCTCTGCCTTGCGGCGGATTACCCAGCGCCGCGTATTGGGCGGCGGAAGGTCCGCGATGGTCAGGGGGCTGCCATCGGGGCCGATGACATATTTCACTCGGGGACGTATCATTTCGGTCATTGGACTCTCTACACAACGCAAGACCACGAGCGCCACTCTAGCCTGCCACATTTAAAAATTGCCTAAGCCCAACGTAAGACTTTGATAACAAATTTAGATGCCCGGATCGGCCGGTGAACGAGCGAAACAAAATCCCGCCGGCTCTCACGAGCACGTCGATCTCTTCCATGGCATCAGACCGGTGACGCCGATGAAGCGTACGGTTCCGCCGATCTTCTGCGAGGATGGATCGATTGCGGGCGGTGCTGCCAATCAGGAAAATTGCCGCCTCGACGCGCTGTTCCAGGTGTCCGGCCTGAACATCCCTTCGCATTGCACGACACTGACCGGAAGGAATACATTTTCGCTACTCGGGCAGCGATGTCGGCACGGGAGTACTCTGTGGGAATGCGCTATGGCTGCGTGAGATTCTGGACCGCCTCTCACGCAACAGCAATCCGGAAGATGGCTTGCCGGAAACGTCTAGCCGGCGCCAGTCGAAGAGCTGCGTTGTCGGCGAAACCCACGAGCAGCGATGAGATTGCGATCATTCTCGATCTCTCGTCGCACGCGGTCGATGGTTATCTGAAGAGCGCGATGTCCAAGCCATATACGGTCAACCGCACGCAGGAGATCGCCAGAACGGCACCGGCCGCCCTGAGGCAGCCGGCCCTTTCTCACAAAAAGCTTAGAAGCCTTTTCCGCCGGTCAGTTCGGATACGACGGTCCCGGCGATGATGCGCATATCCATCAAAATCGAGAAATTCCCGACATAATAAAGATCACAAGCGATGCGGGCGCGCGCCTTGGCGGGACGATCGGTCGGACCGCGCAGGCCACGCATCTGGGCAAGACCGGTCATGCCGGGGCGCATCGCATGGCGCTGATGATATTCGGGTACGAGCTCTTCATAGAGCATGCCGCCGGCGCGCATGCCGATTGCATGGCAGCGAGGACCGACGACCGACATGTCGCCCAACAGCACGTTCAACAACTGCGGCAACTCATCGATATTCGTGCGGCGCAGAATAGCGCCGATGCGGGTGATGCGCGGGTCGTTCTTCACCGTCTGGGCAACGCCCGAGACATCGCAAAGATCGGTGCGCATGGAACGGAACTTGTAGACCTTGATGGCCTTGCAGTTCTTACCCCAGCGGGTCTGCTTGAACAGCACCGGTCCTGGGCTGTCGAGCTTGATCAGCAGGGCTATGAGGAGAAGGAAAGGAGCGAGGACGAGGAGGGCGCTCAACGACGAAACTATGTCGAACGCCCGCTTCAGGGCGAGGTCCATCCACGGCGCCTGGGAGGCATCGCTGTGGATAACAGGGGTCTGAATCTTCAAGCTCGGCTGCTGGCGGCGGCTCGGCCGGAAGGAATCAGTCGAAATGGTGTTGTTTAATTCCGTGATGCTCAAGGATCGTACTCTGTTGTCTTCGAGGGGCGCGGCGGCAATAGGCGATCAATGGTTTGCCCTGTGACCAGGGCTGCACTCAGGTGTTGGTAACCCTACTAAAACGGAAAAATGCGACAATTGTGTAATGGTGTCCAGAGAAATATCGCATCGCAACAAATCTTTCGCACCTGCGTTAAGTTGAGGCAAGCTCATGATATTTCGTTAAGAATTACAATTTCGTCAAGGTTTCTAGGCCTTTGGCCATGGCTTCCATGGGGCTGTCCTCGTGTTGTTTCGACACGCGACCGACGGTTGGCTGACGGCATTTTTAACGAATTCCGACGTGAATTTTTTTGCCGGATATGTTCGGCCGTTCTCAAACTGTGTCAGAATATGACAAAATCAAGGCCGAATCGACGAGCTCCAAACTGTGAGCGATGGAGAGTTAAGCCGGCCCGGAATCACGCGACCGCCCCGGCCAAATCACTTCCCAGTTGGTGCGAGGGTGTGCTGTGCGATTGAACGCGGTAGGGAATGCCGCGGCAGGCTCAGAACGTCATAATGGGCGGGATCGCGCTATCGCGGCATTTGCCGAATGCCTGGATGGTCACGCGGGTTCGAGGACGCGTTTCCTGCCGCCCCAGGAGATGAAGTTCGGGTTTGCAAAGTCGAAATCGGCCGCCGCCCCCGTCTTGCCATAGGTCAGCAGCGCCCCGTCGAGCGTCACCGTCGACCCTCCGGCGGCGCGCAGCACCGCGTCGCCGGCCGCGGTGTCCCATTCCATCGTGCGGGTGAAGCGTGGATAAACGTCGGCCTTGCCTTCCGCCAACAAGCAGAATTTCAGCGAAGAGCCGATATTGGTGCATTTGGAGATCGCATGATCGGCGAGGAAGGTTCCTGTCTCCGGGCTGTTGTGACGAAGGCTTGCAAGTGCCAGCCGATCGTCCGGCTGCTCGCGCACGGCAATTGCGGTGCGTGCCCCAATGGTGAAGTCCTTGGTGACATCAAGCCTTTCGGCACGGCCGCGTTCTCCTGAGAAGGCGAGCCCGAGCGCCGGCGCGTAGACGATCCCGGCGAGCGGGGCGCCGTTCTCGATATAGGCGATGTTGACGGTGAATTCCTGCCGTCCGTCGACGAATTCACGGGTGCCGTCGAGCGGGTCGACGAGGAAGAAGCCCCGGCCGCTGATGTCGGGCACGTTGCCAGCGGCAACCGACTCTTCCGCCACGACGGGTATGTCGGGATAATCCCTGGAGAGATGGGCAAGGATAATGCGTTCGGCCTCCTCGTCGGCAACCGTAACCGGACTTGCGTCCGCCTTCATGGCGATGGGAAAGCCTTCGCGCAAAACCGCGATGATGGCCTTACCGGCTTCGAGCGCCGCCTTTTCAAATGTGGTCAGCATTGTCCTTTGCCGTTCGCCGCGCCGCGAGCGCCCGCTGTCGCTCGTCGTCAACCATCCCTGTCGCACCAGATATCGATATGGTGGTTCTCGCCGCGCCCCGCACCCCCGATAACGCAGATAGTTGATGCTACCATAAGTTCACGCAGCTGTCAGGCGAGGATGGCGGCATTTGCATGTGAAATACCATTCGCAAAAACTGCGGGCTTAAGGGTTGAATTTGCGCTTTCTTCCAGCCTTGCGGAATAGCTTACGCGGGAAGCGACGCAGGAAATCGAAGGCGCGCTTGCCGGATGGTTAAGCCGACAGAGGATTTTGGCTAAAAATGGGTCGGGCTTTGCCGATTTTCTGTGGATTCTGGTTCAAAATGCGCCATTTAGGCCTGTTCGAACAAGAATCTGCTGGAGTAGACCCTTTTTGTCTTCACATTTTCAACGAAACCGGTATGGATGCGGCCTATGAGGTTCCTTGAACGAGGAGCCGAATAACCAAAAAGAGATGCAGCATCTTCGGCTCGCATCCAGGGGAAAACGACATATGGAGTATTTCGTCCAGCAGCTCTTCAATGGGCTGACGCTCGGATCCATCTATGGCCTCGTGGCTATCGGCTATACGATGGTTTATGGCATTATCGGCATGATCAATTTCGCCCATGGCGACATCTTCATGCTCGGTGGTTTCGCCGCTCTTATCGTCTTTCTCGTCCTTACATCCATCTTCGCAGGTCTCCCGGTGGCAATTTTGCTGCTGGCCATGCTTGTCGTTGCGATGCTGATGACGAGCTTGTGGAATTGGACGATCGAGCGTGTTGCCTACCGTCCGCTACGCGGATCCTTCCGCCTTGCACCGTTGATCACCGCAATCGGCATGTCGATCGTGCTGTCCAACTTCATCCAGGTGACGCAGGGACCGCGCAACAAGCCGATCCCGCCGATGGTGAGCTCGGTTTACCAGTTCGGCAACATCTCGGTGTCGCTGAAGCAGATCATCATCATCCTGATCACGGCGGTGCTGCTGACCGTCTTCTGGTATATCGTCAATCATACCGCGCTTGGCCGCGCCCAGCGCGCCACGGAGCAGGATCGCAAGATGGCGGCGCTGCTCGGGGTCAATGTCGACCAGACGATCTCGATCACTTTCGTCATGGGGGCGGCGCTGGCTGCCGTCGCCGGGACGATGTATCTGATGTATTATGGCGTCGCTTCGTTCGCCGATGGTTTCACGCCGGGTGTGAAGGCATTTACCGCAGCCGTTCTCGGCGGCATCGGCTCGTTGCCGGGCGCCGTTCTCGGCGGGTTGATGATCGGCCTGATCGAATCGCTGTGGTCGGCCTATTTCACCATCGCGTATAAGGATGTGGCGACCTTCGCCATCCTCGCTTTCGTGCTGATCTTCAAGCCGACGGGCATCCTCGGACGGCCGGAAGTCGAGAAGGTATAACGTCATGGCAAACATCGAGAATTCTGCAGGCAAGCCCGATGCCGGACTTGTCCGCAAAGGTCTTATCGAAGCCCTTTTCGCCGCCGTCCTGTCGCTCGGCATGTTTGTTCTTTATGTCGGTCTGAAGACCGACCAGAACATCAATAACGAGCTCATCATCATCCAGCGCTGGGGTCTGCTGGCGATTTTCGTCGCCATCGCGGCGATCGGCCGTTTCGCCATGGTCGTTTTCATCAAGCCGAATATCGACCGCCGCAAATTGCGGAAGGCGCGGGAGGGCGATCTCGACATTTCGACCGAGAAGAGCTTCTTCCATCGGCATTTCCTGAAGATCGCGCTGATTGCGCTGCTGCTCTATCCGATGGTGATCGTGGCGGCAGTCGGCGCTCAGGGCTCATTGAAATGGGTCGACAATTTCGGCATCCAGATCCTGATCTACGTGATGCTCGCCTGGGGGCTGAACATCGTCGTCGGCCTCGCGGGCCTTCTCGATCTCGGCTATGTCGCCTTCTATGCGGTCGGCGCCTATTCCTATGCCCTTCTGTCGAGCTATTTCGGCCTGTCCTTCTGGTTGCTCCTGCCGCTTTCCGGCATCCTGGCCGCGCTCTGGGGCGTCATTCTCGGCTTCCCGGTGCTGCGTCTGCGCGGCGACTATCTCGCCATCGTCACGCTCGCCTTCGGTGAAATCATCCGCCTCGTGCTGATCAACTGGACCGACGTGACCAAGGGAACCTTCGGTATCTCAAGCATTCCAAAGGCGACGCTCTTCGGCATTCCCTTCGATGCGACGGCCGGCGGCTTTGCCAAGCTCTTTCACCTGCCGATGTCTTCCGCCTACTACAAGATTTTCCTCTTTTACCTGATCCTGGCGCTGTGCATGTTGACGGCTTACGTCACCATCCGCCTGCGGCGCATGCCGATCGGGCGTGCCTGGGAAGCGCTGCGTGAAGACGAGATCGCTTGTCGTTCGCTCGGCATCAATACGGTGACGACCAAGCTGACGGCGTTCGCGACCGGAGCCATGTTCGGCGGCTTCGCGGGTTCGTTCTTCGCCGCTCGCCAGGGCTTCGTCTCGCCGGAATCCTTCATCTTCCTGGAATCGGCCGTCGTTCTCGCCATCGTCGTTCTCGGCGGCATGGGCTCGCTGACCGGCATTGCGATCGCCGCGATCGTCATGGTGGGCGGTACCGAAGCGTTGCGCGAAATGGATTTCCTGAAAGCAGTCTTCGGGCCCGACTTCACGCCGGAACTCTACCGCATGCTGCTCTTCGGTCTCGCAATGGTGGTCGTCATGCTGTTCAAACCGCGCGGCTTCGTCGGATCGCGTGAACCAACCGCCTTCCTCAAGACACGCAAGGCCGTATCCGGAAGCTTCACCAAGGAGGGCCACGGTTGATGAGCCCCGTCACCAATACGATGTCGAGCGACACGCTTCTCAAGGTCGAGCACCTGTCGATGAAGTTCGGCGGCCTGATGGCCATCAACGACTTCTCCTTCGAGGCCAAGCGCGGCGACATCACCGCGTTGATCGGTCCGAACGGCGCCGGCAAGACCACCGTCTTCAACTGCATCACCGGCTTCTATAAGCCGACGATGGGGATGATCACGCTTAATCAGAGAAGCGGCAAGCGGTACCTGCTGGAGCGTCTCCCGGACTTTCGTATCACCAAGGAAGCCAAGGTGGCGCGCACCTTCCAGAACATCCGGCTGTTTTCCGGCCTGACGGTTCTGGAAAATCTGCTCGTCGCCCAGCACAACAAGCTGATGCAGGCGTCGGGTTATACCATTCTCGGCCTCATCGGCGTCGGCCCCTATCGGCGAGAAGCCGCCGCAGCCGTCGAGTTGGCGCGTCATTGGCTTGAAAAGGCCGATCTGATCGAGCGTGCAGACGATCCGGCAGGCGATCTGCCTTACGGCGCCCAGCGCCGTCTCGAGATCGCACGTGCAATGTGCACGGGCCCGGAATTGCTCTGCCTGGACGAACCGGCCGCAGGCCTCAACCCACGCGAATCCGCTAAGCTCAACGAGCTTCTGCAGGGCATTCGCGCCGATACCGGAACCTCCATTCTCCTTATCGAGCATGACATGTCTGTGGTTATGGAAATCTCCGATCACGTCGTCGTCCTCGAATATGGCCAGAAGATTTCCGACGGCACGCCGGACCATGTGAAGCACGATCCAAAGGTCATTGCGGCCTATCTCGGCGTCGAGGATGAAGAAGTGGAAGAGGTGATCGCAACCGTCGAGCAGCTCGAAGGAGGCGCAAACTGATGGGCGATGCAGTCATGACGGGTCAACCGCTTCTTCAGGTGAATGGCGTCGAAACTTATTACGGCAATATCCGCGCGCTGGCCGGCATCGATGTCGAGGTCAACAAGGGCGAGATCGTCAGTCTGATTGGCGCGAATGGCGCCGGAAAGTCGACACTGATGATGACGATCTGTGGCAGCCCCCAGGCCCGTAAGGGGTCGGTCGTCTTCGAGGGTCGCGAGATCACCCGTATGCCGACCCATGAAATCGCACGCCTGCGCATCGCGCAGTCGCCGGAAGGGCGTCGCATCTTCCCGCGCATGACGGTCATGGAAAACCTTCAGATGGGCGCGGGTCTCGACAATCTCAAATATTTTGCTGAGGACGTCGAGAAGATCTTCACGCTCTTCCCGCGCCTCAAGGAACGCCATGCCCAGCGCGGCGGCACGCTTTCGGGCGGCGAGCAGCAGATGCTGTCGATCGGCCGCGCGCTGATGGCGCGTCCGAAGCTCTTGCTGCTCGACGAACCTTCGCTCGGCCTGGCGCCGCTGATCGTTAAGGGGATTTTCGAAGCGATCCGGAAGCTCAACGAGCAGGAAGGCCTCACCGTGTTCCTCGTCGAGCAGAACGCATTCGCGGCACTGAGGCTTTCGCACCGCGCTTATGTGATGGTGAACGGCAAGGTGACGATGAGCGGCTCCGGCAAGGAACTGCTCGCCAATCCGGAAGTCCGCGCCGCCTATCTCGAAGGCGGAAGACACTAGTCGAAGGGAGAGTTTAACATGCAGGGACTTTTCTTCGAAAGTGACGACGGCGTTCGCGTCGTCATTCGCGCTCTCGTGGTTCTGATCGGCTTCTGGACGGCCTGGCGAGCCGGCAAGGCGGTTGCTGACGGCTGGAACAATTATCCACTGGCCGTCGTCTACACCTTCCTCCTTGCCTGGGCGATGCAGTTTCTACACCACGCCCTGTTCAATGGGCCGATGCTCAGCGCCCTCTACTATGGCATCGACTTCGTGACCTTGCTTGTCTTCTCGACGGCGGGCTTTCGCTTTCGCCGTACCAATCAGATGGTCAACAACTATTACTGGCTGTACGAAAAAACTTCCGCGTTTTCGTGGAAGGACAAACATTGACAGTCCGTTGAAACTAGGCATGAATTGCCTTCAGAGCGGAACAGCTTTCCTGGCGCAGTCTATGGTGGGTAATGCGTCGGGCCTTGGACCGGAACCCGCCCAAAAATTGGGAGTAACAATATGAAGAAGTCTCTTCTGTCGGCAGTGGCTCTGACGGCGATGGTCGCCTTCAGCGGCAACGCTTGGGCCGACGTCCTCATCGCTGTCGCTGGTCCGCTGACCGGCCCGAACGCCGCTTTCGGCGCTCAGCTTCAGAAGGGTGCCGAGCAGGCAGCCGCCGACATCAACGCTGCTGGCGGCATCAATGGCGAGCAGATCAAGATCGAGCTCGGCGACGACGTTTCCGACCCGAAGCAGGGCATTTCCGTTGCCAATAAATTCGTTGCCGACGGCGTCAAGTTCGTCATCGGCCACTTCAACTCGGGCGTTTCAATCCCGGCTTCGGAAGTCTATGCCGAAAACGGCATCCTCGAAATCACCCCGGCCGCTACGAACCCGAAGTTCACGGAACGGGGCCTCTGGAACACGTTCCGCACCTGCGGCCGTGACGACCAGCAGGGCGCCATTGCCGGCAAGTATCTCGCCGACCACTTCAAGGACGCCAAGATCGCCGTCATTCATGACAAGACCCCATACGGTCAGGGCCTTGCAGACGAAACCAAGAAGGCGATGAATGCCGCCGGCCTGACGGAAGTCATGTACGAAGGCATCAACGTCGGCGACAAGGATTTCTCGGCCCTCATCGCCAAGATGAAGGAAGCCGGCGTCTCGATCATCTATTGGGGCGGTCTGCACACCGAAGCCGGTCTCATCATCCGTCAGGCCGCAGACCAGGGCCTGAAGGCAACGCTGGTTTCCGGTGACGGCATCGTTTCGAACGAGCTGGCCTCGATCGCTGGTGACGCTGTCGCCGGTACCCTGAACACCTTCGGCCCCGATCCGACGCTGAACCCGGCGAACAAGGAGCTCGTCGAAAAGTTTAAGGCTGCTGGTTTCAACCCGGAAGCCTATACGCTCTACTCCTACGCTGCGATGCAGGCGATTGCCGGCGCTGCCAAGGCTGCCGGTTCGGTGGACCCTGAAGCCGTTGCCACGGCCATGAAGGAAAAGGGGCCGTTCCCGACGGTGCTCGGCGACATTTCGTTTGACGAAAAGGGCGACCCGAAGATTCCTGGCTACATCATGTACGAATGGAAGAAGGGCGCGGACGGCAAGTACACCTACGTCCCGCAGGAGACCAAGTAAGCTTAGCTTCCTCTCTAGGAATATGATCATTGAAGCCCGGTTCACCGGGCTTCTTTATTGGCGGCGCTTCATCCACCGGGCGGTCAGCCGGTGAAGCGGCGCTGGCTTGGCCGGATGGAGAAAGTGGTACTGCTGCCGCTTGTCAGCGGTGCGGTGGAGGAGGCGTGATCCACGGAACGCCTTCCGCTATCCATCACATCTCATGCAGCACATGAGTCGCCTTCACGGCGGCCGATGCGCGGTTCTCTACCCCGAGTTTCACGTAGATCTGTTCGAGGTGCTTATTCACGGTGCGCGCCGACAAACCCAGTATTTCGCCGATGTCACGGTTGGCCTTGCCCTTGGCGATCCAGAGCAGCACTTCCGATTCTCGTTGGGTGAGCGAAAAACGTTGGCGCAGCATCTCGTCGTCGCTACGCTGGCTGGCGGCGGTGAGGCGGAAGAGATATTCATCCGGGCCGATCGCGCCAAGGAAGGCAAGCTGCAGCGCCGCCTGGCCGGCATGAGTGATTGAGATGATGCCGTCTCGTCCCGCGCCTGCGCGGTCGCCCATCCAGCCGGCAATATGACGGACGACGATCTCCATGCCGTCGTCACTGCCCATGGCGGCATTGACGAGCCGCGTTGCCTGCGGCGTCGACCAGTGGATCGCACCATCGCCCTTGACCGCCAGCAGGTGACGGCCGGCAGCGTCCAGCGCAACGCGGGCGCTCTGGGCCGAGCGGGCATTGCGCAGATGGACGCGGATGCGGGCGCGCAGTTCGTCGATGTTGATCGGTTTGGTGAGGTAATCGACGCCGCCGGATTCCAACGCGTGCACGACATGCTCGGTCTCCGTCAGGCCGGTCATGAAAATCACCGGCACCTGGCCGACGGCGGCATTTGCCTTCAGCCTGCGGCAGGTCTCAAAGCCATCCATCACAGGCATCACAGCGTCGAGCAGGATCAGATCAGGCGTGATGCGCTCGACGATGCCAAGCGCTGCCGTGCCCGAGGTGGCGATGAGAACGGAGAAGCCGGACTGTTCGAGCGCATCCGTCAGGAAACCGAGTGCCTCCGGCGAGTCGTCGACCAGCAAAACGATGTCGCGGGGGAGGGCCGGCTCAGCCAATGGATTCCACCTTTTCGTCGAAGTCGTGCAGGAAGGACATGAAGCCGGCCAGATCGAAGGCGGCCACATAGGGTCGAAGAGCCTCCGTGAATGGCCGATTTGCCTCCACCTTGGCAAGGTCCGAAAGCTTAGCTTCGATGCCCTTGATGTAACCGATCTCGCCGAGCCGTAGCAATTCCTGCACATGGGCTGCACCCGGGCCTAGCAGCTGCGCCTCGATCTTTGCAGGAGCGGCGGGCGCATCATCGGCATAGACCCAATTCAGGCCGAGATGCAGGGCAAGCTTGTCACGCAGTTGGCGAATGTCGATCGGTTTGCCGATAGCGTCATTGTGGCTGTCGTCGCTGTCGCTCAGAACCGTCGCATCGCCAATATTGGCCGAAAGCATCAGCATCGGTGCCGTCTGGCCGGCCTCACGCAGACGCGAGACGAGCTGCCAGCCGCTCATGCCGGGCATAAGTATATCCACGAGGAACAGATCGGGCTGGATGCCGTCGATCAGTGTCAGGCACTCGGCGCCGCCTGCCGCCGTCAGCACGATGAAATCGAGCGGCGCCAGGATTTCACGCATCATCTCGCGGTGATCCTCATTATCGTCGACGACGACGATGGTGCGGCGCGGACCGTCGTAACCGACGATGCGTTTTTCCTGCGGCGGCGCGGCGGCGCGCATGACGGCGGACAGCATGAGCCGCACACGGAATGTCGAACCTTCGTCCTTGACGCTGGATACCGCAATCTCGCCGCCGAGCGTGTTGGTCAGAAGCCGGGTGATGGTGAGGCCGAGGCCGAGGCCAGGCATCGGCCGCACGCTGTCTGCCTCGCCCCGCTGGAAAGGTTCGTAGATGCGTGTCAGGTCTTTTTCGGCAATGCCGCGGCCGGTATCGGTGACGGTGAAGGTCGCGACCTGGCTGCGATAGGCGACATCGAAGGCGACGCTGCCTTCGTCGGTGAACTTGATGGCATTGGAGAGCAGGTTGACGAGGATCTGGCGCAGGCGCTTTTCGTCGGTGCGGACGAATTGCGGCAGAACAGGCGAACGGTCATGTAGAAAGACAAGTCCCTTGGCCTGCGCCTGCGGGCGGAACAGCTCGACGATCTGGTCGAGGAAGTCATGGATATTGATCTCGTTGGAATAGACCTGCAGGCGGCCGGCCTCGATCTTGGAAATATCGAGCAGGCCGTCGATCAGCCCCGAGAGATGTTCGGCGCTGCGGCGGATGACCTTGATCGAGGATTGGCGCGGCGCCGGGATCGTTTCGTCGCGTTCGAGGATCTGGGCATAGCCGAGCACGGCGTTCAAAGGTGTGCGCAGCTCGTGGCTGAGGCCGACGACATAGCGGCTCTTGGCGCGGTTGGCTGCCTCGGCCGTCTCCTTGGCGTTCTGAAGGGCCGCATCGGTTTTCTTGTGGGCGGCGATTTCTTTGAGCAGCAGCGTGTTCTGGCGCGAGGATTCCTCCTCGGCGACGACGCGACTATCATGGGCGAGCACATAGAACCAGCAGACGACGCCTGATATCACCGAGAAGACGAAGAAGACGATCAGAATGGTGCGATTGACCACCTCTGCCGTCTCCGGCGAGGCGGAGGCGACCTGATGGGCGATCATCGCCAGGATCGCGCCGATGGCGGTCAGCGCCAGCGCCACGGCGATGCCGTAGCGGCCAAGGCGGGTCGTCAGCTTGCCCAGAACGCTCTCCGGCAGCAGCGTCCTCGCGACGGTTCCGACCTGGGCGTTGAAACGCGCGGCCGGCTTGCACATGTCGTGGCAGCGGCTGTCGAGCGAACAGCAGAGCGAGCAGATCGGGGCTGCATAGGCCGGGCACCAGGCCATATCCTCCGGCTCGAAAGGATGCTCGCAGACAGAGCAGGTGATGCTGGTCAGATTCTTCCAGCTCTGGCGCGGCTTGCGGGCGAGATAGAACTTGCCCCTCGTCGCCCAGGCAATGGCAGGCGAGGCAGCCAGCGCGATGACGAGGGTGATATAGGGAGCAAGCGACGCGGCCATCTCGCCGAAAGCGCCAAAGTGGGCGATCAGCGATATCGTCGCCGACAGCGTCATGGCGCCGAGGCCGACCGGGTTGATGTCGTAGAGATGGGCGCGCTTGAACTCGATGCCGGCAGGCGCGAGCCCCAGCGGCTTGTTGATGAAGAGATCGGCGGAGATCGTGCAGAGCCAAGCCATCGCGATGATCGAGAAGATGCCGAGCGTCTCCTCCAGCAGCCGGTAGATGCCGAGTTCCATCAACAGCAGAGCGATCGCAACATTGAAGACAAGCCAAATAACGCGGCCGGGATGGCTGTGGGTCAGCCGGGAGAAGAAATTCGACCAGGCGAGCGAGCCGGCATAGGCGTTCATCACGTTGATCTTGAGCTGCGAGACGACAACGAAGGCGGCCATAAGCAGCAGCGCGGCATTGTGCCAGGGAACCATGTAGCCGAAGGCGGTGAGGTACATCTGCGCGGGATCGGCGGCGCGGTCGAGGGGAACGCCGGAAGTGAAGGTGAGCACGACCAGGAAGGAGCCGGCAAGCAGCTTCGGCGCGCCGATGATAACCCAGCCGGGTCCGGCAAGGAAGACGGCTAGGCGATGGCGCCATTTGCGCTGCAGCGCCGGCGGCAGGAAGCGGAGGAAATCGGCCTGCTCGCCGATCTGCGACATCAGCGCCAGAATGACGGCGGAGGCGGCGCCGAACTCCATCAGATCGAAGTCGGCGATGGTACCGGGCGGGCCGGAAGCGTGGCGGATGCCTGAAAAGGCGCGCCAGAGATCGAATTTCTCCCAGTCCATGAAGGCGATGAAGATGAAGGGCAGGATGTTCAGCACGATCCAGAAGGGCTGGGTGATCAGCTGGAACTTGCTGATCAGCCGCACGCCGTGCGTCACTAGCGGGATCACCATGACGGCGCTGATGATGTAGCCGATCCAGAGCGGAATGCCGAGGGTGAGCTCCAGGGCCCCGGACATGATCGAGGCCTCTATCGCAAACAGCATGAAGGTGAAGCTCGCATAGATCAGCGAGGTGATGGTCGAGCCGATGTAGCCGAAGCCGGCGCCGCGCGTCAGAAGATCGATGTCGACGCCGTGGCGGATGGCGTAGCGGCTGATCGGCAGGCCGATTGCCAGCATGACGATCGAGGCAACGATGATGGCGTAGAAGGCGTTGGTGGTGCCGTAGGAGAGGGTGATCGCCCCGCCGATCGCTTCGAGCGCCAGGAAGGAGATCGCGCCGATTGCCGTCTGCGAGATGCGCTCAGACGAAAAATGGCGGGCGCTCTTTGCGGTGAAGCGCAGCGCATAGTCTTCAAGCGTCTGGTTGGCGACCCAGCGATTATATTCGCGTCTCACCGGAATGATGCGTTGGCGCGCTGTCATGCCCTCTTTCCGGCACTCTCGTTGGGCTCATCGTTTCCACGGTAGTTTTGGCGGGATGGACGGGAAAGGCAAGGGGTGAGCACTGGCGGATTTGCAGAACAGTCATATTTTTGAAACGGCTCTGTCACATATCCGCTCTAACCCTGCCGCCACTCGTTAAACCATTTCGGGTATACTCATGTCTGTTTCAATACTTTGCCGCCTGAGCACCGCTCTCGTCAGCCTTCTTTCGGTCGTGCCCTCGCTTGCCGCCGCTGAGCAAGCCACAAGTGCGAAAGCGCCCTATGCCGAGACCGGAAACACCAACAAGCGCGGTGACGCTTGCTTCTCGACGGCCGACACCAACGCCGCCGTCCATCTTCTCTCCGGCTTCCTCGAAGTCTGGACCCCGCGCACGCCTTTCGTCGATGCCGGTGTGGAAGCCGCAGCCAAGGACAATTGCCCTGCAGTCGCCAAGACAGATTGGGACGGCATTCCCTTCAGCAAGACCGACGGCCAGATCGTCAACAGGCCAGTCCATGATGCTAATATCGGCTATGTCGTGAAGGCGACGCAGGCGCGAACGGCCGAGCAGGCGGTGGCCGCCTATCTTGACGATCGGCGCGGCAAGAATGCCAGCATCGTCGATGGTCTCGGTCCGCTGACGGATGCCTGGAAGGCCGGTTCCAAGCAGATCACCACGATCACTGAGGTGGCGGCCGACGCGACGACGGTCAAATATGACGACAAGGGCAACAATCGCGGCGCCGGCAGCAAAGCGGATACGGAAAACAAGACCGACGCCAACCCGGACATGGGCCTCGCCATCGACTTCATCAATGCCGCAAGCGGCGATGGCTCGACGGAGCCCGCCAAGCGCTATTTCAAATATGCCCGTCCCTATCGCTGGAGCCCGGACGTCTCGGTCGTCCCGACGCTCGAGCCCGCCAAAAGCAGCAAGCCGGTCGAGGACGGTGGCTTCCCCAGCGGACATACGGCGGAAGCCTGGCGGGATGCGCTCGCCATGGCCTATTTGGTGCCGCAGCGATTCCAGGAAATGATCGCCCGCGCCAGCGAAATGGGTGAAGACCGCATCCTTGCAGGCATGCACTCTCCGCTCGACGTGATGGGCGGCCGCATGCTCGGCACCGCCACTGTCGTCTATAACCTGAACAAGTCCGACAATTCAGCGCTGAAGAGCGCTGCCTACGCCCAGGCGCAGTCATGGCTGATCGCCAAGTCGGGTGTTGCGGATGCGGGCGCGCTCGAAGTCGCCGCCCATGCGGCGCCGCTTTCGGCGGACCGTTTCGCCGATCACGAAGCCAATCGTGCCTATGTGCTGCAGCGCCTGAGCTATGGGCTGCCGACGATCCATGCGACCGATCAGCCGGCCCGCGTGCCGGAGGGCGCCGAAGCGCTTCTGGAAACTCGTCTGCCCTATCTTGATGGTGAACAGCGCCGCGAGGTGCTTGGTACAACGGAAATCGCCTCGGGCTATCCGCTGCTCGACGACGCGGAAGGCTACGGCCGCCTCAACCTGTTTGCCGCCGCCGACGGTTACGGCGCCTTCGAACAGGACGTGACCGTGACGATGGATGCGGCAAAGGGCGGCTTCAATGCGATCGATACCTGGCGCAACGACATCGGCGGCAAGGGCAGACTGGTGAAGCGCGGCAGCGGCATTCTCGGTCTTTCCGGCGCCAACAGCTATGCCGGCGGCACCGTGCTGGAAGAGGGCGTGCTGGTTGCCGGCTCTCCCTCGGCCTTCGGCGCCGGTGGGTTGATGGTCAATGGCGGTTCGCTCATCGTGGCCGCCGACAAGCCCTTAGCCGTGGGCGGCGACTATCAGCAGCTCGCCAGTGCGACGGCCAAGCCGACGCTCGGCGCGAATGGCGCCGGCACGCTGGTCGTTGCAGGCAAGGCGGCGCTTGCTGGCGATCTTGACGTGGCGCTCGCCCGTGGCTTTGCGCCGGCGCCGGGAACGAAGATCGAAATCCTGAAGGCTGCCGCCATTACCGGCACCTTCGGCAAGTTCACCATCTCCGGCCACAGGGCGACCCTGTCTTACGGCCCGAGCTCGGTCACCTTGACGATCGACGGCTAATATCGAACCGACCGGGCACCCCTGCGGCGGGGATGCCCTCCTCGTCATGACTGCGCATTCGACCCCTGCGCCTACGTCATTTTGCGTATGTGTTTTTGCGCTGCAGCACCCGATAGTCCTCTCGGCAACAGTTAACTCCGTTTCCGGCCTGTTGCGGAACAAGAGAGGGGATCAACCATATGAATCTCAAATCCACGATTACGGGTGCCGCGCTCGGCGCCATCATGACAGCGTCGGCTGCCTTCAGCAGCGCGATTGCCGCCGACGATACGATCAAGGTCGGCGTGCTGCATTCGCTCTCGGGCACGATGGCAATTTCCGAAACCACGCTGAAAGACGCCATGCTGATGCTCATCGACGAGCAGAACAAGAAGGGCGGCCTTCTCGGCAAGAAGCTCGAAGCTGTCGTCGTCGATCCGGCGTCCGATTGGCCGCTCTTTGCCGAAAAGGCGCGTGAGCTGATCGAAAAGGACAAGGTCGCCGCGGTCTTCGGTTGCTGGACGTCGTCCTCGCGCAAGTCGGTGCTGCCGGTTTTCGAAGAGCTGAACTCGCTGCTCTTCTACCCTGTGCAGTATGAAGGCGAGGAATCCTCGCGCAACATCTTCTACACGGGTGCGGCTCCGAACCAGCAGGCGATCCCGGCTGTCGACTATCTGATGAAGACCGAAGGCGTGAAGCGCTTCGTGCTCGAAGGCACCGACTATGTCTACCCGCGCACGACCAACAAGATCCTGGCAGCCTATCTCGAATCCAAGGGCATTCCGAAGGAAGACATTCTCGTCAACTACACGCCGTTCGGGTTCTCCGACTGGCAGACCGAGGTCGCCAAGATCAAGGAATTCGGCTCTGCCGGCAAGAAGACCGCCGTGGTCTCCACGGTCAATGGTGACGCCAATGTGCCGTTCTACAAGGAGCTCGGCAACCAGGGCATCAAGGCGACCGACATTCCGGTTGTCGCCTTCTCGGTCGGCGAAGAAGAGCTTGCCGGCCTCGACACCAAGCCGCTCGTCGGCCATCTCGCTGCCTGGAACTACTTCGAGTCGGTGGAAAGCCCCGCCAACAAGAAGTTCATCAAGGAATGGCACGCCTTCACAAAGAACGACAAGCGTGTGACGAACGATCCGATGGAGGCCGCCTATATCGGCTTCAACGCCTGGGTGAAGGCCGTCGAGGCCGCCGGCACCACCAATACCGATGCCGTTCTCGATAACATCATCGGCGTGACCGTTCCGAACCTCTCCGGCGGCTATGCCACCGTCATGCCCAACCACCACATCACCAAGCCGGTGCTGATTGGTGAAATCCAGGCCAACGGCCAGTTCGAAATCGTCCAGCAAACGCCCGCTGTCGTCGGCGACGAATGGTCGGACTATCTGCCGGACTCCAAGGACCTGATCTCTGATTGGCGCAAGCCGTTGAACTGCGGCAACTTCAACGTTGCCACCGGCAAGTGCGGCGGCAAGGGCTCCTGAGGAGACCCATCCGCTGATAGTCTGAAGACTTCCGTCCGGAGCCGATCCGGGCGGAAGCTCCATCTTTACCGCTGCGCCGCAAGGCCGACGACACTCAAGGCGAGAGAGCCGATGTTTCGCGCCATCCAGATTCTCCTTCTGACATTTTGTCTGATGCTTTCGGGCCTGACGCTTTCTGGGACCGGCCTTCGCGCCGAGGACGACGTGCACGCTCTCGTCGATGCGCTCGGCGTCGGCGGCTTTCCCGAGCGCGACGCGGCCATCCGGGCGCTTGCCGCTTCCGGGGATACGCATGTCAGCCAGATCCTGCAGCAGCTGAGCGACGGCCAACTCTACGTCAATTCGGAGGGTGGTCCCGTGCTCGTGCAGGGCGGGACGGAGGACGAGCCCACCTATTCCGATCCGATCACCGGCGAGGCGGTTGCCGATGTCGATCCCGACTTGATGTCGAAGGTCAAGATCAACAATGCACTGCGCACCACGATCACGACGATGATGAGCCAGCTGACGCTTCTGAGCCCGGATCGCTCGGCGCGGCTCGCTGCGGCCGAGGGAATGCTTAGGGATGCCGATCCTGCCAATCTCGAACTCCTGAATTCGGCTCTTTCAGCCGAGAAGGATGGCGAGATCAAAAACACGATGGAAGCGGCGCGGGCCGTGATGGTGCTGAAGAGCGATGCCGGTCTCGAGGAGAAGCGGGCTGCCATCGATATGATCGCCGCCCGCGGCGGCCGCGATGCGCTGACGATCCTGACGACGGCGATGGCGAATGCGCCCGACGATCTGAAGCCCGCGATCCAGACGGAGATCAATTCGATCAACCGTGACCTGGCGCTCTGGGACGTCGTCCAGAACGTCTGGTACGGCCTGTCGCTCGGCTCGGTGCTGCTCTTGGCCGCTATCGGCCTTGCCATCACCTTCGGCGTCATGGGCGTCATCAACATGGCGCATGGCGAGATGGTGATGATCGGCGCCTATACGACCTATGTCGTGCAGGAAACGATCGCCTCGGCCTTCCCCTCGCTTGCCGATTATTCACTGGCCTTCGCGGTGCCGGCTGCCTTCCTCTTCACCGGTCTGGTCGGTCTCGTCATCGAACGTTCGGTGATCCGCTATCTCTACGGCCGCCCGCTGGAGACCCTGCTTGCCACCTGGGGCGTGTCGCTGATCTTGCAGCAGGCGATCCGCAGCTATTTCGGCCCGACCAACCGCGAGGTCCGCAATCCGAGCTGGATGTCCGGTGCCTTCGATTTCGGCGGGCTGGTCATCACCTGGAACCGGCTCTGGATCATCGCCTTCTCTGTGGTGGTATTCCTGACGCTCCTGATGCTGCTCAAGCGCTCCGCCTTCGGGCTGCAGATGCGGGCGGTGACGCAGAACCGGCGCATGGCTTCCTCCATGGGAATCCGCACCGGCTGGGTCGATGCCTTCACCTTCGCGCTCGGCTCCGGCATCGCCGGCATGGCCGGTGTGGCGCTCTCGCAGATCGATAACGTCTCGCCGAACCTCGGCCAGAACTACATCATCGACAGCTTCATGGTCGTCGTATTCGGCGGGGTCGGCAATCTCTGGGGCACGCTGGTCGGCGCCCTGTCGCTCGGCGTCGTCAACAAGTTCCTTGAGCCCTTCGCCGGCGCCGTGCTCGGCAAAATCCTGGTGCTCGTCCTCATCATTCTGTTCATCCAGAAGCGTCCGCGCGGGCTCTTCGCACTCAAAGGAAGGGCGGTGGAAGCATGATAACGGCCTTCCTTCTCCGATCGCTCGATCGCAGGATCTCAATCGCCGTCGCCCTGCTGCTGGCGGTCGCCATTCTCGTGCCGGTGCTGAACCTCGCCACCGGGCCAACCCATCCGCTTCACGTCCCGACCTACATCATGGCGCTGTTTGGCAAGTATCTGACCTATGCGCTGCTGGCGCTGGCGCTCGATCTCGTCTGGGGCTTCTGCGGCATCCTTTCGCTCGGCCACGGCGCCTTCTTCGCGCTCGGCGGTTATGCGATGAGCATGTATCTGATGCGCCAGATCGGCTCGCGCGGCGTCTACGGCGATTCGATCCTTCCCGACTTCATGGTGTTCCTGAACTGGAAGGAGCTGCCCTGGTTCTGGTACGGCTTCGACCAGTTCTGGTTCGCGGCGCTGATGGTGCTCCTCGTGCCTGGTTTGCTCGCCTTCGTCTTCGGCTGGTTCGCCTTCCGCTCGCGCGTCAACGGCGTCTACCTCTCGATCATCACCCAGGCGATGACTTATGCGCTGCTGCTTGCCTTCTTCCGCAACGACATGGGTTTCGGCGGCAATAACGGCATGACCGATTTCAAGGACATCCTCGGCTTCAACATCCAGGCAGACGGCACGCGCGCCAGCCTCTTCGCCGCGACCGCGATCTTTCTGGCGCTATCGCTGACGATCGCCTCGGCAATCGTCCGCTCAAAGTTCGGCAAGGTGCTCGTCGGCGTGCGCGACGCCGAAAGCCGCACACGCTTCCTCGGCTACCGCGTCGAGCATTTCAAGCTCTTCACCTTCGTCGTCTCGGCGATGATGGCGGGCATTGCCGGCGCGCTCTACGTGCCGCAGGTCGGCATCATCAATCCCGGCGAATTCGCGCCCGCAAACTCCATCGAAGTCGTCATCTGGACGGCGGTCGGCGGGCGGGGAACGCTGATCGGGCCGATCATCGGGGCGATCCTCGTCAATGGCGGTAAGACGATTTTCACCGGTCTCTTCCCCGAGTTCTGGCTGTTTGCGCTCGGCGGTCTCTTCGTCGCCGTTACGCTGTTCCTGCCGAAGGGCGTCGTCGGCACCATCGCGCACCAACTCGGCAAACGGAAGGCCGTCACCGACGCTGTACCCCCGGCGGCAGAGGAAGATGACATCGAAGCGAAAATCCAGGCAGCGGAGTGAGCGCCCATGATTCCCGACGTCAAACCCAACAGCGTGCTCTATCTCAGCGGCGTCTCCGTTTCCTTCGACGGCTTCAAGGCGCTGAATTCGCTCTCGATCGTCATCGAGCCCGGCGAGCTTCGCGCCATTATTGGCCCGAACGGCGCCGGCAAGACGACGATGATGGATATCATCACCGGCAAGACCAGGCCCGATGAGGGCGAGGTTTTCTTCAACGGGACCGTCGACCTCACCAAGAAGGATGAGGCCGACATCGCTCAGCTCGGCATCGGCCGCAAGTTCCAGAAGCCGACGGTCTTCGAAAGCCATACGGTCTGGGACAATCTGGAACTGGCGCTGAACCGCCGCCGCTCCGTCTTCTCGACGCTGTTCTATCGACTTTCGAGCGAAGACAGGACGCGCATCGATGAAATTCTCGAAACCGTGCGGCTGACCCACCGCCGCGACGAATTGGCTGCCAATCTATCGCACGGGCAGAAGCAATGGCTGGAGATCGGCATGTTGCTTGCCCAGGAGCCGAAGCTGCTGCTCGTCGACGAGCCGGTCGCCGGCATGACGGATGCGGAGACAGCGGAAACGGCGATTCTGCTCAAGAATATCGCCAAGACCCGGTCGGTCGTCGTCGTTGAGCACGACATGGGCTTCATCCGCGACCTCGGCGTCAAGGTGACCTGCCTTGCGGAAGGATCGGTGCTGGCGGAGGGATCGATCGATTTCGTCAGTTCGGATCCGAAGGTGATCGAGAATTATCTAGGAAGGTGAGGAATGCAACTTCCAGGCTTGAACCTGACAATGGAAGACGCTCTAAAACGAGCGGGGTTTACTGTGGGGTTTCATCATGGCTTTTCTCGGTATTCTGGTCGCGGCGCTCAGCGGCGCTGTCATCTGGTATTGGCGTTTTAAAATGGTGCGCGAGGCGGGAAACGAGATCATCGATTCCGTCGAGCGCATGCGGGGCGCTTATAAGCGCAGGAAGTTTCGCAAGCAGGCCGAGGTAGCGCCGCTGGCCTCGATTGCCGATCCGGCGATTGCGGCGGTGGCCTTTTTCTTCTGCCTTGCCAAGGAGAAGCCGATGTATGTCGACGCGGCGAAGGATGTTATCCGCAGCCGCATGAAAGGCATCATCCGGCCGGGCGACCTGGAAGAGGTGTTGGTTTTCGGCGAGTGGGCTTCCAAGAACGTCACCAGTCCGGAAGATCCGATCCGCCGGTTCCGGGATCTCTGGTTAAAGGCGCTCGACATGCAGGAGCGCCAGCAATTGATCGGCATTGCCGAGGACGTGGCCGAGACCGGCGGCGAGAGAACGAAAGAACAGGACTACGCCCTGCAGACGCTGAGGCGCAGTCTGATGAACTGATGGGGAATGGGTGATCGGATGCTGACAGTCGAGAACGCAAATCTGCATTATGGCGCGGCGCAGGCGCTGCGCGGCATCTCCATCAAGGCGGAGATGGGCAAGATCACCTGCGTGCTGGGGCGCAACGGCGTCGGCAAGAGTTCGCTGCTGCGCGCCGTCACCGGCCAGCATCCGCTATCGGCCGGCACCGTCACCTTCAACGATACAAAACTGAACGGCCTGCCGCCCTTTGCCCGCGCCAAGCAGGGCATCGGCTATGTGCCGCAGGGGCGTGAAATCTTTCCGCTGCTTAGCGTCAAGGAAAATCTCGAAACCGGCTTCGCTCCGCTTGGCCGCCGCGACCGCAACATTCCCGACGATATCTTCAGTCTCTTCCCGGTGCTGAAATCGATGTTGTCACGGCGCGGCGGCGATCTTTCCGGCGGGCAGCAGCAGCAGCTGGCAATCGGGCGCGCCATGGTGACGCGGCCGAAAATTCTCGTGCTCGACGAGCCGACCGAGGGCATTCAGCCGTCGATCATCAAAGATATCGGCCGGGCGATCCGCTATCTCCGCGATTCCACAGGCATGGCGATCCTGCTTGTCGAGCAATATCTGGATTTCTGCCGGGAGCTTGCCGACTATGTCTACATCATGGACCGCGGCGAGATCGTGCATGAAGGGCTTGCCGAAACGCTGGACACGCAGGAGGCTCGCCGCCATCTGACCGTCTGACCGGCAAATGCCGCAATTTGCGGCAGAGAGAACGACGGCTCGTTGATCTCTTCTGCGCGGACCGCAGCCCTTGTCGGGCGGCATGGGAATTGCTTGCTTTCCGTCATTCGCGCCGGCGAATGGAAAGCGGTGGCGCGATTGAAAGGACGACATGACGAGTGCGGCAGTGAGTACCAGACCGCAAAGAGCGGAGGGACGGGGGCATCTGGCGGCAAGGCTGCTCGATGGGCGCACTCGTATTCGCGAGCTCTATCAGGAGGGCGCGGCGAAGATCCGCTTGCCTGATACTTTCGACGCCTCGATGGAAGCCGTCATCATCAACACCGCGGGCGGGCTGACCGGCGGCGATCGGCTGGACTGGAGCGTTGTTGCCGGCGCCGGCACGAAGATCGACGTTACCACCCAGGCCTGCGAAAAGATCTACAAGGCGTCGGCCGGCGCCGCCGAGGTGACGACCCGCATCGAAGTCGGCGTTGGAGCGCGCGTCGACTGGCTTCCGCAGGAAACGATCCTCTTCGACAGGGCAGCGCTTTTCCGCCGCCTGGACGTCGATCTCGACGAAAGCGCCGAATTCCTGGCCGTCGAAGCGGTGCTGCTCGGCCGCAAGGCAATGGGCGAGGCGGTGGAGACTGGGCTCTTTCGTGACCGCTGGCGTATCCGCCGCTCGGGCCGGCTGATCCATGCCGAGGAGCTTAGGCTTTCCGAGGGTGTCGCGGCATTGGCCGCGCGTCAGGCCGTGCTCGGCGGGCAGGTGGCCTTTGCGACGCTGCTTTATGCCGGTCCGCTGGCTGAAGCCTATCTCGGCAAGGTGCGGCCGCTCGTCGAAGGGATCATGGGCGGCGCGAGCGCCTGGAGCGACAAGCTCGTCGTTCGCCTTGCCGCAGCCGACGGTTTTACGCTGAGAAAAATCCTTATCCCGGTCATTTCCGTCTTGCGCAACGGTGCGCCTGTGCCGAAAGTCTGGAATCTATGAAGCGAAGCATGAGGCAGATGGGCAAGCAATGAACCTCACTCCGAGAGAAAAAGACAAGCTGCTGATTTCGATGGCGGCGATGGTGGCACGGCGGCGGCTGGAGCGCGGCGTCAAGCTGAACTATCCCGAAGCGATTGCGCTGATCAGCGACTTCGTCGTCGAAGGCGCCCGCGACGGCCGTCCCGTCGCCGAGCTGATGGAAGCCGGCGCCCATGTGATCGGCCGTGATCAGGTGATGGAGGGCGTTGCCGAGATGATCCACGACGTGCAGGTGGAAGCAACGTTTCCCGACGGAACCAAGCTCGTCACCGTACATGAACCGATCCGGTAGGGAGAGAAAATGCTGGAACTGAGGCCCAATTGCGAATGCTGCGACAAGGATCTGCCGCCGGAGAGCGCTGAGGCGCGGATCTGCACCTACGAATGCACCTTCTGCGCCGATTGCGTGGACGGCGTGCTGAAGGGCACTTGCCCGAATTGCGGCGGCAATCTCGTCGCCAGGCCCATCCGGCCGGCCGCCATGCTCGCCAAACATCCGGCGTCGACGAAACGCGTGCTGAAGGCCGAGGGCTGTGCACCCAGAGCGGCTTAAGGAGAATGAGATGATTCCGGGCGAGATCATTGCCGCAAGCGGCGACATCGAACTCAATGCCGGCGCGCCCACGGTGACGCTGGAAGTTTCCAATACAGGCGACCGGCCGGTGCAGGTCGGCAGCCACTATCATTTTGCCGAGACCAATGCCGGGCTTTCCTTCGACCGCGCGGCGGCGCACGGGAAACGTCTTGATATTCCGGCCGGGACGGCCGTGCGCTTCGAGCCGGGGCAGACGCGTTCGGTGACGCTGATCCCGCTTTCCGGCAAGCGCGAGGTTTACGGCTTCCGCCAGCTCGTGATGGGCAGGCTTTAGAAGAACGGGAGAGGTGATTGCGTCTGAATATCTGCCTCATCGGGGCGGCGATGCTGTTTGTGGCCGGCCGTGTGTCCGCGCAGGATGTCGATTGCAAGAGTCCGCAGACGCAATCGGACATGACCTCCTGCGAAGAGGCGCGCCATGAGGCTGCCGACAAGGCGCTGAACGAACAATATAAGAAGACACGCGCCGCCATGGCGGCGATCGACAAGGATCTCGACGCCGACATGAAGGGTGCCGAAAGGGCGCTGGTCAAGGCGCAGCGCGCCTGGATCGACTATCGCGACGCAGAATGCGATGCCTTCGGCTTTCAGGCCCGCGGCGGCACGATGGAGCCGATGCTGGTTGCCGGATGTCTGGCCGAAGAGACGGATAAACGCACGAAAGAGCTGAAACAGCTCGAAGACACGATGAGCAACTAGGGTGATCAAAAAGATCGTAATCGTCGGCAATGGCGAGATTGGGGAAGGACAGGCAGGCATCATCGATGCCGCCGATTTCGTCATCCGCTTCAACGATTGCCGTTCCTACGGCACTGGCGGCAGCCGCACGGATGCCGTCGCGGTCTGCAATACCGGCCGGCCGGCAAAGGCAATGCTCGGCTCACCCGAGTGGCGCGCTCATCCCGGTGTTGTTTCGGCGCGCGAAATCTGGAGCGTGCGCGACCCGGAAAAATTTGCCGCGATGCGGGCGCCGCTTGCCGTCTCGCATCCTGATCTCGATGATTTCTGCGACGACTATACGGATGCGTTCGCTGCCTTCTGCGCGGAAACCGGCAAGGCGCATATCGTCATCGGCAAGACGGTCCACGAGGCCGTCGACGCCTCGCTTTCGGCCTTTGAGCCGGCGCCCTATGTGGTGCCGAGCAGCGGCATGATCGTCACCGCCGAGGTGCTGGACAAATATGCCGAGGCCGAGGTGATGCTGGCTGGCTTCGGTCACGTCGGCTGGGAATGGCACCCGTTTGCGGCCGAACGGCAGCTTGTCGATACTTATGTAGCCGCTGGCCGCCTCACACGACTCGGCGAAAAAAAACTTGTCTCTTCCTTCCACGGAGCCTGATGAATGCCCTACAAGATCTCCCGCGCCGCCTATGCCGGCATGTTCGGACCGACCACCGGAGACAAGGTGCGCCTTGCCGATACGGAGCTCTTCATCGAGATCGAGAAGGATTTCACCACTTATGGCGAGGAGGTGAAGTTCGGCGGCGGCAAGGTGATCCGTGACGGCATGGGCCAGAGCCAGGTGACACGGGCGGACGGCGCGGTCGATACGGTCATCACCAATGCGGTGATCGTCGATCATTCCGGAATCTATAAAGCCGATATCGGGCTGAAGGGTGGGCGCATCGTTGCGATCGGCAAGGCCGGCAATCCCGATATGCAGCCGGGCGTCAACATTATCGTCGGCCCGGGCACGGAGGCTATTGCCGCCGAAGGCAAGATCGTCACCGCAGGCGGCATGGATAGCCATATCCATTTCATCGCGCCGCAGCAGATCGAGGAAGCGCTGATGTCTGGCTTGACCTGCATGCTCGGCGGCGGCACGGGACCGGCGCATGGTACGCTCGCCACCACCTGCACGCCGGGTCCCTGGCATCTGGCGCGTATGATCGAGGCGGCGGACGCCTTCCCGATGAACCTTGCCTTTGCCGGCAAGGGCAATGCCTCGCTGCCGGGAGCACTGACGGAAATGGTGCTGGCCGGCGCCACCTCGCTGAAATTGCATGAGGACTGGGGCACGACGCCTGGCGCCATCGATTGCTGCCTGTCGGTCGCCGACGAACATGACGTGCAGGTGATGATCCACACCGATACGCTGAACGAAAGCGGCTTCGTCGAGGATACGATCGGCGCCATCAAGGGCCGCACCATCCATGCGTTCCACACGGAAGGGGCGGGCGGCGGGCACGCGCCCGATATCATCAAGATCTGTGGGCAGCCGAACGTCATCCCGTCGTCCACCAATCCGACGCGGCCCTACACGGTCAACACTATCGCTGAGCATCTCGACATGCTGATGGTCTGCCATCACCTGTCGCCGTCGATTCCCGAGGATATCGCCTTTGCCGAAAGCCGCATCCGCAAGGAGACGATCGCGGCGGAAGACATTCTCCATGATATCGGCGCCTTCTCGATCATTTCATCCGACAGCCAGGCCATGGGCCGCGTCGGCGAAGTGGCGATCCGCACCTGGCAGACGGCCGATAAGATGAAGCGCCAGCGCGGCCGACTGAAGGAGGAAAAGGGCGACAACGACAATTTCCGCGTCCGCCGCTATATCGCCAAATATACGATCAACCCGGCGATCGCCCACGGTCTCAGCCATGAGATCGGCTCGGTCGAGATCGGTAAGCGCGCCGACCTCGTGCTCTGGAACCCAGCCTTCTTCGGCGTGAAGCCCGACATGGTGCTGCTCGGCGGCTCGATTGCCGCCGCCCCTATGGGCGATCCGAATGCCTCGATCCCGACGCCGCAGCCGGTGCACTATCGGCCGATGTTCGCCTCCTATGGCCGCAGCCTCACCAATTCCTCCGTCACCTTCGTCAGCCAGGCGTCGCTCGATGCCGGGCTGAAGGGCAGGCTCGGGGTCGCGAAGGAACTCGTGGCGGTGAAGAATACGCGCGGCGGCATCTCCAAGGCGTCGATGATCCACAATGACCTGACACCGGAGATCGAAGTCGATCCGGAGACCTATGAAGTCAGGGCGAACGGCGAACTGCTGACCTGCGAGCCCGCGACGGTGCTGCCGATGGCGCAGCGCTATTTCCTGTTCTAGGCCAGTCATTCCGTGCTGAGGGGGATGCGCTGGCTGTTGCGGATCGTGCTCCTGCTCGCAACTCTGGCAGCGGGCGGAACCTTCATTCCCCGGCCGCTGATTGCCCCGGTCAAGGCGTCGCCGGGGGAGGCAATCCACCGCATTCTCCTCCTATCGGGATCGATTCATACCGATATTGCCATTCCGCTCGATGAGGAGACGCGGGCGGCATTTTCCTTCCTCGACGAGCCGGATTTTCCGCTCGGTCATCCGAATGCGGAATGGCTCGTGATCGGCTGGGGCGGCCGCGCCTTCTATCTCGAAACACCGACCTGGGCTGAGCTGAAGCCGCTGCCGGTGCTACGGGCGCTGACGATAGATCGTTCGGTGCTGCATGTGGATCTCGCTGGCCATATTGCCGAGCCGCAGTCTGATGTTACGGCCTTCGATATTGGTGATGATGGATTGGCGCGGCTGCGCGAATTCATCGCGGACAGCTTCGTCCGCAACGCGGGCGCGATCGCGCCGATTCCGGATGCGGGTTACGGGGAGATCGATCGGTTTTTCGAAGCCAAGGGATACTTCAATGCCCTCTTCGGCTGCAACACCTGGACTGCCGCTGCACTCCGCTCGGCAGGGCTTCGGACTGGCTTATGGAACCCTCTTCCACAATCATTGCGATTGTCTGTTGATGTCTACAATTGACGCACTCGCTGGCCCGTCCGCTCTTAAACGAAATTGTGAATGGATTTCTCCGTCCGGTTGTAAAAATCGCAGTTTTTCTTGAGCTAGACCATTCTGAAACAGCTCGCCGCAAGATCGTGGCAAAGCTATTATATATCAACACATTAGCTGCTTGTGTACGTTGTTCGATTCAGGGATTGAAGACTTGCAGCCCCTGCTAGAAAAAATCTCACCACCGAATCGTCTGAAATCGTTCGAATTTTAGCGAATTGATTAAGACACCCGCAGCAATTGGGCTCTTATCAATGCCTTGAAACGCCGGGCAGGAAGGTCGATTCTCATGAGAAACTGGATGTCGCTGCAGGCCGATTTTGGCCATTTTCTATATCGCAGGCAGGTCTATGTCTTTGCGTTGAAGATGAGCTTTCTTGCCGTCATTTTCTCCGGCGTTATCATTGCGCTGACGATACCGCCACTCGGTTTTCTCGGGCTGTTGCCGGTGACCCTTTCGCACGCGATCGGCTTCGGCGCCATTTTTTCCTGGCTTGTCGGCGGCACGGTTTCCGGCATGATGTCGCTGGCGGCGGGTTTTGCAATGCATGAACTGACGCTGTCGCGGGCGGAGTTCGAAAAGCTCAGCCGCACGGATACCCTCTCCGGCCTGTTGAACCGGCGCGCCTTCACCGAGTCGCTGGATCGGATCGAAGGCGACGCCTCGCTCGTCATTTTCGACGTCGACCGTTTCAAGGCGATCAACGACCGTTTCGGCCATGCCTGCGGCGATGCGGTTATCACGGCGGTCTCGGCGGTGCTGCTTTCCGCCTTCGACGAATCGTCCGTCGTTGCGCGCCTCGGTGGCGAGGAATTCGGCGTCATCGTCTCCGGCGAACCGCTGGAGAAACGGTTGGAGCGGATCCAGGCCGTGCAGTCCGATATCGCCAACAGACCGCTCGTGGCAGATGGGAATCATATTGCCATCACCATTTCCGGCGGCGTGGCCGATCTCATTCCTGGGCGCAGCAAGCAGCAGGTCTATGCCTCGGCCGATCGGGCGCTTTATCTCGCCAAGGCGCTCGGACGCAATCGCGTCGTGCACGAGCGGGAGGGACTGCATCATGCCTGGCACGGGCTCGCCGAAACCAGCGCCAATACCGAGGGCAGGGGGCTGGGGAGCGACAACGTGATGCAGGCCTACGGAATATAAAAGCCGGCCTCCCATTGGTGCTTGCATCGGGAAGGGCTATTTTGCATGGTCGTGGTCTCATCAAAACGGACATATCATGCAGCGCGTCACCTCCTATCTTCCCGCCGGAACCCCTTCCTCCCATCCGACCGCCCAGGTCAAGCTGCCGCATGATCTGCGGCATTTGCGCCGCAAGCTCCTGCATCTGGAGAATGGCGAGATGGTCATGCTCGACCTCAAGGATCCGGTGCTCTTCGCCAATGGCGACCTGCTTGTGCGCGAAGACGGCGAACTGATCGAGATCCTTGCCGCCGACGAGAAGCTCTTCGAGATTCGCGGACGCGACCGCACGCATCTGGTCGAGCTTGCCTGGCATCTCGGCAACCGTCATCTCGCCGCCCAGATCGAGGAAGACCGCATCGTCATCCTGCGCGATCATGTCATCCGAACCATGCTGCAGGGGCTCGGCGCCACCGTGCTCGATATCGAAGAGCCCTTCCAGCCTGCGCGCGGGGCCTATCATTCACATGGCGGACATTCGCATGACCAGGCGCATGCGCATCATGACCACGGGCACAATCACAACGCTGGTCATGACCATGATCACGCGCATGGCCATGACCACAAACATGATCACACCTGCGACCATGATCACCACCATGGTCATGGGCACGGGCATCACGGCCACAAACACGATTGAGGCTCGATGAGCGAAGATCGTGAATTGCAGGCATTGTTGCGCCTGATGGCATGGCTTTCACCGGCCTTTCCGATCGGCAGTTTCGCCTATTCAGGCGGGTTGGAGCGGGCGGTAGCCGATGGGCTCGTGACCGACGCGGCCTCGCTTGCGGACTGGATCGGCACGCTGATCGGCCATGGTTCGGCCTGGAACGATGCAGTGCTTCTGGCGGAGAGCCACAGGCGCCAGGCCGAGGCTACGGGCCTTGCCGAAATCGCTGCGCTTGCCGAAGCGCTTGCCGGATCGCGTGAGCGCCATAAGGAAACGATGCTGCTCGGCGAGGCGTTCCTCTTGGCGGCGCGAGCCTGGCCGGACGAGGTCTTCGAAAGACTGCCTGGCAAGACCGCCTATCCCATTGCGGTCGGAGCGGTTGCGGGCGCCCATGCTATAAGGCCTGAGAAGGTGCTCGCGGTGTTCCTGCATGCCTATGCCTCACAGACGGTTTCAGCAGGTATCCGTCTCGGCGTCGCCGGGCAAAAGGATGGCGTTGCCATACTTGCCGGGCTTGAAGAGCAGATTGCGGGGATCGCGCGGCGGGCGGCAGTCTCAACCCTCGACGATCTCGGTTCGGCGACGGTGCAGGCCGATATCGCCAGCCTGCGCCACGAAACCCAGACGATCAGGCTTTTCCGCTCGTAACTACCAAATTATCCCGCAACTGCGTCATTTGACGGTGGCGCATGCCGGCGGCGTCGCTATCATCGGAATCCTATTGGAGTACGCCATATGAAATCAAGAAACGGACCTCTGCGCGTCGGCATCGGCGGGCCGGTCGGGTCGGGCAAGACGGCGCTGACGGAAAAGCTCTGCAAGGCGATGCGGGACGACTATTCCGTCGCCGTCGTCACCAACGACATCTATACGACCGAGGATGCCGAGGCGCTGGTGCGCATGCAGGCATTGCCTTCCGATCGCATCGTCGGCGTCGAGACGGGCGGCTGCCCGCATACCGCCATCCGCGAGGATGCGACGATCAATCTTCAGGCGATCGCGAGCCTTAACGAGCGGATCCCCAATCTCGATGTCGTCTTCATCGAGTCAGGCGGCGACAATCTGGCGGCGACCTTTTCGCCGGACCTCGCCGATATCACCATCTATGTCATCTCGGTCTGCCAAGGGGAGGAAATCCCGCGCAAGGGCGGGCCCGGTATCACCCGCTCCGACCTGCTCGTCATCAACAAGAAGGATCTGGCACCCCATGTCGGCGCCGATCTTGAGGTGATGGAGCGGGATGCGACGCGCATGCGCGCCTCACGCCCCTTCGTCTTCTCCGATATGAAGCGTGGCGATGGCGTCAGCTCGATCGTTAGTTTCTTGAGAGAGCAGGGCGGGCTCTGAGGGACAAGCCCGCCGCATCTGGCGGATGGCGGCGAGGGTGGCGAAACAAAAACGGGCCGGGAGATCGCTCCGGTCCGTAGTTTGTTGACAACGTCTCTTCCGCCATGCTCGGGCTCGTGCCGAGCATCTAACCACCGCGATTATTTGATGGGTAAACCTTTATTTCCAGGTATTTAATTGGGCCGGCATAGATCCTCGGCAGAAGGCCGAGGATGACGTCGGGGGTTTTGCATGCGGTTTGTCAGCAGCCCGACGAGCGGGAGGTCGCTCCCGGCCCGTCTCGTTTCCTGAGGCTTTGCTCACTCCGCCGCAAACGGCGGCAGGCGGAGCACATTGGTGTCGTTGGCGCCCTTGCGCTTGCTTTCCGGCTTTTCGATCGCGGTCAGGCGCTCGTCCAGCGCATCGATATCGCTGCGGTTCTCGCGGGTCACGCGGGTAAGATCCTCGCGCGAGAGCGGCAGGTCTTCCTCATCCTTCCTGCCGACCAGGCGTCCAAATATCCAGCCGAGCAGGCGGGACAGATCGTCCATGATGAGGAAGAAGGAGGGAACGACGACGAGCGACAGCACCGTCGAGACGATGATGCCGCCGATCACGGCGATTGCCATCGGCGCGCGGAACGAGCCGCCTTCGCCGACGCCGAGCGCCGACGGCAGCATGCCTGCCGACATGGCAATCGAAGTCATGATGATCGGCCGGGCGCGTTTGCGGCCGGCCTCGACCATGGCTTCAACACGGGACATGCCCTGATGGCGCATCTCGATTGCAAAATCGACGAGCAGGATGGCATTCTTGGTGACGATGCCCATCAGCATCAGAATGCCGATCATGACAGGCATGGACAGCGGATTGTTGGTGATGATCAGGCCCGCCGCGACGCCGCCGATCGCGAGCGGCAGCGAGAACAGGATGGTGAAGGGCTGGATCACATCCTTGAAGAGCAGGATCAGCACGGTCAGTACCAACATGAGGCCCATCAACATGGCGTTGACGAAGCTCTGCTGCATCTCGGTCTGCACCTTGGTGTCGCCGCTTTCCGCGAGGTGTACCGTGGCCGGAATGTTGGCCGCCTTGACGATCTCGCGGAAACGGGCCGAGGCGGTGTCGAGCGCTACACCCTGCGGCAGGTCGGAACCGATAGAGACGACCCGGTTACGGTTGTTGCGCTTGATCGAGCTTACGCCTTCCGAATAGTCGATATTCGCGACGCTCGAGAGCGGAACGGTGCCGCCGCTGGCGGTCTGGATCTTCAGCGCCCGGATGGCGGCAAGGTCGCGGCGCATGTCAAGGGCCGCCTGGACGCGGATCGGGATCTGGCGATCGTCGAGCGAGATCTTGGCGAGGGCCGCATCGACATCGCCGATGGTGGCGACGCGGATCGTCTCGGAGATCTGCTGCGGCGTGATGCCGAGACGCGCCGCCTCGTCCTTGCGGGGATAGACCTGCAGTTCCGGACGCGGCAGGGCGCCGTCGGCGCTGACATTGGCGAGCAGCGGGTCGGCACGCAACTTGGATTCCAGAATGCCGACGGCTTCGTTCAGGTCCTTCTCGTTTTTGGAGAGGAAGTTGAAGGAGAGGTCGCGTTCGCCGCGGTCGTTAAGCTTCAGGATATGGACATCGGGAATATCGCGCAGCTTGGCGAAGACTTCCTTTTCAATATCCCATTGCGGGCGCTCGCGGCCGTGGACTTCCACCTTCGGCAGCATCGGGCCGATGACCGGGATATGGCCGAGCACGTCGTTGACCACCTTCTTGACCAGCGACTGGTCGAGCTTGTGGAGCGCCAGCGTAATGGTCGCACGGCGCAGTTCGAGATCGCCCTTTGGCGATGCCCCGCCGAGGACGAAGACGCTTTCGACGCCGTTGAGGTCCTTGACCCTGTCATAGATCGCCTTCGTCGTCTTCTCGGTGTCGTCGAGCCGCGCATTGGGCGGCAGTTCAACAGAGAGAACGATGCGCGAGGCATCTTCGGGCGGCAGGAAACTGCCTGGAACCTTCATCAGCAGCATAACCGAGCCGACGAGGAAACCGATCGCCGCAAGCAGCGTCAGATATCGCGAATATTTGTGCCCGGTCGTGGCGCGGATCAGGCGCGTATAACCCTTCATCAGCAGACCGTCATTGTCGTGATGGTCGTCGACACCGTCTTCGGCGCGCATCAGATAGGCGGCCATCATCGGGGTGATGAGGCGTGCCACCAGCAGCGAGAAAAAGACGGAGAATGCGACGGTCAGGCCGAACTGGATGAAGTACTGGCCCGGAATGCCCGGCATGAAGGAAACTGGCACGAAGACCGCGATGATGGTGAAGGTGGTGGCGATGACGGCGAGACCGATTTCATCCGCCGCCTCGATCGCCGCCCGATAGGGCGTCTTGCCCATCTTGATATGGCGGGCAATGTTCTCGATTTCCACGATCGCGTCGTCGACCAGGATACCTGTCGCGAGCGTCAGCGCCAGGAAGCTGACGAGGTTCAGCGAGAAGCCCATCATGTCCATGACCCAGAAGGTCGGGATCGCAGAGAGCGGGAGCGCGATGGCCGAGATCAGCGTCGCGCGCCAGTTCCTGAGGAACAGCAGCACGACAATGACGGCGAGCAGGGCGCCTTCGAGCAGCGTGTGGATGGCGGCTTCATAGTTGCCGTAGGTGAAATAGACCGAATCGTCGATCATCTCGATCTTCACGTTCGGATTTTCGCTTCGCACCTTGTCGAGGCTCTGCGCGACCGTCTCGGCGACGCTGACCTCACTGGCGCCCTTCGAGCGGAAGACGCCGAAGGTAACGACGGGCGTATCGTTGAAGCGCGAAAAGGATTTTGGCTCCTCATAGGTGTCCTTGATGACGCCGAGATCGGACAGCTTGACGAAACGGCCGCTCGGCAGCGCAATCGTCGTGTCTGCAAGTTCGGCGACATTGCGGGCGTCGCCAAGAACGCGGATTGCCTGTTCGCTGCCCGCCACCTGGCCGCGACCGGAGCCGAGATCGACATTGGTGCCGCGCAGCTGATCGTTCACGCTTGCAGCTGTGATGCCGTAAGCATCGAGCTTGCCGGGCGCGAGTTCTATGCGCACTTCGCGTTCCGCGCCGCCATAACGGTCGACGCGGCCGATGCCGGCCTGGCCCTGCAGCGCTCGCTTGATCGTATCGTCGACGAACCAGGACAGTTCTTCCAGCGACAGGTCGGGTGATGACACGGCGAAGGTCTGGATCGCCTGGCCCTCGACGTCAACCTTTGTAACGATCGGTGCCTCGGCCGTCGCCGGAAGATCGCTGCGGATGCGGTCGATCGCGTCCTTGACGTCCTGCACGGCCTGTTCGGTCGGCACTTCCATCCGGAACATGACGTTGGTCTGCGAGCTGCCGTCGGTCACCGTCGACTGGATTTCGTCGATGCCGGTGATGGAGGCGATCGCGTCTTCGATCTCCTTCGTCACCTGCATTTCGAGCTCGGCCGGCGACGCGCCGCTTTGCGTAACGCTGATCGAGACCAGCGGTACGTCGATATTCGGGAAACGCGTGATCGGCAGCGTGTTGAAAGACTGAATGCCGATGAGGATCAGCAGGCAGAAGGCCAGCAGCGGTGCGATGGGATTTCGAATGGACCAGGCTGAAAAATTCATCGGATGGTCTCTTTAGTTGGAAGCCGAGGGCTGTTCACGCACCGGCGTGATGTGGTCGCCGTCGCGAACATAGGCGCCCGCCTTGGCGACGACCTCGTCGCCGCTCTTCAATCCATTGACGATCTCGACATAGGCGCCGTCCTGGATGCCGGTCTCGATCTTAGCGAATTTCACCACGCCGTCCTCGACCTTGCGGGCGGAGGAGCCGTCGTTGCCGGTGAGCACCGCAGTCAAGGGAAGCGATACACCCTCGGTTTCACGGACGATGATCTCGGCGCTGCCATACATGCCGGAACGCGCCTTGCTGTCATCGTCGATGGAGATATGGACGAGGCCGAGGCGGGTCACGGAATCGACGGTGGGTGAAACCAGGCGCACGGCACCGGAAAGCTTTTCGCGGCTGCCGGAAAGGGAAATGGTTGTCTTCTGGCCGGCCACAATCCTGACAATATCGCTTTCGGCGACTTCGGCGACGAGCTCGATATCGCCGTTGCGGATGATGGTGAATAGCGGATCGCCGTTGCCGGCGGCGATCGCGCCAACCTTGGCGTTCTTAGCCGAAACCACACCGGCAACCGGCGTCTTCACATCGGTGCGGGCGAGCTTCAGATCGGCGTCTGCGATCTGGCTGTCGAAGACCTTCAGATCGGCTTCGGCGACCTCGATCGCCTGCTCGGCGGAGACGACTCGGGCGTTGGCGGCAGCGGCGGTCGCATCGGCCTGCTCGACCTGGGCTGTAGAAACCGTGCCTTTCTTGCCCATTTCCTGGGCGCGGGCCTGCTGCTGCCTTGCCTGTTCGGCATTGGCCTGCGCTTCGATGAGCTGGGCGCGCAGTTGGGCAAGGCTTGCCTCGCCTTTGGCCTTCGTCGCCATCATCTGGCTTTTCTCCAGGACCAGGGCGTCGTCATTGAGCGTTGCCAGCGTGCTTTCAGCCTGGACCTTGTCGCCGACATCGGCTTTCAGCGTGCGGATCGAAAGGCCTTCGACCTGCGGCTGGATATAGACTTCCTCGACCGGCTTGACCGTTCCGGTGCCGATGACACGGTCTACAAGAGTGCGATTGACGGCGGTGGTGACGACGATCGCCGGCAGGTTCTGCTGCGGCTTTGCGACCGGCGCTTCCTGCGAAAAGGCTGCGGATGCAGCCAGCGCCGCTGCAAAAAGGGTGGATGCGCCTAAAATTCCAGTCGGCTTGCGTGCCATGCGTTTTCGTCCAATCTCGTCATAAGGTTAGCCGAATTCGCGCGTCTGCCATTGAGCTCGCGACCAGGCCACTGCCTTTCCTGCATTCTCAGGGGTATCCACACGTCAGTTGCCGTCTTCATCCCTCGCCGGCAAATCGGCTTCTAGTTGGTATCGATTTGCTCGATATGCAAGCCCGGCAGAAAACAATTCCCCATGAGCCGATAATAATTACCATCATAACCTGAATCAATCATCGCAGAGTTATGCGAACATGACGATCATTGATCCCGCTTCTCCCCTAATGACGTTTGACGCCGGAAAAATGCGACATCAGCGACGCTTTTTTTCGTGTCATCCCAAAAATGAGAAACGCGCGGAAATTTTCTCCGCGCGTTCGCTTTACTTCCTGCCGTATTTACTTGGATGCGGCGTCTGTGATCTCGTGTGTCCAGGCCCCCGAGGGCTCCTTGTTGATGATCTTCTGGTCGAGCAGAGCCTTCGCCGTGCGGGCATAGAGCGCTTCGTCCAGCTTGCCGGAGCCGTCGCCGACCAGCTTGGCAACTTCGCCCATCATACGCTTCTGGTGGTTCTCGTCCTGGCCGCCGTTGTCCACGACGATCTCGGCGGCTTCATCGGGGTTCTCGGTCGCATATTTCCAGCCCTTCATCGAGGCGCGGACGAACTTGACCATCTTCTCCTTGAACGCCGGGTCCTTCAGCTTGTCTTCCATGGCGTAGAGGCCGTCCTCGAGAAGGTCATTGCCCATTTGCGTATAGTTGAAGACCGTCAGTTCCTCCGGCTTGAAGCCGGCATCGATCGCCTGCCAGTATTCGTTGTAGGTCATGACGGAGATGCAATCGGCCTGCTTCTGGACGAGCGGCTGTACGTCGAAGCTCTGCTTCAGCACGGTGACGCCGTTCGGGCCGCCTTCGGTGGAAAGACCCAGCTTGTTCATCCAAGCGAAGAAGGGGTATTCGTTGCCGAAGAACCAGACGCCGAGCGTATGGCCCTTGAAGTCGGCCTCGGTCTTGACCGGGCCGTCCTTACGGCAGATCATTTCCAGGCCGGACTTCTGATATGGCTGGGCGATGTTGACCAGCGGAACGCCCTTTTCGCGGGCAACCAACGCGCCGCCCATCCAGTCGACGATGACATCGGCGCCGCCACCGGCGATCACCTGCTCAGGCGCGATATCGGGACCACCCGGCTTGATGTCGACGTCGAGGCCCTCTTCCTTGTAGAAACCCTTCTCCTGGGCGACGTAATAACCGGCGAACTGGCTTTGTGTGACCCATTTCAGCTGCAGAACCACCTTGTCGGCGGCCATTGCATGGGCCGCTGCAAGCGACATGGCGCTCGCCATCATTGCAACCATCAATTTTTTCATTTTCTTGTCCTTACCCTCTGAAGTTATGCCCGGACCCAATTTGCGAGGCCCGCGCGCGCCTAGCCACCACGGATAGACGGATGCCAGAACGTCACCGCCCGTTCGGTCAGGGCGATGATGCCATAGAAGATCGAGCCGGCCAGCGCCGCGACGGCGATTTCCGCCCAGACCATGTCGACATTCATGCGGCCGATCTCGGTCGAGATGCGGAAGCCCATGCCGACGATCGGCGTCCCGAAGAATTCCGCAACGATGGCACCAATCAGAGCCAGCGTCGAGTTGATCTTCAGTGCGTTGAAAATGAAGGGCATCGCCGCCGGAAGCTTGAGCTTGAGCAACGTCTGCCAGTCGCTCGATGCGTAGGTGCGCATCAGGTCGCGCTCCATGCTGCCGGAGGCGGAAAGGCCTGCCACGGTGTTCACCAGCATTGGGAAGAAGGTCATGATGATGACGACGGCGGCTTTCGACGGCCAGTCGAAGCCGAACCACATGACCATGACCGGAGCGATGCCGATGATCGGCAGAGCCGACACCATGTTGCCGATCGGCAGCAGGCCGCGGCGCAGGAAGGCGATGCGGTCGGCCAGCACCGCGACGACGAAGCCGCTGAGGCAGCCGACGATATAACCGATCAGCACCGCCTTGAAGATCGTCTGCCTGACGTCGTCGCCGAGGATGGGCAGAGAGGCCATGATGCGGGCGCCGATGGCGCTAGGCGGCGGCAACAGGATGAAGGGGACGCCGGCACCGCGCGTGATCGCCTCCCAGAGGATGAGAATCCAGGCGCCGAAAATCGCCGGAATCAGCAGTTCGAGCACCGATGCACCGAAGGCGGCGGCAGGCGGCACTTTCGAAAGCTCCGTGACGCATCGCCAGGCGAGCAGCCACGCGGCGAAGAGCAGCAGGAAGTAAGCCCGCGTTGCCGTGCCCTCGTTGTCGGAAACCGCTGCAATCAGCAGCCAGGCGGCGCCATGGGCGCCGATGAACAGCACGGTGGCGCGATAGGCCGGCGGTTGCGGTGCAAAGGACAGGAGAGCGGCCGCGGCGATGACGATGAAGATCAGGCTTGCGGTGCCATCGGTTAAAGGACGGGCCGCGCCCTCGGCCAGAAGCGGTAAGGCAGCCAGCGCCGCGATGCAGAAAAGAAGAGCGGCCGCGCCTTGCCAGGAGAAGCTCAGACGTCTCATGCCGGCCTCCCGCCCATGGCGCGGTCGACGATCTTCGCCGCAAGGCCGACAATCGCTACCAGAACGCCTGCAAGCAGCGAGCCGGCGACCAGCGCTGCCCAGATATCGATCGTCTGGCTGTAATAGGAGCCGGCGAGCAGCTTCGAACCAATGCCGGCAACGGCGCCCGTCGGCAATTCGCCGACGATGGCGCCGACGAGGCTTGCGGCGATCGCGACCTTCATAGAAGTGAAGAGAAAGGGGATCGAGGCAGGGACGCGCAGTTTCCAAAAGGTCTGCATCGGACTGGCGTTATAGGTGCGCATGAGGTCGAGATAGAGGAGTTCGGGTGACCGCAGCCCCTTCACCATGCCGACGGCGACCGGAAAGAAGGAGAGGTAGGTGGAGATCAGCGCCTTGGAGACGAGGCGGGAGGCGTCGGAATCGAGATTCAGCAGATGCGCCAGCGCATTGTCGCCGGTCAGCACGTTGTAGGAGATGATGACGATCATCGGCGCGATAGCGAGGATCGGGATTGTTTGGCTGGCTACGAGCCAAGGCATCAGCGAGCGGTCCATGGCGCGGTTATGCACGATCAGCACGGCGAGAAGAATGCCGAGCAGCATGCCGAAACCGAAGCCGAGCAGGGTGGAGGAGAGCGTTACCCAGCTGTGATAGACGAGGCTGCGGCTGCTCGAAAGGCTGCGCAGGAAAGTGTTCTCATAGACATTCTCAGCCACCTGATGCGGTGCCGGCAGGATCGGCTTCGGCTGCGCCAGCGTCTTGCCGATGAATTCCATCGTGGTCGGCGTGACGCCGGCGCGGCTATCCATGTCACGCTGGAACGGCGCATTCATGAGAATGGCGGCGACATACCAGATGGCGACGAGGGCGAGCAGGATGGTGGTGACGGGGACGATCTTGTCCTTGAATGTGTCGGATTTCACAGGGATAGCCCCCATATATCGGCACCGCGTGGGCTGTTACCCCCCTCTGCCCTGCCGGGCATCTCCCCCACAAGGGAGGAGATCGGCAAGGAGATGGCGGGTCGTTCCCCAATGCTGCCATGCTGGGCTAGGGGGCCTTCGTTGTTTGGGGAGGCCGGCTCGGCATATCGATGTCCCCCTTTGTGGGGGAGATGCCCGGCAGGGCAGAGGGGGGTGGCCCAAGAATGCAACGGCCTAAACCTCATGGCTATGCCCCGTCCTCAGCCCCTCGCGGACGCGGTGGGCGATTTCCAGGAACTCCGGCGTGTCGCGGATGTCGAGCGGGCGTTCGGCCGGAAGCGTGGAGTCGATCACGTCGGTGACGCGGCCGGGGCGCGGCGACATCACCACGATCTTGGTCGAGAGGTAGACCGCCTCGGGGATGGAGTGGGTGACGAAGCAGATCGTCTTGTTGGTGCGGGCCCAGAGTTTCAGCAGCTCTTCGTTCAGATGGTCGCGGACGATCTCGTCAAGCGCGCCGAAGGGCTCGTCCATCAATAGCAGGTCGGCGTCGAAGGCGAGCGCGCGGGCGATTGAGGCGCGTTGCTGCATGCCGCCGGAAAGCTGCCAGGGGAATTTCTTCTCGAAGCCGGAAAGACCGACGAGGTCGAGCGCCTCGGCGATGCGCCTCGTCCGATCGGCGCCGCGGTAGCCCATGATCTCCAAGGGCAAGGCAATGTTGTTCTCGATGGTGCGCCAGGGATAGAGCGCCGGCGCCTGAAAGACGTAGCCGTAGGCGCGGGCTTTGCGCGCCTCCGCCGGCGTCATGCCGTTGATCGAGATTTCGCCCGAGGTGCTCCTTTCGAGATCGGCGATGACGCGGAGGAAAGTCGTCTTGCCGCAGCCGGACGGGCCGATGAAAGAGACGAAATCGCCCTTGCGGACATCGAGATTGACATCGCTCAGCGCCCGCACCGGGCCGTCATTCGCCTGGTAGGTGAGACAGAGGTCCTTGGCGGATACGACGGAGGGTGCTTGCATCAATGCGACCGATCTTGTTTTCCCCGCTTGACGGCGGTTTGCATGTTACCATCGCTGCCGGCTTTGCCGGCGGCGCAATTCTTGGAGGAAGAAAATGGACGCGACATCAAAACCCACCTGCCACATCGTTCGTCCCAAGCACGCCTATGACGGCAAGCAGGGGCTCAGCTATTTCGAAGGGATAGCGGCCGAGACTGTCGGCGCCACGGGCATCTGCATGCACCTCCTGACGATCCCGCCCGGCGTGCGTGCCAAGGCGCACCTGCACGAGGCGCATGAGACGGCGATCTACGTGCTCTCCGGCGAGGCTCATACCTGGTACGGCGACCGGCTGGAGCATCACGTCATCACCCATGCCGGCGAACTGTTCTACATCCCGGCCGGCGTGCCGCATATGCCTGCGAACCTCAGCAGCACGCCCTGCACGGCGGTCATTGCGCGCACCGATCCCCACGAGCAGGAAAGCGTCGTGCTTTTGCCGGAACTGGACGCGCTGGTGCCGGCGTGAAGTCATCCGCATGAAGGCGTCGTTCCCCGGTTGATGGCCGTATCGCTATGCTCCATCGTCATACGCCGGTCGCCGGGATGCCACCGCGTTCCACTTTGCGCGGAGAGGTGATCTCCTTCCAGGTGGACAGCGCCTTGCTGACGGCTGTCACCGGTTCGCGCCTGACGAACTCGCCGTGGCCCTCGCGGGTCTTGATCGTACTTTCCTCGATTGCGACGACCCCGCGCGTCAGCGTGTAGCGCGGCAGGCCAGTCACTTCCTTGCCCTCGAAGACGTTGTAGTCGATCGCCGACTGCTGGGTCTTGGACGAGATGACCTTCGAACGGTTCGGGTCCCAGACGACGATATCGGCATCGGCGCCGACGAGGATCGCGCCCTTCTTCGGATAGATGTTGAGAATCTTGGCGATGTTGGTCGAGGTGACGGCGACGAACTCGTTCATCGTCAGCCGGCCGGTGTTGACACCATGCGTCCAGAGCATCGGCAGGCGGTCTTCGAGGCCGCCTGTGCCATTCGGGATCTTGGTGAAGTCGCCGACGCCGAAACGTTTCTGCGCCGTGGTGAAAGCGCAGTGGTCGGTCGCGACCACCTGCAGCGAACCGGAGGCGAGCCCCGCCCAGAGGCTATCCTGATGCTGCTTGCTGCGGAAAGGCGGCGACATGACGCGGCGGGCGGCATGATCCCAGTCCGGATTGGAATATTCGCTCTCGTCGAGCGTCAGGTGCTGGATCAGCGGTTCGCCGTAGACGCGCATGCCCTTGGAGCGGGCCCGGCGGATCGCCTCGTGCGCCTGTTCGCAGGAGGTGTGGACGATGTAAACAGGGCAGCCGGCCATGTCGGCGATCATGATGGCGCGATTGGTGGCCTCACCCTCGACTTCAGCCGGCCGGGAATAGGCATGCGCCTCGGGGCCGTTATTGCCCTCGGCGAGCAGCTTTGCCGACATCGAGGCGACGACATCGCCGTTTTCGGCATGCACCAGCGGCAGCGCGCCGAGCTCGGCGCAGCGCTGGAACGAGGCGAACATCTCGTCGTCATCGACCATCAGCGCGCCCTTATAGGCCATGAAGTGCTTGAAGGTGTTGATGCCCTTGTCGCGGACGATGGTCTCCATCTCCTTGAAGACCTGCTCGCTCCACCAGGTGACCGCCATGTGGAAGGAATAGTCGCAATTGGCGCGGGTGGATTTGTTGTCCCACATGGTCAGCGCTTCGAGCAGCGACTGGCCAGGGGCGGGAAGGGCGAAATCGACGACCATGGTCGTGCCGCCGGAAAGCGCCGCGCGCGTGCCGCTCTCGAAATCATCGGAGGAATAGGTGCCCATGAAGGGCATTTCGAGATGAGTGTGCGGGTCGATGCCGCCCGGCATGACAAAACAGCCGGAGGCGTCGAGCGTTTCGTCGCCCGAGAGGTTCGGGCCAATCTCGACGATCCTGCCGCCATCGATCTTGACGTCAGCCTTGTAGGTGAGGTCGGCCGTGACGATGGTGCCGTTCTTGATGACTGTGGTCATGGCTGCTGTTCCTTTTTCCTAGCTGTTACTGCTCAACTGCCATCGTGGGCGTACCACTTCGCAGGAGCGCTGCACCCTTGGCGATTAGGCTGTAGATGGCTTCCTCACTCAGCTCAGCTGGCGTGTCATGTTCTTCCCCGTAATACCAGTCGGGCTGGTCAACGACGTCAGTACCGCCGACGGACAATGACCAAAAACCATCGCTTTCGCGAAAGTAGAAATCCTTGCCATCGATCAGCCCAGTTGACTGTACGGGATGGCTGCCGTTGAGACGTTCGATCAAAATGCCGGGCATGGAAGGGCCGAGTTCGATTCGAACGACACCAGGCCCATGTCCATAGATATAATGGGTTCGATGGGCCCCATTTGTGTCGGGGTCATCCGAATTGGCCAGTTGGACCCCGGAAGGTTTATACCGCCAAAAGCTGGATATTTGCGGAAGCCTAATCCGCTCGCCTGCAGCGTTGACGCCAACGTAATAGATCTGCGCGCTAGGGACGTCGCCCCACGGTCCTTCAGTCATTGGCGCCACATTGGAGGTGGCCCATGCGAGGTCGTCGGCAGTTCGCTGAATTCCGAACTTGAAGGCATCGGCATAGTCGAGATACGTCGTTGGCAAGTCGGATGCCATCACACCACGATCTCCGCCGTCTCGACCACCGCATGGAACAGCACATCGGCTCCGGCCGTCGCCCATTCCTTGGAGATTTCTTCCGCCTCGTTGTGGCTGAGCCCGCCGACGCAGGGGCACATGACCATGGTGGCAGGCGCGACCTTGGCGGCCCAGCAAGCGTCGTGGCCGGCGCCGGAGATAATGTTCATGTGGCTGTAACCGAGCCGTTCGGCGGCGGAGCGAACCGAGGTGACGAGCTTTTCGTCGAAGGTGACCGGTGCGAAATGGCCGATCGCCTCGATGGAACAGCCGACGCCCAGCGCGTTACAGATGCCAGGCGCCTCAGCCTCGATCTTTGCCCGCATGCGATCGAGCTTGGCCTTGTCGGGCGAGCGGATGTCGACAGTGAAGACCACTTTGCCCGGCAGCACGTTGCGGGAATTCGGCGAGAAGAAGACTTGGCCGACGCCGCCGACGGCGCCCGGCTGCTCGCTCATCGCGACAGCCTGGACCATTTCCAGGATGCGCGACATGGCAAGACCGGCATTGACGCGCATGTTCATCGGCGTCGAGCCGGTATGGGCCTCCTTGCCGGTCAGCGTAAATTCCAGCCACCACAGGCCCTGACAGTGGGTGACGACGCCGATCTGCTTTTCCTCGGCTTCGAGGATCGGACCCTGCTCGATATGATATTCGAAATAGGCGTGCATCTTGCGGGCGCCGACCTCTTCGTCGCCGACCCAGCCGATGCGCTTCAACTCGTCGCCAAACAGATTGCCCTCTGGATCCCTGCGGTTATATGCGAAGTCCAGGCTGTGCACGCCGGCGAAGACGCCCGACGCCAGCATGGCAGGGGCGAAGCGTGCGCCTTCCTCGTTCGTCCAGTTGGTGACGACGATGGGGTGCTTCGTCATGATGCCGAGGTCGTTCATCGTGCGCACGATTTCGAGGGCCGAGAGCACGCCAAGCACGCCATCATATTTGCCGCCGGTTGGTTGGGTGTCGAGATGCGAGCCGACATAGACCGGCAGGGCGTCGGGATCAGTGCCGGGGCGGGTGGCGAACATCGTGCCCATGCGGTCGACACCCATGGTCAGGCCCGCCTCGTCGCACCATGTCTTGAAAAGGCTGCGGCCCTCGGCATCCGAATCCGTCAGCGTCTGGCGGTTGTTGCCGCCGGCGATTCCTGGGCCGATCTTCGCCATGTCCATGAGACTGTCCCAGAGACGGTCGCCATTGATGCGCATGTTCTCGCCTGGTGCTGCCACCATTCTTCAAGCCCTCACCTGTTTGCGGCAGTCATGCAAGGGGCATGCCCGCCTGTTCCCGTGGTCCTTTCCCGCGCCTGTTGTTGGTTTTGTCGAGCGCCGGAAAATCGCCAGTTGCCTTTGTTTTTCATCTGGCGGATATTTGACCGATTGGTAAACATTACAACTTCCACCGCGGGGCTCAAGACGAAAATCACGAAATTTGCCGATAAAAATGCGGGCAGTTGCTCAAGAAAGCGCCAGGGGTCGCCTCTGCCGAAACTTGAGGGAAGAAGTTGAATATCAAGGGGAAACAATAGCCGATGGCTATTCCGAGAGCAGCGAAGACCCAGAGGCGAACGCGAATCCAGGAGGAGAAGGAAGAGCAGATTCTGGAGGCGGCGCTCGACGTGTTTTCGGCACGCGGCTTTCGCGGTTCGACGATCGACCAGATCGCCGAAGTCGCGGGCATGTCGAAACCCAATCTTCTCTATTATTTCCGCACCAAGGAAGCGATGCACCGGGCTCTGATCGACCGGGTCCTCTATACCTGGCTGGAGCCGCTGCGGGCCTTCGACGCCGAGGGCAATCCGGAAGAAGAAATCCGCAGCTACATCAGGCGCAAGCTGGAGATGGCGCGCGATTTTCCGCGCGAGAGCCGGCTGTTCGCCAATGAGGTGCTGCAGGGCGCACCGCATATCGAGGACGAATTGAAGGGGCCGCTGAAGCAACTGGTAGACGAGAAGGCGGAGGTCATCCGCGCCTGGACGAAATCTGGCAAGATCGTTGAATGCGATCCCTACCACCTGATCTTCTCGATCTGGTCGACGACCCAGCACTATGCGGATTTCGACGTCCAGGTGCGCGCGGTGCTGGGGCAGGAACATTCCGGCGAAGGGCGCTTCGAGGATGCCGCGCGGTTTCTGGAGCAACTCTTTATTGGCGGGCTGCGGCCGGAGGGTGGCTAACAGCTCGATCTCCTGAGAAGATGCTTTTTCAGCTCATGACCGCCGGCAGTTCCGCGGCCAGCCTATCGATGGCAAGACGCACTTTCGGCAGCATCACCGGCGATCGCGGCCAGACGGCATAGGCTTCAAATATGGTGGATGGCGTATCAGTCAGAACCCGCACGAGTTCACCTGAGAGGACCTTGTCCCGCACCAGCCAGCAGGTCAGCCAGGCAAGCCCGCGGCCTTCAACCGCGGCGTCTGCGATCGAGGCGAGATCATCGATCCGCAACCGAGATTTCGGCAGAACTTCGCGTGGGGGGCCGGACGGAGCCGGGAAGGTCCAGGCCTTGTCATTATCACCCCTGCGATAGACGATACCATGATGGCGGGCGAGATCGTCGAGCGTTTGCGGGACGCCATAGTTTTCGAGATAAGCGGGCGAGGCGCAGACCGTCATGGACTGCCGGGCGATCGTTCGCGCCATCAGGTCGGGATTGTCCTTCAGCGGACCGTTGCGGACGGCAAGGTCGAAGCCGTCCTCTAGGAGATCGACGACCCGATCGCTGAAGGATAAGTCCAATTCGAGATCGGGGTGGTCGTCGAGCAGGCGGGTCAGGATCGGAGCGGCGCAATGACGTCCAAACAGCGCCGGCATCGATACCCTCAGCCTGCCGCGGACCTCGCGCCTGCCCGATTCAAGTTGGGCCTCGCCGATCCGGATTTCCTCGATGGCTTTCAGGCAGCGCTCATAGAAGAACCGGCCCTCGTCGGTCAGGCTCTGGGTCCGGGTCGTGCGGTTGAAGAGCCGGACGTCGAGTCGCTGTTCGAGCCTTGCGATCGTCTTGCTGACTGCCGAGCGGGTGAGGTGAAGCCGTTCGGCGGCGGCGGAGAAACCGCCGGCTTCGACCGTCTGGACGAAGATCGAAATCCCCTTCAATTGCTCCATCTTTGTTTCCTTTATGGCACCAGTTCGACGACATAATATCGCAACAGGCGATGAATATTCAACGATATACCTGCTGCTCCTCCAATCGAGAAGGAGCAGGAGATGCAGACGACAAAGCAGTGGCAAACCGATGCCGTTGGGCCGGAGGCCAATCTGAAGATCGGTGAAGCGAGAATTCCCGACGTGTCTGGCAGGACGATCCGGGTGCGGACGCAGGCGGTCTCCCTCAATTTCCGCGATAGGCTTGTGCTCGAAAGCGGCATGGGACTGCCGCTGCAGTTTCCCTTTGTCCCGGCTTCGGACATGGCAGGCGTGGTTGAGGCCGTCGGGCCGGATGTCACACGCTTCAAACCCGGAGATCGAGTTATCTCCACCTTTTCCCCGGATTGGATCGATGGACGCGGCCCGGGCAACGCGCGTAATCTACCCTACCAGACGCGCGGCGGCTTCCATCCGGGCGTGCTGACCGAACACACCGTGTTTTCCGAGGAGTGGTTCACGCATGCGCCGAAAACGCTCGATGCCGCTGAAGCGAGCACGCTGCCCTGCGCCGGACTGACGGCATGGTTCGCGCTGATCGAATGCGGCAAGCTCAAGGCTGGCGACAAGGTGCTGGTGCAGGGAACCGGCGGCGTCGCGCTCTTCGGCCTGCAGATCGCCAAGGCGCATGGCGCCGAGGTCTTCATCACGTCAGGCAGTAGCGAAAAGCTCGACCGGGCGCTGGCGCTCGGCGCCGATCATCTGATCAACCGGCACGAGGGCGACTGGGTGGCGCAGTTCCATCAACTGACCGGCGATTACGGCGCCGACCACGTGCTCGAAATCGTCGGCGGACCACATCTCGGCCAAGCGCTGAAGGCTGTGGCGATTAACGGCCGCATTTCGGTGATCGGCGTCCTCGAGGGTTTTGAGATCTCGGCGCCGGTGGCGCCACTGCTTCTCAAGGCGCCCGTCCTGCAGGGAATTACGGTCGGTCACCGCAGGGCACTGGAGGATCTGGTGCGCGCCGTCGACCAGACCGGGCTGAAGCCTGCTATCGACAGGCGTTATGGCTTCGAAGAGCTGCCGCAGGCCCTCGATCATCTCTATCGAGGCCCCTTTGGCAAGATCGTCATTGAGTTTTGAGACATGAGGCTCCCTGCGCATCGTGGAGGGGAGCCTTCTGTTATTCGGCAGCGATGGTTTCGGTTTCGAAGGCAAAACCCTCATCGGCCCAACCGGTCATGCCGCCGATCATCAGCTTGGCTCTGAGGCCGAGCTTGGCAAGGCGAAAGGCCGCCTTGTCGGCGCCGTTGCAATGCGGACCAGCGCAATAGACGACGAAGAGCGTGTTTCTTGCCCATTCCGACATGCGATGTGCGGTCATCTTGCCGTGCGGCAGGTTAATCGCGCCCGGCACATGGGACTGCGCAAACAGTGCCGGCGAGCGCACATCGAGAAGAACGAAATCGACCTTTCCAGCTGCGAAAGCGGCGCGGACATCCGAACAATCGGTCTCGAAGGCGAGCTTAGCGGCATAATGGGCGGCGGCGAGGTCAGGCTCGGCGGCGGGGATTTCGAAGACGGCGCTTGGCATCGGTCTTTCCTTTCGTGCTGGATTGCCCCCTGATATCGCCGATGTTAAAGCTTGGCGAAATTGGCCATCATGACTGACAGCGTAAAGATCATGCCAAAAATATCTCCGAAGACGAACGGACCGCTGGTCGCGGTGCTTGCCTATGACGGGCTCTGCACCTTCGAATTCGGGATAGCTTATGAGGTATTCGGCCTGCCGCGTCCCGAGATGGGCGAGGGGTGGTATCACTTCTCCGTCTGCGGCATCGAGCTGGGGCCGCTTCGCGCCGCCGGCGGATTGACGGTCGCGGTCGACAGGGGGCTGGAAGTGCTCGACGCGGCGGACCTGATCGTCGTGCCCGGCTGGCGGTCGATCGATGCGCCGGTGCCGGAACCGCTTGCCGCCGCTCTCAAGGCAGCGCATCAGCGCGGCGCGCGCATCATGTCGCTCTGTTCCGGCGTTGCAGTCCTTGCCGGCGCCGGACTGCTTGCCAACCGCAGGGCGACAACACATTGGCGCTATGTCAACTCGATCGCGGCGCTTTATCCCGACATCACGCTCGACGCGGATGTACTCTACATAGATGAGGGCAGCCTGCTGACAGCGGCCGGCAGCGCCGCAGGCATCGATCTCTGCCTGCATGTGGTGCGCGGCGATTTCGGCTCGGAGGCGGCAAACAGCGTCGCCCGCCGCCTCGTCGTGCCGCCGCACCGCGAAGGCGGGCAGGCGCAGTTCATCGGCGCGCCGGTTCCGGAGGAACGTGAGGGCATACGCCTCAGCCCGCTGATCGACTGGATGCGCGCAAGCCTTGCCGAGGAGCAGCCGATCAGCCTGCTCGCCAAAAGGGCCGGCATGAGCATACGCACTTTCCAGCGCCGCTTCGAAGCGACGACGGGTCTCAGCGTCGGCGAATGGCTGCTGAAGGAGCGGCTGCGCCATGCGCGCGACCTTCTCGAAAGAGAACTTGCCGTATCGCTCGACGATATCGCGATATCAAGCGGCTTCGGCACGCTGGCGACGATGCGGCACCACTTCCGCAAGCGGCTGGGCACGAGCCCGCATGCCTATCGGAAGTCATTCGGCGGTTAGCGCCTGACGGTGCCACTTGCTTCCCTTACACTCTATGGCAAAGGTCTCGTACGGCTTGAGCTCAACCGTTTCCCCGATCATGTGCACCGGTTCATAATTGCAGATCAGGCATTCTCCCTTGATGGCGAGCTCCGTCGGTAAACTCAGCGCAATAGTCCTAGCGGTGAAGTTGGCAACCACTATGAACCAGCTCCTGTCGAGCGCGCGGGTATAAACGAAGACATCCGGGTGCTGGTCGAGCCAGGACCGGTACTCCCCATAGACGATGACAGGGTGGGTTTTCCGGAGAGCGATCAGCTTGCGATAATGGTTCCAGATCGACTTCTCGTCCTTGATGGCCGCTTCGGCGTTGACCTTCGGGTAATTGGGATTGACCTCGATCCAGGGCACGCCGGTGGAGAAACCGCCGTAGGGGGCAGCACTCCATTGCATCGGTGTGCGGGCGTTATCGCGGTCGTTCTCGTTTGCGCCGCGGATGAATTCCTCCGGTGAAAGGCCGGCCTCCACGTGCAGCCTATGCATGTTGATGGTTTCGATATCGCGATACTGTGAAATCGAGGTGAAGGGGACGTTAGTCATGCCGATCTCCTCGCCCTGATAGATGAAAGGCGTGCCCTTCAGCAGATGTAGAACGGTCGCCAGCATCTTTGCCGACTCGACGTGATAGCCGCTGACATTGCCGTAGCGCGATACGGCGCGCGGCAAATCGTGATTGCCCCAGAAAAGAGAATTCCACCCATCTTCGGATAGAGCCAGCTGCCACTTGCTGAGGACGGTCTTGAGGTTCACGAGGTCGAACGGTTTCGGGCGCCATTTCCCGTAAACCGCGTCCCATTGCTGGGTGACGTGCTCGAACTGGAAGATCATCGACAGTTCCCGGCGTTCACGCCCGGAATAGAGGAGCGCCGCGCCCGGCGTGGCGCTCCAGGCTTCGCCGACCGTCAGGATGTCGCGGCTGCCGAAGGTTTTGGCATTCATCTCCTGCAGATAGTCGTGCAGGTGCGGCCCGTCCTTGACGATCTCCCGGTCCACCTGCTTGCCGATGTAGTCGATGACATCCATCCGAAAGCCTGCGATGCCGCGTTCGAGCCACCAGTTCATCATGTCATAGATTTCCGCCCGCACCCTTTCGTTCTCCCAACTGAGGTCCGGCTGGCGGCGGGAAAACATGTGCAGGTAATATTCCCCGGTGCCGGGATCGAGCGTCCATGCCGGCCCGCCGAAGGAGGATTTCAGGCCGTTGGGCGCCCCTCCGTCCGGCGCTGGCTTGCGCCAGATGTAGAAGTCGCGGAACGGGTTATTCGGCCCCTGACGGGATTGAACAAACCATGGATGCTCGTCCGATGTGAGGTTGACGACGAGATCGAGCATGATGCCGATTCCACGTTCTCTAGCTTTTGCCACCAACTGGTCGAAATCGGCGAGCGTGCCGAACTCGGGCGCGATGTCCCTATAGTCGGATATGTCATAACCGTTGTCGTCCATCGGCGACCTGTAGATCGGCGATAGCCAGATGATGTCGATCCCGAGTTTCTTCAGATAATCGAGCTTGGAGGTAATGCCCGGAATATCGCCGATGCCATCTCCGTTACAATCGCAGAAGCTGCGCGGATAGACCTGATAGACAGTTGCCGTATGCCACCATTTCGGTTGGAGAGGTGATCGCGTGGGACCTCCCAGCGGTGTCGTGGACTGATCCATCGGAAGCTTTCCTACTTGTTTGGGATCTTGGGAGAACACCGGTGGTGCGCGTGGGTTCCATCAGGCCGGACTTCATCCCAACTTCCCGTTCGTAGCCGTGGCGCGGCTCAAGGAACCCCCTCCCTCCGGAACCGTTAGAAGGTGTGGCAACAGAGATTATCGGGAGACCGTCGCGGTGCCGAACCGAAGCAGCAGCTGGTATGCATAGGCTATTCCATATTCGAAGGTACAGAACCCGTCCTAGGCAAGCACCGCGACCAGCAGTGCGGGTGCCAATGCAATGGTGGTCGGAGAGGAAGGCGGGATTCTCCAGTGCGAATGTCGGAAAACTGTGTCAGCCGATCGTCGCCGACGGACCGTTTTCCTACAAGACGGAAATCGATTTTAGCGGCATGCAGCCCAGGAAGTTCAGAGATCTCATCGGCGATGTGGAGTTCGAAGGTATCCTCCAACCACGCCCGGAGCTCGAGTCCTATGTCAACCATTGGTTTGTTTCGGAAGGAAACGGATCATGACGCTCATCGGTTATCACGCATCCCATGAACAATTTTCGCCAAGTGAGCTCCTTGGATATGTGCAGGCGGCGGAAGCTGCAGGTTTCGGCGCCGTGATGTCGTCCGATCATCTGACGCCATGGAGCGAGAGGCAGGGTCAGTCAGGCTTTGCTTGGGCTTGGTTAGGGGCGGCCCTCCAGGCGACGCGGTCTATTCCCTTCGGTATCATAACCGTCCCTATGGGCTGGCGTTATCATCCGGCGATTACTGCACAGGCCGGCGCGACGATCGCAGAGATGTTTTCCGGACGGTTGCCGTGGATCGCGGTCGGCAGCGGGCAAGCCATGAATGAACACGTCATGGGTGAACGCTGGCCTTCCAAGGCAGAAAGAAATGAACGACTGCGAGCGGCGGTCGAGATCATACGGGACTTATGGTCGGGGAAGCTTGTCAGTCGGTCAGCGCCGATCAAAGTCGATCAGGCGCGGGTCCATACCCTGTCGAACAGGCTTCCCCGCATTGTCGCCGGTGCTCTTTCGCCCGAAACGGCCGAGTGGGCGGGAGAATGGGCGGATGCGCTTATCACCATCAACCAGCCGCCCGACAAGCTCGGCGAAGTCGTCGAAGCCTTCCGCCGTGGCGGCGGGAAGGACAAGCCGCTCTATTTACAGGCGCATGTGTCCTATGCCGACTCCGAAGGCGAAGCCAGGGCAAACGCTTTCGACCAATGGCGGAGCAACGCGATTTCGGCCGCGATCTCGGAAACGCTTCGTTTGCCGGAGGAGTTCGACGAGGCGTGCCTGAAGGTGCGGCCCGAAGACATGGATGAGCATGTGCGCATCTCGGCCGATCCGCAACAGCACGTCGAGTGGCTGAAGGCCGATATCGCGATGGGATTTGAAGAGATTTATATCCACAATGTCGGGCGCAACCAGCGCGAGTTCATCAAAACCTTTGGACACGAGGTCGTGCCCGCTTTCAGCATCGGCGCGCCGATTGCTGCAGGCGATCTCTCGATCCGAGCGGACTTGGAGGGCAGGCCAGGTATCAGCTGATGAGGACTTCAAAAAGTGCGGCTGGTCGTGCACGCGCCGCCCACCGGTCGCCTGTCCAAAGGAGGTATCATGTTCAAGAAATACGCCTACGCCTGGATCACGGTCGGCTTCTTTCTATTTTCGCTCGCCGGCCATTGGTTATTTGGCTGGTTCGCCTTTGTCGGCGAGCAACAGAGCCACGGTCAAGCCCCTGATATCAATGCCTACCTGATGGAGATGAGCCGAGACACCTTTGAAAACTGGCAGTCCGAATTCTTGCAGTTGCTCTGGCAGGTCGTCGGTCTTGCCTACTTTCTCTATATCGGCTCTCCGTCTTCGAAGGAAAACGATGATCGCACCGAAGCGAAACTGGACGCTCTGATCAGATTAAATGCCGGAGAAAAAGCTGAAGCGATTATCGCCGAGATCGATAAGCACTTCATGAGAACCGGTGGACATGCGGGACCCTATGCCCACGAGCTGGAGACGCGCAGGGGCCCCCAGAGGACCGGCGACGCCACTTAGGCAGGCTCAGCTGGGCCACGGAGCTGCCGGTTCGGTTGCATCCTTGCAGCCGGCCGCTTGGGCACCTCACGGAGGTACGCTAGCGAACGGAAACAAGTCCCTCCAGACGACGTTCGATCTATGGCAGTCAGGAGGGATTCGTGCCACACGATGAACAGATAATGGCGATCGCCGGCGCGCTTGAACGCCGGCAGGCCATCTTGTTCGTTGGGGCAGGCATATCGATGAATGTCGGCTTGCCGTCGTGGACCTGCCTCATCGACCACATGTTGGTGGATCTCGGCCTGCCGTCGTCGTTCGCCGCCGAGCACGGCACCACCTATCAGGAAATCGCCGAATATTACCGGCTGAAGCACGGGTCATTGTCTCAGTTGGTCGCATGGATGAAGCGCGAGTGGCAGATTTCGCCGGAGCAACTGAGGAGTTCGGAGTTGCATCGGCTCATCGTGGAACTGGACTTTCCTCTCGTTTACACCACAAATTATGATGCAAATCTGGAAATGTCCTATGAGACATTCGAGCGGCCGTTCACCCGGATCACAAGTGCGAAAGACATGGCGGCCGCGCCAGCCGGCAAAACGCAGATCGTCAAGTACCACGGTGATTTCTCCGATCCCGACACGCTGGTGCTGACCGAGTCGGATTATTTCGATCGCCTCTCATTCGACGCTCCCTTGGATATTAAATTCAGGAGCGATGCCTTCGCCTCGACGTTGCTGTTCATCGGCTACAGCATGTCCGATCTGAATATTCGCTTTTTGCTGCATCACTTGTGGTCAACATGGCGGCGGACAGGACTGGACCGACACCGACCACCGCTTTTTCTCTTCATGCACGAGCCAACCGAAGTCCAGGTGCATGTTCTAAAGAGGTGGGGTGTTACCGTCCTCAGTGGCGAGGGCGAGAATTCAGGCCACTCCCTCGCTCAGTTCCTCGAACGTCTGCTTGAACGCCGAAGCCCGGGTGCCTGCCGTTAGCTACCGGGAGTCTCCGGCTCGCAAAATGCCGGCCTGCCATTCCTCCATTGGCACTGCCGAGGCGTTTTGCCGGTTGTCGACTTTGACGGGGGCGAGAACCAGGGCGATATCCCCGTTCAATACCCAACGCTTCTGAAAGTGATAGGGGCGGCGTCCGCTGCCACCGTAGGCGGCATCTTCACTCGACCACCAGAGATGCCATTGGTGACCTCTTGGTGAAGCAAAAAGCGGGTCCGGCAGACTGTCGATCACGAGATCATTGCCGAAGTTGATCAGCAATAGTCTCTCCTCAGACGGTTTTTCCGCGAAGAATCTGAGGAGGAAGGCGGTGCTGGAGGCGCTGGACAAGATACTGCCGTCCAATTGCCCGTCACGGGCGCAGGCTTGGCGGGAAAATGCCTTTTCCGTCTGACGCAGATTCAGCAGGTCGCGATGAAGCTGAACGACTGCCGCGTTCCTCTCCCATTCGGCCCAATCAAGCTTCACCTTGTCGAACGTCTCGCGAGCACATGGATCCGCCATGTGTCTGATGAGTTCTTCATCCCGCAGGTTCGGGAATTGACTGATAAAATCGCGCCGTCCCTGCCGTACGATGTCGGCGATTTCTCCTGTGTGATCAGCGAAATAATAGAACGGGGAAGAGGAACCAAACTCCTGCCCCTGAAAGAGCATGGGCGTCTGCGGCCCCAGCAGCTGGAGCGCCGTCAGGGCTCGAAGGCGAGCCGGCGATGTTATGTGGCCGATCCTCGCTCCTGTGCCGGAGTTAGCGACTTGATCGTGGTTTTGGAGAAAGTGTACGAAATTCCACGGCTTGAGGTCGAGCCCCGCAGTGCCCCGTGGTTTGTCCTGCCAATCATATCTTTGTCCCTGAAACAGGCAGCCATATTTGGCGGCGGAAACGAGCTCCTGAGCGGTACCACAATAATCATGAAAATAGGCTTCGTTGCGGCCCGTCAGCGCCACTGTCGCGGAGCGGTGGAAATCCTCATTCCACAAGGCGTCCAGCCCATGCCCTCCCACCTCAGCCGGCCGCACCATACTGGTTTGTTGCGGCTCATTTTCGCTGACGAGATAGATTTGACGCTGTGTCGCTGCTGCGCGAGCTTCCCTGGCGATAACCGTGACGATGTGTTCGCGGCTTGAGTCGAATAAGGCCTGCGTTGCATCGATGCGCAGTCCATCAAAATGAAATTCGTCGATCCAATAAGCCGCGTTCTTTGCGACATACTCGCGAACGCCACGGCTGTTCGGTCCATCGAAGTTGATCGACTTGCCCCACTCGTTCGAATACCGCTCGGTGAAATAGTCTGGTGTGAATTCGCAAAAACGCTCACCTTTACCGAAGTGATTGTAGACGACGTCGAGGATCACCCCAATGCCGATCCGGTGGGCTTCGTCGACAAAGGCGCGCACATCATCCGGTGGTCCATAGAGTCGGGTCGGAGCATAGAGCAACGTGCCGTCGTAACCCCAGCCGAACTCGCCTTCAAATTCGTTGATCGGCATGACTTCCAGGCAGTTGATGCCAATCGACCGGAGTCTTGCCAGCTTTTCCCTGGCCGCCGCAAAGGTCCCCTCCCTTGTGAAGGTGCCGACGTGCATCTCATAGAGAGCGGCTCCGAAGGGGGACATTCCTTGCCAATGGTGATCGCGCCACTGATACCGCGTCGGATCCACGACGACTGATGGCCCCGATGGACCCTCCGGCTGAAAACGCGAGGCAGGATCGGCAAGAAGATCAGCTGCGTCCTCAAAGTGAAACCGGTATCGCGTCCCTGCAGCCAGACCGGGCAGATAGAGGCAGAAGTAGCCGCCTTCCTCCGCCGTCATCTCGTATCCGGAACTTTCCTCGATGACGAGGAAACAGCGTTCCCTGGCAGGGGCCCATAGCCGGAACGAAACGCCGCCGGCATCAACCTCCGCTCCGATGGGGAGGCGTCGGCTCCAACGGGGGGGTGCCGGTCTCGATTTTTCGCTGCTTGAGTGGTCGTGCATGGCTCTCTCGCGGAGATCGCCTGCGCTAACTTCGGCAGCCTCATGATGTTCCCGCTTCAGGGTCGTCCATCAAGCCGGAAATCCGGATTTGCAATCTGGCGCTACGCCGCGGACGCGCTGGTCCGCGGCGTTGCGAAGCCGTCACTCCGCCGCCTGGCGGGCCATCGGATTATTCGGGTGGGTCGTCCAGTTGGCATAGTTCGGATCGACGACGCGGCCGGTGCGTTTGTCGATGGTGCCGGCGGCAAGCGGTTCCATGGTGATGCAGTTCTCGACCGGGCAGACGTTGACGCAGAGATTGCAGCCGACGCATTCCTCTTCGATCACCTCGAAATGGCGTAGCCCGTTGACGACGTTGGTGATTGCCTGGTGCGAGGTGTCTTCGCAGGCGATGTGGCAGCGGCCGCATTTGATGCAGGCATCCTGGTCGATCTTCGCCTTGGCGACGTAGTTGAGGTTCAGATACTGCCAGTCGGTAACGTTGGGCACTGCGCGGCCGGTGATGTCGTCGAGATTGCGATGGCCCTTTTCGTCCATCCAGTCGGAGAGACCCGTTATCATCTCCTGCACGATCTTGAAGCCATAGGTCATTGCCGCCGTGCAGACCTGAACGTTGCCGGCGCCGAGAACCAGGAATTCGGCCGCGTCCCGCCAGGTGGTGATGCCCCCGATGCCGGAGATGGGCATGCCATAGGTTTCGGGATCGCGTGCGATCTCGGCGACCATGTTGAGAGCGATCGGCTTGACCGCCGGGCCGCAATAGCCGCCATGGCTGCCCTTGCCGCCGACCGTCGGGTTGGGAGCGAAGTTGTCGAGATCGACCGACACGATCGAATTGATCGTATTGATCAGCGAGACGGCATCGGTGCCGCCGGCTTTGGCGGCGCGGGCGGGGCGGCGGATGTCAGTGATGTTGGGCGTCAGCTTTGTGATGACGGGCATGCGGGTGTACTGCTTGCACCAGCGCACGACCATTTCGATATATTCCGGGACCTGGCCGACGGCGGAGCCCATGCCGCGCTCCGACATGCCGTGCGGACAGCCGAAATTGAGTTCGATGCCGTCGGCGCCGGTCTCCTCGACCAGAGGCAGGATCGACTTCCAGGCCTGTTCCTCGCAGGGCACCATGATCGAGGCGATCAGCGCCCGATCCGGCCAGTTCATCTTCACCTGCTTCATTTCACGCAGGTTTGTATAGAGGTCGCGATCGGTGATGAGCTCGATATTGTTGAGGCCTAGCAGGCGGCGGTCCGCGCCGAAAATCGCGCCGTAGCGCGGGCCGTTGACGTTGACGACGGGCGGGCCTTCCTCGCCGAGCGTCTTCCAGACCACGCCGCCCCAGCCGGCCTTGAAGGCGCGCTCGACGTTATAGGCTTTGTCGGTCGGCGGCGCGGATGCCAGCCAGAACGGGTTCGGGGATTTGATGCCGACAAAATTGTTGCGGAGATCAGCCATTGTTCATTCTCCCCTTCAAGCAACCGCGACAGCCGGAGCGGCTGTTGCGGAGAGGGCGCGATGGATGGATTCAGCCGCGTCGCGGCCGTGGGCGACGGCGGAAACCGTGAGGTCCTCGCCGCCGAAGACGCAGTCGCCGCCGGCCCAGACGCCGTCGAGCGAGGTGCGGCCTTCGACGTCGACCGCGATGCGGCCGGACTCCATGCGCAGCGAACCAAGGCCCCCGGCATCAAAGGTCTGGCCGATCGCTTTGAAGATCTGGTCGGCGGCAATCACGCCGGTCTCGCCAGTGCCGACGAGACGGCCTTCGACGATCTTGGTGTATTCCACTTCGATCGCGGCAACTTTGCCGTCCTGCGACAGGATCGATTTCGGCGCCAGCCAGTGGCGGATGATGACGCCCTTCGAGCTGGCCAGATCCTGCTCGTATTCGGAGGCGTTCATGTGCTCCTTGCCGCGGCGGTAACAGATGGTCACCTCTTCGGCGCCAAGCAGCTTTGCCTGCACGGCAGCGTCGATCGCCGTCATACCGCCGCCGAGCACGACGACCCGGCGGCCGATCGCGATTTCGCTTTTGTCTTCAGCTTGGCGGAGCGCTGCGATGAAATCTACGGCGTCCTCGACGCCGGCTAGGTTTTCGCCTTCGATACGCAGCGCATTGACGCCGGCAAGACCTATGCCCAGAAAGACGGCGTCATATTGCGACTGCAGATCGGAGAGCGAAAAATCGCGGCCAAGGAGAGCGCCGTGGCGGACGTCGATGCCGCCGACCGAGATGATGTAATCAACTTCCTGCTGGGCGAAATCGTCGACCGTCTTATAGGTGGCGATTCCGTATTCATTGAGGCCGCCGGATTTTTCCCTGCCGTCGTAAATCGTGACGGAATGACCCTTCACGGCGAGACGATGGGCGGCGGCAAGACCTGCCGGGCCGGCGCCGACGACGGCGATCTTCTTTCCTGTCGCTTCGGCCCTGACATAGAACTGTTTGCCGACCTGCATGGCGGCATCGGTCGCATAACGCTGCAGGCGGCCGATCTCGACGGGCCGTTCCTCGGCCGTGTTACGCACGCAGACCTGTTCGCAGAGCTCTTCGGTGGGACAGACGCGGGCGCACATGCCGCCGAGGATGTTCTGGTCGAAGATCGTCTTGGCCGAACCCAGCGGATTGCCGGTCGAAATCTGGCGGATGAAAAGCGGAATGTCGATCGAGGTGGGACAGGCCGTCATGCACGGCGCGTCATAACAGAAATAACAGCGGTCGGCGGCGACCAGCGCCTCGTGATTGTCAAGGCGCGGATGCAGGTCGGAAAAATTAGCCTCATACTCGGCGGGCGAAAGCCGGCCAGCATGAATCCCAGTTTCCAGTCGTTCCATTGAAGTTCCCTCATTATTGGTAAACGGCCTGTGAGGGAAAGCGTAACTCAGGTTTAAAAATTTATCAAACGGTAAAATTTTGACGGATCCTCCTGGAAAGAGGTGCCGGTAAATAACTGTTTTTTAAAGATTAATTTCTTCAATTTTGACCGATGATTTATCTGAGCGTGCGGCGAGGAAAGAGCATCAGAAAAAAGATTAAAAAAAGACAATTTTTTTCGAATGGCAGGGAACCAAACTTAAGCTTCGCCGTTATTGCGGTATCCGGATGGTGATCGCATCGACCCAACATGCGCGCCCCCAACCCACTATCCGGACGTACTCACGGTCCCCTCCCGGTGAGTGAAGACAGCCGGTGCGCCGCCCTCGCACCGGCTGTTTTTCGTTGTGATGTCGCTCTTCACACTCGCTTGAAGATCTCGAATTCGGTTTCCGGAATAGTCAGCCGATATTCGATACGGCCGGGCACGAGGTTCAATTCCGCCTTGCCGTTGACCGACGAGGGTACGACACGCTCCAGCACGGTGCGGCCGAAGCTGTTATCGCTGAATTCGTGGACTTCAGACTGATCCTGCAGCACTTCGGCCCAGGCGATCTCGATCGCCTTCCTGTCGTTGATCATCGCTTCGCGGCAGTTCAACGTGATTGAGGCGGCGCCGCCTGATATTGCCCCGTAGGAAGCGGAGTTGACAATGAGCTCGTGGAGGGCGAGGCCGAGATGCACGGCGGCATTCGGCGTCAGATGGGCATTGATGCCGTAGATCGGCATGGAGCCCGATGTCTCCGGCCAGTAGGGAGCGAACTGCTTTTCAGCGAGTTCGAAGAGATAGGCGCCCCGCCAGCTCGAATCCGTGACGAGGTCCTGGGAATTCGAAAGCGATTGCAGCCTGCCGCGGAACTTGAGGAGGAAGCTGTCGAGCGAGAGCGTGTTGCGCGCTGTTTGAGTCGCAATGCCCTGAATGATAGCGAGAAGGTTCTTCGAGCGGTGCGAGAGCTCACGCAGCAGCGATTTCAGCACTTTTTCGCGATGCCGGCTTTCAGTGACCTCCGTCATCACGGACAGAAGTCCAAGCGTGCCGCGGTCGCCAGTGCGTTGGATCTTCAATTCGTAGGTACGCAGTTCGCCGTCGACATCGATTTCGACCTCGGCATTGTTGGGAATGCCAGTCTCCAGCACCTTGCGCTTCAGCGCCGTCAGATATTGTCCATGGACATCACCGAAAAGGGCGGAATCACTGCCGCCGGGCATAAAAAGCGCTGCGAAATGCGGCGGCAGATTTTCGGCGTAGAAGATTGAAAGCCGCGCGTCCTGACAGAGGATCGAAATCCCGGCGCTGCCGAGCGCCCGCTCCATCATTGCGGCTTTGCCTTCGAATGTGAAAGGCGTGCCCGACAATGGTTCAGTCGTATTCACTCGGCCGCCTTTCCCTGTGACATCTCGGAGCATCGCTGAACGGAACGCCCCGCCAGAAACCGCCTGCCAACTCTAGAATAAAGCGCTGCAAAAACCGTTAAAGCCATCGGGGCGCCCCGGTAGCACCGGAACGCCTGTCTCGGCGGTTTGGTTCCGAGAACCGGAAAATTGCGTCTCAGGCGGCTACCTTGGTCGATTCATTGAAGAAAAGCGCTTGACTGATCAGGGCTTTGACCATGTCGGGATTGAACGGTTTGGTGACGAGGAAAGTGGGTTCGGGGCGTTCGCCCGTCAAAAGCCGTTCCGGGAATGCGGTGATGAAGATCACCGGCACGCTCGACGTCTTGAGGATGTCGTTGACCGCGTCTATGCCGGAACTGCCGTCGGCAAGCTGGATGTCGGCGAGCACCATGCTCGGCTTCGTCTTGTTGTAGAGCGCGACGGCTTCGGCGTGCGTGCGGGCAATGCCGGTGACGCGATGGCCGAGGCTTTCGACCATCTGCTCTATATCCATGGCGATCAGTGGTTCATCCTCGATAATCATGATGTCGGTTGCGACCTGACGGGAGATTTCCTGCGAGGCCTTGTCGAGCAACTGCATGACATCCTGTTCATCGAGTTCGAGAATTTCCGCGATTTCTGCAACGCGGAAATTCTCCACCGACGCGAGCAGGAAAGCCTGGCGGGCGCCGGGGGAAACCTTGGACAGATTGAGTGTGGCGCGCTGTTCCCATGCATAAGGGGAAGTCGGCTCCGGAATCTGCACCGCAGTGGAACCAAACAGTTGCGTGAACAGTTTGTAAAGCGCGACCCGGTCATTGGCCGTATCCGGGAAAATCGATAAATCGGCTATAATGGCTTCAAGAACGGCAGCGACGTAAGCGTCGCCTGAAGTCTGGGTGCCGGTAAGGGCGCGGGAATAGCGACGCAGATAAGGAAGGTGCGGCGCAATTCGAGTAGAAAGTGTCATTAAAGGCTCCCGTATGCAGGCCGGTCGTAGGTTCAATGGCCAGTTAACGCTGCCTTGGTAAAAAAGTTCCGGAACGGTAGGAACTTTTTTTGTCGCGCCGCATTATTCCACCCGACAAGAAAGGGCGCGCGTAGCATTTTGATCCATGCCGCGGCAAATATCAGCGATATCGATAGTGGAACGGTCGGTGTCGGTGGTTGATCTCTTGATTGCACGCCTTTGCAACAGATAACGGTGAGAAGACGAGTTGATGACTACACGCAATAAAGAGGCGGCGGATCAGCGGAAGCTGGAGCTGCGGGCAAGCGATATTCTGGACCCGAACAACCAGATCGGCGTCAAGCTGCGGTCGCTCTATGCCGCGGCACAAGAAGAGGCGATCCCCGATCGTTTTCTCGATCTTCTCGAAAAGCTCGACCATGCTGAAATGATGGCTTCTGCCAAGATGGCCGAATAGGATCGTCGCATGGAAGAGAAACTGCAACCCAGCTTCAAGCGGGAATTGCTGGCGGCCCTCCCTAGCCTTCGCGCTTTTGCCATTTCGCTGATCGGACGGCACGATCGCGCCGACGATCTCGTCCAGGATACCATCATGAAGGCCTGGGCCAAGCAGGACCATTTCGAGATGGGCACCAATATGAAGGCCTGGCTCTTCACGATCCTGCGTAACGAACTCTACAGCCAGATGCGCAAGAGCGGTCGCGAGGTGCAGGACAGCGACGGGCTGTTCACGGAATCGATGGCCATGCATCCCTCGCAGTATGGCGCACTCGATCTGCAGGATTTCAAGAAGGCGCTCGATCAGCTGCCGCCGGACCAGCGCGAGGCGATCATCCTCGTCGGTGCTTCGGGATTTTCCTACGAGGAGGCGGCGGAAATCTGCGGCTGCGCCGTCGGCACTATCAAGAGCCGCGTCAACCGCGCGCGGCAGCGCCTGCAGGAACTGCTGCAGATTTCAGGCGAGGCCGATTTCGGCCCGGATGCGACCTCGGCGCCGCTGACATCGAAGGCTTTTGCGTTCTGAGAACAGTCATGTTCAGAGGAAGCTGGCGGCTGTTTTGGAGCGCCGGCTTCTTCGTTGTGCCCGTCCCTAAATTGCCTCAACGGGGCGACGGCAACGTGGGAGCAGCAAATGACCTGCGACGGCGGAGCAGGGCGTTGCCGCATCCCCCTTCTCCGCGGCGGGGAGAAGATGCCGGCAGGCAGATGAGGGGTGAGCGGCAAAGCCGCGAATCCGGAGCGTAAGCGAAGGGCAACAATGATGCCGTGTGGGCCCTCATCCGAACCTTCGGGCCACCTTCTCCCCGCCGGGGAGAAGGGCAGCAATCGCCATCCTCCAGCTCAATCCTCCCGCTTCGAGCCGATCAGATTGGCCGCGACGATGGCGGCCAGGACGCCGGCAGTGAGCAGCGGCTGGGCGCGGACGAGGCCGATGCCTACTGTCGCCAGAGATTCCAACGCCGCTCGGCGATCGCGGGCTCGACGTGCCTCGCGGGCGTTGATGATCGACATCACAACCAGCATGATGATTGCGATCAGCAGCGCGCCGAAGGCCAGGAAGAGGACGGCGGCGAGCGGACCGTAGATGCCGGCGAGCCAAATGGCGCCGGCGGCCACCGCCAGCGCATAGGCTGTAAGGAGGAACAGCGCGGCAAGCGCGACGAAGATGCTGTTGCGTTTGACGCGCGCAACGGTCCGATGCACGCTTGCGCCCGTGAGCAGACTGAGGATCGAGAGCATCGAGCTTCCTCAGCGACGGGCGAGGAAGGCGATGGCCAAGCCCAAAGCGGCAGCGGCGCCGATGGTTGCCAGCGGATGATTGCGCACCGTCTCGCGCATTTCGGTCGCGCCGCGCTCATAACCGTGCTGCAGCTCGCGCAGCAGTTCCTCGCTGCGGCCGAGCAGTTCCTCAAAGCCGGCGCTAGCCTGGCTGCGAATCTTCTCGCTCTGGTGGCGCGAGTTCTTGCCGACGAGGCGCGTCAGTTCGGCGAGCTCGTCGCGCAATGCCTCGATCTGTTCTTCGATGCCGGATTCAAGATGGTGGAAGGTGCCGTTGCGGCGGCTGCGGCCGGACTGGAAGATAGAATAGCTCATGGCTGTCTCCATTGGCTGGGGCGCGCGCGAGCCCGCCTGTTTCGCACGAGGGTCACCACCGTCCGTTGCATGAATGATGTCGCCCGGCATTGACCCAGATCATTGCCGACAACGTGTTGAAGGGGCAAAAGTTCCGCCCGCGCAGGCTCGGGCATGGGAGAGGGCGCTGTGGGCGAGCACGAAAGGCGTGCCATCAGCCGGGACCCGATTGATCCGCAGCGCGCAGCCAAATACCGAAAGCATCGTCTCGTCGGTCAGCACCTCTTTAACTCTACCGGCGGCGGCGAGCCGGCCGGATTTCATCAGCACGATGCGATCGGCAAAAAGTGCTGTCAGGTTGAGGTCGTGCATGACGGCAATGACGCCGCCGCCGCGCTCGCAGAACGTGCGGGCGAGGGACATGATGGTCAGCTGATGGCTGATGTCGAGGCTTGAGACCGGCTCGTCAAGCAGCAGCCAACAGGGCTTGCCATCAATGATGGGTTCCGAGATCTGGCAGAGCACGCGGGCAAGCTGCACGCGCTGCTGCTCGCCGCCGGAGAGTTCCTGGTAGAAGCGGCCTTCGAAACCGGTCAGATCGACCGAGGCGAGGGCGGCCGCCGCCGTCTGATCTTTGTCGGGGTGCGGGTTCAGGCCCGCGGTCAGGCCCATGCGGACGATCTCGCGCACAGTGAAGGGAAAGGAGATGGCGCTTGCCTGCGGCAGCACGCCGCGAATGGCGGCAAGCTGCCAGGGCTTCAGCCCCTTCACCTCATCGCCGCCGATGCGCACGGAGCCGTCATAGGCAAGCTCGCCGGAGATTGCTTTCATCGTTGTCGTCTTGCCGGAGCCGTTCGGTCCGGCGATCGCCGTCAGTTCACCGGCCTTTGCGCTGAAAGCGACGTCGCTGACGATTGATTTGCCGGAAAGGCGCACGGAGAGGCCGGACACTTCGATCATCTGCACGTCACTCGCAAGGTTGATCAGAGGGCAAGGCGCGAACGCTGCTTCAGCAGGATCCACAGGAAGAACGGGCCGCCGACCGCTGCGGTGATGATGCCGATCGGCAGCTCGGCAGGATCGACCAGGGTGCGGGCGAGCACGTCGGCGAAGATCAGCAGCGAGCCGCCGAGAAGGGCTGCGGCGGGCAGCAAGAAACGATGATCCGGCCCAATCGCCATGCGCAGGACATGCGGCACGACGATGCCGACGAAGCCGATTCCGCCGCTGACGGCGACGGCAGCGCCGGTCGCGGCCGCGACGCCGACGATCGCGACATTCTTCAGCCGCTGCACCGGCACGCCCATATGAAAGGCGGCTGCCTCGCCGAGCGTGATGGCATTGAGGCCGCGCGCCAGGAAGGGCAGGACGGTGAAGGACAGGAGAATGATCGGGCCGGCGGTGGCGATCTTCGTCCAGGTGGCGCCGGCAAGCGAGCCCATGCTCCAGAAGGTCAGGTCGCGCAGCTGCTGGTCGTTCGCCAAGTAGATCAAGAGGCCGGTGAGCGCCAGCGCAAGCGCGCCGAGCGCGATGCCGGCGAGCAGCATCGTCGCCACCGAGGTCTGGCCATGCCGTGTCGCAATCCCGTATAGCAGCAGCGTCGTCGCGAGGCCGCCGCCGAAGGCGGCCGCGGGCAGCGCATAGATGCCGAAAAACGCCTGGAGCGGGGCAGCGAGGCCGCCGCCGAGCACGATCATGGCGACCGCGCCGAAGCTTGCGCCGGAGGAGACGCCGACGAGGCCGGGATCGGCCAACGGATTGCGGAACAGGCCCTGCATCACCGTGCCGGAAACGGCAAGCGAGGCGCCGATCAGGAAGCCGAGGATCGCCCGGGGCAGGCGGATATCGAAGATGATGATGCGGTCACGGGCGCTGAGCGCCGTCTCCGTGCCCGTCATGTTGCGGATCACGTCGAGGATCGATGCATCCGAAGCGCCCGTCGTCACCGAAAACAGCATCGAGAAGACCGAGCCGGCGGCGAGCACGGCGATCGCCAGCAGGGCGAGCCGCGTCCGGTCGCCTGCCTGGCTGATATCACGCATCTCTTCCATCTGGAATGGTCGCCTTCGCTCCGTCATGGCTTGAGGCAGGGCCATGATCAGCCCCCGTAGATCGCCGCATTGAGGTCACGCACCGCGCTCGCCGTACGCGGGCCGAAGCCGAGCAGGTAGACGCCGTCCATCCGGATGATCGCCTTCTTCTCTCCGGCCGGCGTCAACGCGATTGCCGGCTGGGCCCGCAGGTCTTCGTTCTTAGTGCCGGCGCCGTCGCCGCGGTTCATCATCAGGATGATGTCGGGCTTGGCTTCAATGATCGCCTCGTCGGTCAGCGGCTTGTAGCCCGGAAATACGCCGACGGCATTGACGGCGCCGGCAAGCTTGATCATGCCGTCGGCCGCCGTGCCGGTGCCCGAGGCCATGATCCGGCCGTTCTGGGCGCTGAGGATGAAGAGAACGCGCTTGCGCTCGGCCTCCGGGCGCTTTTCGGCATCGGCGATCGCCGTGTCGAGATCGGCAGCGACCTTTTCTTCGAGCGTCTTTGCCTTGTCAGGCACGCCGAGCAGCGTGCCGACGCGGTCGATCTTGGCGATGATGCCGTCGCGGGTAAAGGCGTTCGGCACGGTCTCGAAGGGAACGCTGGCATTCTTCAGCACAACAAGCGCCTCCGGCGGACCGGAGCCTTCGACGGCGATGATCGCCGTCGGGTTCATCGCAAGGATGCCTTCCGGCGAGAGCGCCCGCATGTAACCGACATTCGGGAGCTTCAGCGCCGCCTCCGGATAGAGGCTCGTCGTGTCGCGGGCGATCAGCCGGCTTTCCTCGCCGAGGGCGTAGACGATCTCGGTGACGTCGCCGCCGACCGAAACGAGGCGCGACGTATCTAGCTTCTTTTCCTCGGCGTGAGCGGTGCGGATGAAAGTGAAGTGCTTGCCGGCCGGCGCCGTCGGGATCAGCGGCAGCGCCATGACAACAGCCGTCAAGGTTAGTTCCCATAGACGAATCCGGCGCAGATTGTTACGCATCGTCATCGCTGTAATCCTTATGCGGCTACGCTGGCTGCCCGCGGCAGGTTTTCCATGATCTCGCGCCATTCGGCGCGTTCATCGGTACCTTCCTTCCGCTTGCCGAAGAACTGGATGATCATCTCGCCCTCGGCATTGTAGGCTTCCAGCGAGGTGACGTGGCCGTCCTTCGTCGGCTTGCGCACGGCCCAGGTCTCGGCGATGTGATCCTGGCGCAGATGCAGGTGGAAGGTCGGGTCCATGATGTTGATCCAGGGACCCATCGTCTGCACGTTGAAGATCGGGCCGGAATGGATCTGGACGATCCCGCTATTGGCGACGAAGCACATGATCGGCAGGCCCGATTTTACCGAAACATGCATCATTTCCGCCGTCGCTGTGTTGTCGAGCTTCCAGGCATAGTCGTCGCCGACGGTGCGCACAGCCGCCTGGCGGCCGATCTTCAGGCGCTTCAGCATGCCGAAGAATTCGTGGGTATCGGTGAGCTTGCTCCAGTTGTCGCGCAGCTCGTCGCGGCTGACGTCGGCGGTCTCGTCGGCTGCATTCGAGCTCTCGGCCTCGACGAATTCCTGCGACTGTTCTTCGAGCTTCAGCTCAGCGACGATCGCGTGATAGGCCTCGATATTCGAATTCGGACGCAGATGCACCTTGTGCACGGCGTTGCCCGCCTTGTCGAAATATTGCAGGCTGAGACGCTCCTGTTCGCCATCCTTCTTGGAGACGGCAAAGCCACGCCCCCAGCGGTTGGGGAAGATGCGCAGGTCGATGTTCTCGCCGAGGACGATCGCGGCCTGGGCGCCGCTCTTGATGTTTTCGAAGACGCCGATCTTTTCGTGCACGGCGCTTTCGTTGCGCGACAGCGCCATCACTTCGCCGAGACGTTCCACGCGTTCGAGAAGCTTCGCCGCGCTGCCATCGATGCGGGTCACGCTGATGCCGGTTTCGGCGGCGACGAGGGCTGCCTCGGAAATCTTCAGCTGGGCGGCGATATCGCGCTCGCGCATTTTTGGGTTTTCGGCGCGAAATGCACGGATTTCGGCTGGCGCCGGTCTTTTCTGCTCAGTCATGTCTTACCTGTTTATTGGCCCTATTTATTGAGAATGAGCTTGCCCTGGCGGGTAATCTTCAGGCGGTAAACCAGCCCGTCGTGTCTGATCATGATCTCGTTCGTGCCGCGGAAAAGATCCGCGCTTTCGATGATCCGGTGCTGCGCCGCAGGCTCGCTCTGCAGCGCCATGTCCTTAAAGTTATCAACCATCATTTCGGTTTGGCATTTCCGTGAGGCCGGGGATCTGAAGGTCTCCGGTCGTGTCTAATATTAACTTGACTTTCTTACTCATAGTTTTTTAAAGACGCAATAGGAGACTAACGTAGTCAAGTTTTTGAGATTGCTGATGCGAAGCCGTCCGCCGACGGCTCGCGACAATGCGGAGACGATTATGACTGGTAGGTTTGCGGCCGTTGCGGCCGGCTTGGTGATGATGGTTGCAATCGCAGCCCACGCGCAGGAGGCGGCGCCCGCAGCCTCCCTCGATGTCGAACTCAATGCGCTGGCGCCCTCGCAGAAGGGCTGCATGATGACCTTCGTGGCGCTCAACAAGCTACCCGCCGCCATCGACAAGGTTTCCTTCGAGCTTGCCTTCTTCAACGACAAGAATGCCGTCGACCGGATCACCGTTCTCGACTTCCGCGATCTGCCGCAAGGCAAGAAGCGCGTGCGCCAGTTCGACATGCCGAATGTCAAATGCGAGAGCGTGACCCGCATCCTGATCAACGACACACCGGTCTGCGACGGGCCGGTCGCCGGTGGATGCATGAAGGGTCTCGTCACTCGCTCGCAGATCTCCGTTCCCTTCGAAGGTTAGAGCATTTCCGTGCGCGGAAATGCTGACGCAAAACCGCTGCGCACTTTTGCTGGAATTGCTCAAGAATACGCCGGGGGATGAACCCCGGCGGACATGTTCCAGGCTGTCCGAGGCGTAAACAATGGCGATTTCAGCGAAGTCCAGATCGAGACACGTGCTCATCGGAGAGGCGGACGCCGGCGACAGCCTGAACGACAATACGCCTGGCGTGCATCCCGGCCACGAGCTTCCGGAACTGCGCAACGCGCAGCGCCAGCCGGCCGGCGAAACGGTGATCCACTACACGCGTTTCGCGCAGATCTCCTCCTTTCCCGACCATCCGGAAACCGCGCCGGCAGCTCCGACTCCCGCGCCTCCGATGGATGCGGCGGTGGAGAAGCAGGAAGACGAGAAGACGCCGGTGCGGCGGCGGGTGGCGGTGAGTTGTGCTGGCTCATTCTTTTTCCATGCTGCGTTGGCAGCCACGCTGCTTATTGTGGTGCCTGCGCCCTCGGATGAGACGCTGATGGAGGCGGGCGAGGCGATCAGCGTGGTCATGCTCGGCAGTTCCGACGCCGATCAGAGCGCAGCCGGCGACACCGAGGTGACCATACAGGAAGAAGTGGTCCCAGAGGCCGTTGAACCCGAGACGGTTAAGCCAGTCGAAACGGCGGAAGTACAGCCGGAGGTCGTTCAACCGGAAACCGTTGAGCCGGTTGACGCAGAGCCGGTCGAGGTCGTCCAGCCTCTACAGGACGTTACGCGTCAGTCAGCAGAGGCGGTTGCGACTGCAGAACCGGAGGTTCTCGTTTCGGAAACGCCTGCCGAGACGTCCGTCGCGCAGCCGATGTCGACGGTGGTGCCGGAGCAGCCGGTGATTTCTAGCGAACCGCCAATGGCAGCCGCAATGCAATCCCAACCTGAAGAGATCAAGCCTGTGGAGGTGGCTCCTGTTTCTCCCGAACCGGAGCCGCCGACAGAAGTGGTTGCTCCGCAGCCGAAGCCGAAGCTGGAGAAGCCTGTAGAAAAGAAGGTGGTGGAAAGAAAACAGCCGCCGAAGAAAGCACAGGGTTCGGAGGGCGATGCCAAGCAGGAGGCGCGCAGGGGCGCTGCAGATGGACAGGCAGACGCCAATTCCACTGATAGTTCGCGCACATCCGGTGGCAGGAACGGGGCGGGAGGTGCGTCGGAAGCCAACTATAAAGGCAAACTTGTTGCGCGGTTGTTCCGTTGCGTCGACCGGATGGAGTCTCGCTATCGCACGGCTCCCGCCACCTTAACCGTTCGCATTACCGTCAATCGCAGCGGCGACATCACAGCATCGAGTGTTATGCGTGGCTCGAGGCTCCCTGAGGTTGATAGCGCCGCTCTTGCCAGGGTGGCCTCCTGCAACCTGCCGGCCATGCCCGATTCGATCGCCGCATCCTCGCGAACCTACACGTTCCCCGTCCAGGTCAATCCGCGATAATATGACTAGAATCATCAACTTTATACTTTACTGCAAAAATCAAGTTTAATAAGGTCCGTTCGCACACGCAGGAATCGTGTGACGATCAACGAGCGAACGGGTGGCATATGGCTCGCAAGGGCAAGAAGGGATCGAACCGGGAGGTCCGCGACAGTGCGGGCGAGGAGGCCGGCCAGGCATCCAACGGACGAACCAAACTGGATGGCCGCAGTTTCCTTTATGTCGGCGGGCGCGACTGCCAAGTGGCGCATCTGCGCCAGATCGCCAGCAATTTCGGCGCCGAACTCATTCATCACGATGGCGGCCTGCGCGAGGCGGTTTCGCGCATCGACACCTTGCTTCCCTCTGTTGATTGCGTGTTCTGCCCCATCGACTGTATCAGCCATGATGCCTGCCTGCGCGTGAAGACCGGCTGCAAGAAGTTCAGCAAGGCCTTCATCCCGCTTCGAAACGGCAGCAAGTCCAGCCTGGAACGTGCGCTGCAGACGATGAACGAACGAGACAATTCCCGATGAACGACAAGCGCCCCGACGGCTTCACCATGATCGGCCTGCACAAGCTCGCCGCGCAGAGCGGTGGCGGCCTCGTGCCCGAGCTTTACGAGCTTTTTCAGCAGTATGCCGAACGCCGGCAGATCTACCAGAATGTGACGCTGTTCCCGACCTGGGAGGCGCGAATGCCTGGGGAAGCGGCGACAAGACCGCTTGGCGCGGCGGCGTCAAACGGCAATAATATTCTCGCCTTTCCCTCACCTGCTGTAAGGGCCGCCAGGAGGAAGGCGTAAGGAGATTTCATGTATATCGCAATGAATCGCTTCAAGGTGGTAACCGGAACCGAGGGCGATTTCGAGACGGTCTGGCGCAATCGCGATTCCAGCCTGGCTGAGGTGCCCGGTTTCGTCGAATTCCGCCTGCTGCGAGGCAAGGTCAATGAAGAAGAGGGGTATACGCTCTATTCCTCGCACACGGTCTGGAAGAGCGAAGAGGATTTTCAGAACTGGACGAAGTCCGAGAATTTTCGCGCGGCGCACCGCAATGCCGGAGACCGCAGGGCGATGTATAAGGGTCCGCCGGTTTTTGAGGGTTTTAATGTGGTCGACGGGATTTGATGGCAGTTTTTGCGGGTGGAAGGCGAGGCGTTCCCCACGCTCATTCCTGTGCACGTCACAGGAATCCAGCCACGGCGCGTCTGGTCCCGTGAATGACCCCTAGGGCCTGAAGAGAGTCTCCCGCGCCCAAGGACTTGGGCGCGCTGGATCCCTGTGACGAGCACAGGGAAGAGAGGGCAGCGGACTCCCATCAGCCGCTCAATTTGCGGATGGATACTCTGATGCAACGTACCCTCTAGACAAGCGGCCGAGTTTTCCAAGCCCTAAAATCGCACGCGAAAGACAGCACCTGCCGCCACAGCCAGCCAGCCGAGCATCATCGCCCAGCCGCCGGTCGGCGCGGCGTAGGGGAAGAGGCCGGAGCCGGAGAAGCGGAGCGTAACAAGATCGCCGGCAAAGAGCAGGGTTCCCACGATCATCAGAAAACCGGCCAGCCAGGCGGTTTTGAGCTTGGCGGTGCCGAGGGCTAAGGCGAGCAGGGCAGGGGCGTGTGCAAGGCACATGGCGGAGGCGGATGCCGCAAGATTGGCCTCACCGCCGCCATGGGCGGCAAGCGCGGCGAGCGCCACGCCGGCCACGCCGAACAAACCGGCGAAGAGATAGAGCACCGGCTCGATGCGCGCGTTGAGGCTCATGACTATTCCTTGTTCTGCATATGATGGGCAAGGCGCTCGACCGGCGCCCAGATGACATCGCGCAGCGCCTGACTTGCGATCGTCTCGTCGAGCGCGCGGCGGAAGCAGAGCAGCCATTCGTCCCGTTCGATAGGCCCGATTTCGGCAACGAAATGGCGGCTGCGCAGGCGCGGATGGCCGCGCTTGTCTGTATAGAGCGGCGGGCCGCCGAGATAGCCCGTCATATATTCGTAGAATTTCTCTTCGCTGCCTTCGAGACTCGGCGGGTGTAAGGCACGCACGTTTTTTGCCTCCGGCAGCGTATCCATCAGCGCATAGAAGCGGTGCGTCAGCGCCCGTACGGCGGCATTGCCGCCGATCGCTTCGTATAGAGTGGTGACCTTCTCCGCCACGAAACCATCCCCGATATCATTCCATTCCCCGATCCTTCATGCACCTGATGGAAAACGACCGCAACTGTCATCAAGGTGCCGCGGCATTTCGCGCATAATGCCTGGGGCAGGGGTTTGCAGCGATTATCCTTGACAAAACCGTCTGGACGGTATCTTTCTCACTTATGTCAAACGCTCATCATCGCAAGAAACAGCCGGCTCTCGTGCGCCAGGAATTGCTGGAGGTCGCAGCGCGCCTTACCGCAAGCGAAGGCATGGCGGCCGTGACACTCGATGCGGTCTCCGCCGCCTCCAGCGTCAGCAAGGGCGGATTGCTGCATCACTTCCCGACGAAGAATGCGCTGCTCGACGCGCTGTTCGAGAGCCTGCTCGAAAGGTTCGATGCGGATATCGAGGAACTGATGCGTGGCGATCCCGTGCCGCAGGGACGCTTCACCCGGGCCTATCTCAGGGCGGTGTCCGGTCTCAAGGATCGTCCCGACGATTCCAGGAGCTGGACGCAGGTGACGATCGCGCTTCTCGCCGAACCCAGGCTGCGCCTTCGCTGGCGCCAATGGGTGCAGGCGCGGGCTGAGGAATATGTCGGCACCGACTCCTCGCTCGATACTCAGATCGTGCGGTTCGCCGCCGATGGGCTGTGGTTTGCCGACACGTTGGAGAGTCATGACATCAGCAGTGCCCTGAGGCGGAATCTCATCAGCCGTCTTGTCGAGCTCACGGGAAAGTAATCCGAAAAAGGAATTCGTCATGAGCCAGGCCGCCATCTACGGGCTGCTCTTTGCAGCCATTGTGCTCGAAGTCATCGGCACTACGGCGCTGCAATTGTCGCAGCAGTTTACCCGCATCGGGCCGACGGCGCTTGTCGTCGCCTGTTATGCGGCGGCCTTCTATTGCCTGTCCTTGACGCTGAAGAGCATTCCCGTCGGCATCGCCTATGCGATTTGGAGCGCTTTGGGAATCGTGCTGATTTCGTCGGTCGGTCTGATATTCTTCAAGCAGCGCCTCGACCTGCCGGCCATTGTCGGCCTCGGGCTGATCATATCGGGCGTCATCGTCGTCAATCTGTTCTCGAAATCCGTTTCTCATTGATTTCATTGCTACATATCAGAAGGTCCTCCGCAGTCTCAGGAGAGAAATTTTCCCCTTTGTCAAACTTCTGACAAAGCGCTATGTGTTGCTCGGACGTTATGGAGATCGAGGCGCACCCAGCGCCTTTTTCCAAAGCGCTTTGAATTCTGCCTTTCCCGCCTAAACGATCCTTCCAGCTTCCAGAGGAGCACAGCATGGCCATACGCACCGTCGTCTGGGGTGAAAACATTCACGAGAATACCAATGCGATCGTCCGGGGCATCTATCCGGAAGGCATGCATACGACCATCGCCAATGCGCTGAATACCGACCCCGGCATCTCGGCGACGACGGCGACGCTGCAGGAGCCGGAGCACGGCTTAAGCGAAGCCCGGCTTGCCGGAACCGATGTCTTGACCTGGTGGGGCCACAAGGATCACGGCGCGGTGTCAGACGTCGTCGTCGAGCGCGTCGCCAAACGCGTCTGGGAAGGCATGGGCCTTCTCGTGCTGCATTCCGGCCATTTCTCGAAGATCTTCAAGCGGCTGATGGGAACACCCTGCGCGCTGAAATGGCGCGAGGCGGGTGAGCGCGAGCGGTTGTGGACGATCAACCCGCGCCATCCGATCGCCGCCGGCATCGGCGAGCATTTCGAGCTTGAGAACGAGGAAATGTATGGCGAGCAGTTCTCGGTGCCGGAGCCGCTCGAAACCGTGTTCATCTCCTGGTTCCAGGGCGGGGAAGTGTTCCGCTCGGGCCTGACCTGGCGCCGCGGCGCCGGCAACATCTTCTATTTCCGCCCCGGCCATGAGACCTATCCGACCTATCACGACGCCACCGTCCAGAAGGTGCTGATCAACGGCGTCAAGTGGGCCTACAACCCCGAAGGCGCGTTGACTGGCATTGCCGACGCTCCAAATGTGCCGGTGGAAAAGGCATTGGAGCCGATCGTCGAACGCGGCCCGAAACTGCACCAGGCCGGCGAAGCCGGTTACCGCTGAGGAGCATCCATGCGACTACTCGTTCTTGGCACGGGCGTAATGGCGAAAAGCCAGCTCACCCACTTCAGCAAAATCGACGGGGTGACGGTGGTTGGCGCCGTCGACACCGATCCCGACCGGCTTTCCGCCTTTGCCGACAAGTTCAATATCGAAAAGCGGTTTCATTCGTTGGATGAGGCGATCGCCTGGGGCGAGTTCGATGCGGCGACGAACATCACGCCCGATCGCATCCATCACCCGACCACCATGGCGCTGATTGGGGCCGGCAAACATGTGCTCTGCGAGAAGCCGCTGGCGGAAAACTATCCTAAGGCGCTGGAGATGACGGAAGCGGCCGAAAAGGCCGGTGTCATCAACATGGTGAACCTCACCTATCGCAACGTTGCGCCGCTGCAGCGTGCCCGCGAGATGGTGCTATCAGGCGAACTCGGCACGATCAAGCATGTGGAGGCCTCCTATCTCCAGAGCTGGCTCGTCTCGCGCGCCTGGGGCGACTGGCGCACCGAATCGACCTGGCTGTGGCGGCTTTCCACCGGCCACGGCTCGAACGGGGTGCTCGGCGACGTCGGCATCCACATCCTCGATTTCGCTGCTTACGGCGCTGCGACCGACATCGACCACGTCTTTGCCCGGCTGAAAACCTTCAACAAGGCGCCGGGCGGCCAGATCGGCGAGTATATGCTCGACGCGAATGACAGCTTTACCATGGCCGTCGATTTCGCCAACGGCGCGCTCGGCGTCATCCATGCCAGCCGCTGGGCGACGGGCCATCTGAATGAGCTTAAGCTGCGCATCTATGGCGAAAAAGGCAGCCTTGAAGTCATCAATCGCCCGGCTGGGTCCGAGTTGCGCGGCTGCCTCGGAGAGGATGCCGAGACCGCCAGCTGGAAGGAGATCGAAGCGCCGCCGGTGCCAACCAACTACCAGCGCTTCGCCGAGGCGGTGGCAAGCGGCATCCAGCCCGACCCGAACTTCCGCCACGCCGCCAACCTGCAGAAGGTTCTCGATCTCGCCATGGTGACGGAGCGCGAGCGGCGCGAGCTGAAAGTCTGATCTCCGCTTGGGATATGGAAGCGCCGTTCAGACGGCGGTTTGCCGTGCTATCGCGCCGATTGATTGTTGGTGCAAACGTAGAAAAAAGACCCCGCCGAAGCGGGGCCGGAGGTAGTCGAGCCGCAGCAGGCGGTCTCGATCGCTTGATTATTCGATGACCTGCACGACTCTATGGGTGCGGGGTTCAACGATCACACGACGATCGTTGACGACCGTATAGGCGTATTTAGGGTTGTCGGGCACCGGAGTGACGACGACATCCGCCGGAAGCGGCTTGCCGACGACGATCGGCTGTTCAACGACCACGCGGGAGGTCGGGGCCGGCTGCTGCTCGACATAGGTGACGACCTCGCGCGGCGGCGGGTCAATAGCGGCACCGGCGACACCGCCGGCGATGCCGCCTACGGCGGCACCCACAGGACCACCGACGATCGCGCCGGTGATGGCGCCACCAGCTGCACCGGTGACTGCTCCGTCAGCCAGAGCATTGGTGGCAAGCGACGACAGCGCAAGGGCGCCGGAGACAAGTATGATCTTGTACATTTTGCTTCTCCTTTGCTGGGGTTGCACTCGACTAACGACGTCGCCAAATCGAGGTTCCCCCAGCAAAGAGTCACGCTTTGGAAGGCCGGTTTACATTCTGTGAGGCGGCCGCTGCATGTGTGGGACTGGGATTATTCCAGGCGCCGGCGGAAGAGCCAGGCAGCGGCGCTGAGCGTCACTGTAGCGATCAGCGCCAGTGGGAGGGTCTGGTTCACCACCTCGCTCAAAGGGATATCCTTGAGGAAAACGCCTTTGACGATCACCAGGAAATAGCGCAGCGGATTGACGTAGGTTATCGGCTGCAGCCAGCCCGGCATGTTTTCGATCGGGGTCGCGAAGCCCGAGAGCAGCATGGCCGGGACCATGAACAGAAAGGCGCCGAGGATCGCCTGCTGCTGCGTCATCGACAGCGCCGAGATGAAAAGACCGAGGCCGGCGACAGAACCGAGATAGAAGATCGCGCTGCCGTAAAGCAGGAAGAGCGAGCCGCGCAGCGGCACCTCGAAGAGGAAGACGGCGGCGAGGATATAGACGGTGATGTGGAAGAGGCCGATCATCATCGGCGGGATCAGCTTGCCGATCAGGATCTCGTGCAGGCGCAACGGCGAGACCATCAGCTGATCGAAGGTGCCGAGCTCGCGCTCGCGGGCGATCGACAGTGCCGTGACGATCAGACCGATCAGGAGCGCGATGCTGGCGATCAGGTTCGGCACCATGAACCATTGATAGGTGAGGTTCGGGTTAAACCAGTTGCGCGGCACGGATGAGACGATGCTGGCCCCGGCGCGTTTGCCGGCCGGCGTCTCGGCAGCAAGCGCCGCACCGATCTGCGAGAGGTAGCCCGCGACGATCTGCGAGGCGTTGGAGCGGCGGCCGTCGAGCACCACCTGCAGGTCGGTCGGCGTTCCTGCTTCGATATTGCGGGAGAAATCCGGACCGATTTCGATCGCGGCGATGACCGTCTGATTGTCTATCGCCACCTGGACCTCAGCCTGTTCGGCGGCAATCGCGATATTGCGGAAGGTCGGCGAGCCATCGATACGCTCGATCAGCTCCTGGCCCCAATGGCCGCTGTCGCGGTTGAGGATCATGACGTCGACGTTGCGCACTTCGAGCGTCGCCGCATAGGAGAAGACGAGGAGCTGGACGACCGGCGGGCCGATCAGGATGGCGCGTCCCTTGGGGTCGCGCAGCACGGCGAGCAATTCCTTGACGATGAGGGCGTAGAGCCTTGTCCATCCCATCTCAGCCGATCCTCTTTCTGGTGCTGCGTGCGGCCAGGACGAACATGATGCCGCCGATCAGCAGCATGACCGAGATTGCCTGTCCGAACATCGGCCAGATGTCGCCAGCGAGAAACACCGTCTGCAGGCTGGGGATCAGGTAGCGGGCCGGCACGATGAAGGTGATCCACTGGATGATCCTCGGCATAGAATTGATCTCGAACAGGAAGCCCGAGAGCAGGAAGGCCGGCAGGAAGGCGGAGATCAGCGCCAGCTGCGAGGCAAGAAACTGGTTCTTGGTTGCCGTCGAGATCAACAGGCCTTGCCCCAGCGCCGGGATCAGGAAGGCGGCCGACAGGGCATAAAGGCCAGCGACCGAGCCGCGGAACGGCACGCCGAAGAGAAAGACCGCAAGCAGAACGCAGAGCGTCATCGACGTCAAGCCGAGCAGAAAATAAGGCAGGATCTTGCCGGCAAGCAGCTCGACGGCCGTCACCGGGGTCGCCATCATTGCTTCCATCGTCCCGCGCTCCCATTCGCGGGCGACGACGAGTGAGGTCAGGAGCGTGCCGACCAGCGTCATGACGATGGCGATCGAGCCCGGCACGAGGAAATTGCGGCTGGTCAGCTCCGGATTGAACCAGAAGCGCTGCTCGACTGTGATGGCGGGACTGTGGGAGGCGACGTCCGCCTGCCTCTGCTGTTCCCAGTTGGCAACGGCGCCCTGCGCATAGTTCTGGACGAAGTTCGCCGTGTTCGGATCGGAGCCGTCGACAATCACTTGGACCTGCGGGCGGTTGCCGGCGGTATAACGGGTGGTGAAATCGGCCGGGATGACGACGATGCCGCGCACCTTTCCGATCACGAGATCTTCTTCGAACAGGCGGCGGTCACGGCCGATCGCCACGTCGAAATAGCGCGAGGCCCGGAAGCTGGCCGCGAGGTCCTGCGTCAGCGGCGTCATCTCCTCGGTCACGAGGGCTATGCGGGTACGCGTTGTATCGAGCGAGACGCCGTAGCCGAAGAGGAAGAGCAGGATCAGCGGCAGTACGAAGGCGATGAGGATGCTGCTCGGGTCGCGGATCGCCTGGAAGCTTTCCTTGCGCACCAGAGCTGCAAGACGCCGGAGCCGGCCGGAGGAAATGCTCATGCTGCATCCTCCGCTTCCGATTGCTGCACCAGCGCGATGAAGGCGTCCTCCATCGTCGGGTCCGGCGCATCCTTTGTCGCGACACGTGCCTTCAGCTCATCGGGAGAACCGAGTGCGATCGAACGGCCGCGGTAGATCAGCGAAATGCGGTCGCAATATTCCGCCTCGTCCATGAAATGGGTGGTGACGAGCACGGTGACCCCCTTTTCGACCAGGCCATTGATATGCGTCCAAAACTCGCGGCGAGTGATCGGATCGACGCCGGAGGTCGGTTCATCGAGGAAGAGGGCGCGCGGTTCGTGCATGACGGCGCAGGCAAGTGCCAGGCGCTGCTTGAGCCCGAGCGGCAGATCCTTGGCGGCTTCGCGGGCATGGCGGCCGAAATCGAAAATGTCGGCCATCAGCTCTATGCGCTCGCGCCTGCGCTGGCCGCGAAGGCCATAGACGCCTGCGAAGAATTCCAGGTTCTGCATGACTGTAAGATCGCCGTAGAGAGAGAATTTCTGCGCCATATAGCCGAGCTGGTTGCGAGCTTCGGCGGCATCGCGACGGAGATCGAAACCGGCGACGCGGCCTTCGCCGCCGGTCGGCTTCAACAGGCCGCAGAGCATCTTGAAGGTGGTGGACTTGCCGGCGCCGTTCGGACCGAGCAGGCCGAAGATCTCGCCGCGGCGGATATCGAAGCTGATGTCGTCGGCGGCGGTGAAATCGCCGAAGCGCTTGGTCAGGCCCCTGGCCTCGATCACCGGCCGGTCACCCTCGGCTGTCAGCGGCTCTTGCGCTTCGGCAAGCCGGGAGCGGCCGCCGGGGCCGCCGCCGAGCATATCGACGAAGGCGTCCTCGAAACTCGGTTGGGCGGGGGAAAGCGATGCGCCGTCGCCGGCCTTGCCGATATCGGGGGTCTTGCCGCTGGCCGCGACGAGGCGGATCGCCTCGCCCTGAATCACCCCGTCGATGACGCCATCGGCCTCCAGGAGTTCGGCGAGAACCTGCCGACGGCGGCCGGTGACATCGGAGACCCGGAAGACGCGGTCGCTGACGCGCTCGGTCATTTCATCCGGTTTTCCCGAGAAGAGCAGTTTTCCCTGGTTCAAGAGCAGCACGTGGTCGCAGGCTTCGGCCTCGTCGAGATAGGCGGTCGACCAGACCACACCTATGCCTTCCCTAGTCAGGTTCTCGACCATCTTCCAGAGGTCGCGGCGCGAGATCGGGTCGACGCCGACGCCCGGTTCGTCGAGCAGCAGCAGGCGCGGCTTTTTCAGAAGCGCGCAGGCAAGGCCGAGCTTCTGTTTCATGCCGCCGGAGAGCTTTCCGGCGAGCCTGCCGGTGAAGCGTTTAAGGTCGGTGAAGGTCAGCAGCTCGTCGAAGGCGCCGGTGCGTTCGCTTTTCGGCAGGCCGCGCAAATCGGCATAGAGGTCGAGGTTTTCCTGCACCGAGAGATCCTCATAAAGACCGAAGCGCTGCGGCATGTAGCCGATCGCCGTCTGAATGCCGGCGGCGTCCTTTCTGGTGTCGAAGCCCAGCACTTCCATCGTTCCGGTGTCGGGCAGCATCAGGCCGGTCATCAGCCGGATCAGCGTCGTCTTGCCGGCGCCGTCGGGACCAACGAGGCCGGTGATCGCGCCGCCGCCGATGACGCCGGAGACGGCGTTAAGGGCTGCAGGTGCATCGCCGAAGCGTTTGGTGACGCCGTCGATCCGAACGAGCGGCCTGGCGTCCCGACCGGGTTCTGGGGCAGTCATTGTCCGCCTGTCGGCGGCGCGGACAGCCGCACGGTGACCGGCATGCCCTGCCGCAGGTCGGGGCCGGGCCTGTCGATGACGATCCTCAGGCGATAGACGAGATCGCTCCTCAGTTCAGGCGTCTCCACCGACTTCGGCGTGAATTCGGCGACCGGCGAGATGAAGCCGATGGTGCCCTCATAGGGTCTATCCGGCTGGGTATCGGAGGTGACGGATACTTTCATGCCGGGGTGGACGCGGCCGAGATCGGGTTCGGCGACATAGCTGCGCACCCAGACCGGCTCAGTCAGGGAGAGCACGAAGACGGTATCGGCCGGCGATACGATCGCGCCGTTCTCCCGCACCCGCGAGAGGATGACGCCGTCGTTCGGAGCGCGCAGTTCGGTGTCTGCGAGCGAGGTTCGGGCTGAGGCGAGTGTGGCCTCGGCGGCCTTCAGCTGGGCGTCGGCGGCGGCGATGTCCTCGACGCGCGAGCCTTCCTGCAGCAGCTTCAGCGCCTCGCTGGCGGATTGCGAGCGGGCGGCGGCCATAGCCTTTGCGGCGGTCGCCTGGTCGAGGTTCGCTTCGGAAATCGTGCCCTGCGGGCGAAGCTGGCGGGCGCGGTCGTAAGCGAGGTTGGCATTCTGCAGATCCGCCAGGCTTTCGTCGTAGGCAGCTCGCGCCTGAGCTATCTCGGTCGGCCGCGGGCCAGCCTTCAGCTTGTCGAGCGTCGCGCGAAGGGCCGCGGCATTGGCCTCGCCGGAGCGGACTGCGAATTCGTAGGGTGCGGCGTCGAGCTTCGCCAAAACCGTTCCGCACTTGACGACATCACCCTCGTCGACCCCGAGTTCGGAAATACGGCCGCTGACGCGAAAGCCGAGCGAGACCTGACGGATATCGACATTGCCGTAAAGGACGAATTCACGCCGGGCCTCGGACAGCCAGCCGAATTTTTCGGGCAGGCCGTACCACCAGGCGGCGGCGCCCGCCGAAACGAGAAGAAGGATGAGGAGGGGAAGGATGCGTTTCATGCCGTACCTCCTTTCGGTGGCCCGATGACGTCGGCCAGTTCGGCGGCAAGGCCCCGCAAGATCTCCACCTGCTCCGGCCCGAATGTGTCCCATTCCATCTGGGCGAGCACGGAGGCATGGGCAAAGCGGAAGATGAGAATGCTGCCGACGAGATTGAAGGTGCGCAGGCGCACATGTTCGGACGCCGGATCCTCGCCAAGAATGGCGCCGACCAGGCGCCGGCCCATTTCGATCATTGGTCGCATGATGGCCTGATAGACCCGCTTGAAAGCCTCAGTCGGCTCCATCTGCTCGCGGATCAGGAAACGGGCCCAGGGTTCGGATTCCTTGGCGACGAAAAGCGTCACCATGGTCTGGAGAACTTCAGTCAGGAAAAGGCGGGCGTCGGCTTCGCCGAGCGGCTCGCCGGCCGCGTCGAGCGCCATCAGATGTGCTCCGATGCGCGCCCTCATGCCGCTGACATGCGCGTCGATCTGCATCATCAGATGTTCGGCGGTTGCGATGTAGAGGCCTTCCTTGCTTCCGAAATAATAGGGGATCGCCTGCAGGTTGACGCCGGCGGCTTCGGTCAGCTGGCGCGTCGAGGCGCCGTCGAAGCCGTAGCGCCCGAAGACATCGAGAGCAGCGGTCAGCATCTTCTGGCGCGCGATCTCGGCGCGGGCGGAGGCCGGGGGATTTGGAGTGTCACTGTTCTGGGTCATGACGGATTCATAACACCGAAGTTGCAGTAAGTCAATCGAATGATATATTCTAGATGGCGAACCGCTTTGGACGCGGAAAAGGACACGTTGTGTCCTCTCAGAGGTCGGGATGGCGGCTAAAGCGGTTCAGCGTCACGGAAGCCCAGAACCGCTCTAACCTTTTGGATTTGTGCCGGATGGAAACCGCTTCGCACTTTTTTGGAATTGCTTTAACGTGGGAAGCACCATTGACGCCACTGATGTGTCCGGCGCCGACCGCGGCGGAACGAAGAGCCGTTGTTTTTCTCGTTATGCGCTCATTTTTTGACACAAAACTGCCTTGCTCCTTCCCTATCGCCAATGCGATGCGTATCCAAATCTATATTATCGCGCTCCTGCTCAGCGCCATCATGTGGTCGATCTCGTTCGATGCGGCGCGAGAATCCTATCATGCCGCGCAGAGCGCGGGCCTGATGCCGAACCTGCATATCTACAAGAAGCTGGATCGCATCCTCTAAGCCGCGATTCGCGTCCGGGCATCGCTTCCAGCCGCGGTGTGGCTGGTTTCGTCAGGCATGTCGATGTCCTTCCGTATAGAAAGTCAAATTTCCTAAAATTTGACCGATGCGCTTAAAAGCCCTGCAAATACTGAGGTGTAGAGTGTTCTCATGAAGGCGGCCGAAGCGTGGACAGACGCATCGACCGCTTGGATCAGGGCGAGACGAAAGCCCTGCGATCCGAAAACGGGGACTTTAGACATGCAGAAAACTCTTGCCACCATCGTCTTGACCTCGAGCATCATTGCGGCTGCCGGGCCGGCCCTCGCCGTCGGGCCCGCCGGTCTTGCCCAAGACCTGATGTATACGTCTGCCATCGGCCGTTCGCCCGAGATTCCGCTGACGACACGTGTGGGTTTCGTGCGGCCGAGCGTTCCCTTCGTTCTACGCAGCCCGGCTGCTATCGAAGGCGAGGGCTATCGGCTCAAGGCCTATTCGAAGAGCCTAAGTTTTGCCATCGACTATGTGTTTGCAAAGACTATCGGCACCGTGGAAGCGCTCGCGTTTCTGCGCTAAGTCGCGAGGATGTCGGATTAAGCGTCCAGTTCGCGACGAACGTCGAGATACCATTCGACGAAGGCTTTGACGCCGACATCTAGCGTTGTGCCCGGCTTGTAGCCCGTCAGCGCGACGAGCAGATCAGGGGCGGCGAAGGTGCGCGGCACGTCGCCCTTCTGCATGGCCAGCATCTTGCGGATGGCAGGACGGCCGAGCGCCTTTTCCACCGTTTCGACAAAATCCATCAGACTGACCGGCTGGCCGCCGCCGATATTTACGACGCGGAAAGGCGCCTGTCGCGAGAGCGTTTCGATGCTCGCGTCGGCCAAACGATTCTCTTCGCGCGGAGCAATGGCCGAGAGCCGGACGATCGCTTCGATGAGATCGTCTATATAAGTGAAGTCACGGCTCATATTGCCTTCGCCGTAGATCTCGATCGGCTGGTCTTCGAGCATGTTCTTGGCGAATTTGAACAGCGCCATATCGGGCCGGCCCCATGGGCCATAGACGGTGAAGAAACGGAAGGCCGTCGTCGGAATCTTGTGGAGATGGGCATAGCTGTGTGCCATCAGCTCCATCGATTTCTTCGTCGCGGCATAGATGGTCAGCGGTTCGTCGGCACGGTCGGTTTCGCGGAAGGGGACAGTCGCGTTGGCGCCATAGATCGATGACGTCGAGGCCAGCATCAGATGGCGGACTTCAACCCGCCGGGCGATTTCCATGATGTTCCAGGAGCCTTCGACATTCGAATGTATATAGGCTTCGGGATTTTCCAGGCTGTAGCGAACTCCGGCTTGCGCGGCGAGATGGATCAGGATGTCAGGCGCGGCCGCGGAGACTGCCGCTTCCAGCGCCGGCCGGTCCTCAAGCATTGATATGACAGGCCGGAAGGCAGGAAACTGAGAGAGTGCGGCGTGGCGCATCTCTTTGAGCTTGACGTTGTAATAAGGAGTGAGGCCGTCGAAGCCTGTCACCTCATGCCCTTCCTGCAACAGGCGCCTAGCCAGATGAAAACCGATAAAGCCGGCAGTACCTGTAATGAAGTAGCGCATTCCCACCTTTTCTCGGCTCCCTGCCGACGGCAAAAGCCGATTCCGTAAAATGGCACCCACTTACAGGATAAAAAGAGGCCGAGTCGATAGGCCATTGAAAGATAGCACCTGACGCGGCGCTGCTGTCGTCGTTTCCGGACGTTATGCTGCATTGCACCATAACGGCTTGCATGTTATGGGCGGCGGTCGTCTTGAGCATGATGCCGAAATGGTTGAGCGGTTTCGGGCGACATCCTGTTCAGGCGAGACCAGGGATTGATGAGAAACATAGTTTATTGGATTCTCTCTGCGTTTCTGACCCTCGCCATTGCGGTCGTGTCGCTGCGCTATCTCACGAATTTCTGGCTGCTCTCCTTCATCTACAGTTTTCAGATCCATCTCGGCCTCACATTCGCCGCCGCCAGCCTCGTCATCCTGGTTGTCAGAAGACATGCTTACGGCTTTGCCCTTCTGCTTGTCTCGCTGCTCCTCACGGCGCACGGCGTTATCATGCTCCGTGAATTCGCCGGGGACGACTGGGGAACGGGAACGGCGCCGCTTTTCCGTCTGATGTCGTTCAACGTTGCGATCGATAACTGGAAAAATTCGACCGCCATCGCGGATATGGTGATCGCTTCGAATGCCGATGTCGTCAATCTGCTCGAAGCCAAGCCGCTGACGTTCCATCTGCAGCGATTGTTCAAGGTCTATCCGTATCATATCGGTTGCGACAACGGCAAAGACAGCTGCGATACGCTGGTGCTGTCGAAACGCCCGTTCGTGACCCGCCAGGTCGCGAGCATCGGCAGTTTGCGGAAAGACAGGCTGGTCGCAGCGAGCGTCGATTTTGGCGGGCATACCGTCAATCTCGTCTCGGCCCATCTCACCAAACCCTATTTCGACGATTACCAGATAGAAGAGCTGGACGATCTCAGCAAAGCGCTTGATGCGATCTCAGGTCCGCTGGTGCTGTCCGGCGATTTCAATTCGTCGTCGATCGCTCCCAGCATTCAGGCTCTCCTGCGCAAGCAGAAGCTGAAGACTATGGCGCCCGAACCGGCGACATGGCCGATCTCCGCCGGTCGGTTCGGTATTGCCATCGATCACATATTCGCGCGCGCGCCGCTTCATCTGACGTCGTTGAAGCGCCTCGACGACAATCTCGGCTCCAACCATTCAGGGCTGATCGCCGAATTCGTTGTCGATAAGAGCGGCGAGACGGCGCCGGCACGATAACAGGCAAGATAAGCCGGGCTGAAATTAGAATCTGGTTCGGCCGCCCTTGCGGTCGATCATCTGAAAATTCTTGCCGTCAGTCTTCACGTTGACGCAGTCGGTCGACTTATCGGGAAACCGGACACAGACCTGGCCATTGTTGATCTTGTAGCCATTCTTGCTGCCCTCGCGATATTCATAGCCGTTGCTGCTTTCTTTCAGCTCCGACGTGCCGGGCAGATGCTGTCGGATTTCCGCCTCGCTTGCGGCGCGCATGTTCGCCGTTTGGGCAAAGGTCATTGCCGGCAGCAGGATTGAAAGAAATCCGGCGAGGGCGGGCAGGGTACGCATCAGAGGACATCTCCTGTCAGGTCTGTCGGCTCATTCATTCTACGAGAATCCCGGCAGAGAATTCAACAGGGATGGTGGGCATGCCGCAAGCGCCGGCGGGCTGACTTGGCCCGCCGGCCGTTCCGACGCTTGGCTTACGTTCTTCCGAATTCGTCGACGATGCGGATGATATCGTCCTCGCCGAGATAGGAGCCCGTCTGAACTTCGATGAGCTCGAGAACGATCTTGCCGGGATTGGCGAGACGATGGACTTCCCCGAGCGGGATATAGACGCTTTCGTTCTCACGCAGCATCTGCACATTGTCGCCGATCGTCACCTCGGCCGTCCCCTTGACGACGACCCAGTGCTCGGAGCGATGGTGGTGTTTTTGCAGCGAAAGCTTCTTGCCCGGCGTGACGAAGATGCGCTTCACCTGAAAGCGGTCGCCGTTGAAGATAGAGGTGTAGCCGCCCCACGGTCGGTAGGATGTCGGATGCGTTTCGGCAAATTTCGCCGTCGCCGAGGAGGAGGCCAGCATCTTGACCAATTGCCCGACGTTCTGGCTGTCCTTGAGCGGTCCGACATAGACGGCGTCTTCGCTGGCGATGACGGCGACATCCTCCATGCCTTGGACGGCAAGGTGCACGCCATGGGTCATGACCAGCGAGTTGTGGGTATTGACGACGGTCGTGTTTGCGGCGGCGACATTGCCGTTATCGTCGCGTTTGCCCGATTTCCAAACGGCATCCCAGCTTCCCATGTCCGACCACCGGAATGGTGAGGGGACGACCGCGGCCTTCGACGTCTTTTCCATGACCGCATAATCGATCGATATATCCGGGCTCTTGGCGAAATGGTCGGCATCGAGGCGGGTGAAGTCGAGATCGCGGCTTGCCTTGGAAACAGCCTTGCTTGAAGCCTTCAGCACCTCGGGCGCATATTCCTGCAGCTCGGCAAGAAGTTCCGTCACCGGGAACATGAAGATGCCCGAGTTCCAGTAGAAGCCGCCGTCGGCGAGCATCCGCTGGGCTTCATCCAATGCCGGCTTCTCGACGAAGCGGCTCACCTTGTGGGCGCCATTAACAAGCGCATCGCCGATCTCGATATAGCCATAGCCCGTCGCCGGCTCGGTCGGGTTGATGCCGAAGGTGACGAGCCTGCCGTCGGCCGCCGCCTCGCGAGCGATGCGGATACAGTCGAAATAGCTCTTGTCGGCGAGGATTTCATGATCCGAGGCGAGCATCTGGATGATCGTGTCCTTGCCGAAGAGCTCGGCGGCGAGCGTCGCGGCAGCGGCGACCGCTGCGGCGGTGTTGCGGGCAACGGGCTCGAGCAGCACGGCGGCGAGCGGAATGGCAAGTGCGCGGGCCTGCTCGGCGACCAGGAAGCGGAACTCCTCATTGGTGACGACGATCGGAGCTTCGTAGAGCTCGGGATCGGAAACGCGTTCGAGCGTTTCCTGAAACAGCGTCTTATTACCCACGAATTGGATGAATTGTTTCGGCGCGGTCGCACGGGAAAGCGGCCAGAGCCGCGTGCCTTTGCCGCCGGCCATGATCACGGGAACGATTTTCTGCGTCATAGGCGGGTTCCTTGAAATAGACGACCTTACTGGTTGCATGTCAGCGGGCGGCTGCCCAGCCTCTTATTCTGTTGAGACCGGCGTGCAGCAGGTCGAGAGCTGCAGGCTCGCTGCCGGCTTCCACGTAGCAGCGCATTTCCGGCGCATTGCCGGATGGGCGGAAATGGATGATCCGGCCGTCCGTCAGTGTCATCCGAAGCCCGTCAATATCGGATTTGGTCGCGACAGCGCCGATCGGCTGCAGGAAAGAACGGAGATTTTGATCCGAGGCGCGCAAGTGTTGCATCAGCGCGGCGCTCGTCTCCACCGGGAAATTCTCCAGACGATCGGCAGCGGCGAAGGGCAGCTTATAGGAGGTCGCAATGGCAGAGAGCGGCTGCCTGCGAGCGGCCGCAAGCGACAGGACTGCGAGCATGGGAATAAAACAATCGCGCGTCGGCAGGGCGCGGACGTTCTGCCCGTTGACATCGAAAGGGCTGGCGGTCAGCAAACCGCCATTGGCCTCAAAGCCCATGACCCGATCGTCGCCGGCCGCCACGGCCTCTTCCATGCCTGTTATGACGAAGGGAGAGCCGACACGGGTGCGCTTGACGGCGAAGGAGCCCGCGACCTCGATGCCGGAATTGGAGGTGACGGGCGTCACCACGATGCGAGCTCCCAAGAAATTGGCTGCTATAAGGCCGAGGAGGTCGCCGCGCAGTGGCGTGCCGGTTTCGTCGGCGACCAGCGGGCGGTCGCCGTCGCCATCGGTCGAGACGATTGTATCGAAGCTGTGATCGGAGACCCAGCGCTTCATCAGCGTGATGGTCTCCTCGGAAACGGCTTCTGTATCGACCGGAATGAAGCTATCCGAACGCCCGAGAACGGTGACCTCAGCGCCATAATGGGCAAGAACGTCGACCAGGAGATCACGGGCGACGGTGCTGTGCTGGTAGACGCCGATCTTCAGGCCGGACAACGCGCCTTGCGGAAGCAGGGCCGTATTGCGTTCGAAAAAGAGCTGTCGACAGATCGCCTCACGATCTTCCATCGCCGCTGGCGCCTGGATCACCGCTTCGCCGCTTTTCTCGATTTCGGCCGCCAAGGCGGTAATCGCAGCCTCGTCCGATTTGTCAATCTCGCCGTCCGGACGGTAGAACTTGATGCCGTTGCGGTCCGCCGGAATATGAGAGCCGGTTATCATCAGGCATGCGGCCTTGCTTTCAAGACCATAAAGAGCAAGGGCTGGCGTCGGGACATTGCCGCAGTCGAAAATGCGGAAGCCGAGCGCGGCAAGCGCGCCAGCGCAATTGCCCGAGATTTCGGGGCTCGAATCGCGAAAGTCGCGGCCGATCAAAATGACGTCGCCGGTCTGTGCCTTGCCGCTTTTCAGCAGATATTTGCCGAACGCCATCGCGTAGAGAGCCGAGGCGCGACCCTTGAGATCCACTGAAAGTCCGCGAAGGCCGCTCGTGCCGAATTTCATTTGAAGAGGTGTCTCCAGTTTACAATCAAGGTTCTACTCAGGCCGCCTGCCGGCGTAAATACCGAAGCCATCATATAGTTAAACACGAACGACGATGCCTCGGACAGCCTCTCGCAGTCTTCTCTCGCCGATCCTAAAGACGTAGGCCCATTGCCGACAGGCATTGCAGCGTAGATCGATTTTGTTAGAACCGTGTGTCCATTGTTTCGTCCTATGCTGAGGGGTTCTTGATGAGCGATACATCCGTCAGTCTCGATGAGAGCTGGAAGGCCGCGCTGGCGGGGGAGTTTTCAAGCCCCTATATGCAACAACTCAAATCCTTCCTCGTCGCGCAGAAACGAGTGGGCAAGCGGATCTTCCCGAAGGGCAGCGAATATTTCCGCGCTCTTGATCTGACGCCGATTGCCAATGTCAAGGCCGTCATCCTTGGACAGGATCCCTATCACGGGCTGGGGCAGGCCCATGGCCTGTGCTTCAGCGTCCGGCCGGGCGTGCGCATACCGCCCTCGCTCGTCAACATCTACAAGGAGATGGAGACCGATCTCGGGATATCGCCGGCGCGTCACGGCTTTCTCGAACATTGGGCAAGGCAGGGCGTGCTTTTGCTGAACAGCGTGCTGACGGTCGAGGAAGGGCAAGCGGCCGCCCATCAAGGCAAAGGGTGGGAGCGCTTCACCGATGCCGTTATCGGCAAAGTCAATGACGAATGCGAATCCGTCGTCTTCATGCTCTGGGGCTCCTATGCCCAGCGCAAGGCCGCCTTTGTCGATACGGCGCGGCATCTGGTGCTCAAGGCGCCGCATCCCTCGCCGCTTTCCGCCCACAACGGCTTCTTCGGCTGCAAACACTTTTCCAAGGCGAATACCTTCCTCCAGTCCCGCGGGCGGGCCCCGATCGACTGGCAATTGCCGGCAGATCCTCATGGTGCCTGAAGTGAACGCGGCCCGGTCTTTGTTCACTAATAGTAGACAATGCGTTTTGGTCTCAGGGTCTATTCCGGAGGCCGGGTGAGGCGCATTTATGATCCATGAAAAGCCCGCGAAAGGCGGGCAAGAAAGGGGTCTCACATGCTCGATCAGATCAAGGGTCTGCACCACGTCACGTCGATGGCGGAGGACGCCCGCACCAACAACCAGTTTTTCACCCATGCGCTCGGCCTGCGTCGCGTCAAGAAGACGGTCAATTTCGATGCGCCTGATGTCTACCACCTCTACTATGGTGATGAGACCGGTGCGCCCGGCACGATCATGACCTATTTCCCGTTCCCGAAGATGGCGCAGGGCCGCCCCGGCACCGGTGAGGTCGGCACGACGGTATTTTCCGTCCCGCAAGGTTCGCTGGGCTTCTGGAGTGACCGCTTCGCTACGCTTGGTCTCGGCGGCCTGAAGGCTGAGGAAAGCTTCGGCGAAAAGCGCCTCAACTTCTCCGGCCCGGATGGCGACGGCTTCGCGCTCGTCGAGGTCAAGGACGATGACCGCCAGCCGTGGACGCATGGCGGCATCAGCGCGGATCACGCCATTCGCGGCTTCCACTCCGTTGCCTTGCGGCTGAGAGACGAGGGCGCGACAGCCGAACTCTTGAAATTCATGGGTTATCAAGTGGATGAGGAGCGGGATGGCATCAAGCGGCTGATCAAGCCTGACGGCAACGGCGCGCACCTCATCGACCTTGAGACGATGCCGAACATTGCCCGCGCGCTTCCCGGCGCCGGCTCCGTCCACCATGTCGCCTTTGCCGTCGAGAATCGCGAAAAGCAGCTCGAAGTGCGCAAGGCGCTGATGGATACCGGCTATCAGGTCACGCCTGTCATCGACCGGGATTATTTCTGGGCGATCTACTTCCGCACGCCGGGGGGCGTTTTGTTCGAGGTCGCGACCAATGAGCCCGGCTTCGACCGTGACGAGGACACGGCCCATCTCGGCGAAGCGCTGAAGCTGCCGCAGCAGCACGCTCATCTTCGCGGCTTGCTCGAGCAGCATCTGCAGCCGCTCGAAGTGTAAGGAGGGCAAGATGACCGAAACAGGATATGTGCACCGGCTGCATGCCGGTGCACCCGACAAACCTATTCTGCTCGTGCTGCACGGCACCGGCGGCGATGAAAACCAGTTCTTCGATTTCGGCCGACGGCTGCTGCCCGAAGCAACGGTTCTTTCGCCGCGCGGCGATGTTTCCGAATATGGCGCGGCGCGGTTTTTCCGCCGCACCGGGGAAGGGGTCTACGACATGGCCGACCTCTCACGCGCGACGGAGAAGATGGCGGCCTACGTCAAGGCATTTGCCGACGAATACCGGGCTTCTCACATTCTCGGCCTCGGTTTTTCGAACGGCGCAAATATTCTTGCCAATGTGCTCATCGAAAAGGGCATCTTCGACGCGGCGGTTCTGATGCATCCGCTCATTCCGTTTCAGCCCGAGGCTCGCTCGACGCTCGCGGGAAGAAAGGTGCTGGTGACAGCCGGGCAGCGGGATCCGATCGCTCCGATTGCGGTGACCCAGGCGCTGTCTGCGCACCTGGAGGGCCGGGGCGCGGAGGTCAGGACGGTCTGGCATGCCGGTGGGCACGAGATCGCACCATCGGAGATCAATGCGGTTGGCGACTTCCTCGGCGGCTATTGATCTGTGCCGGCACAGTGGCCAAGATATTGAGCGGGGCCGGCGAATGCCGGCCCCGCAACGTTGCTGAAACGAAGATCGTTAATCGACAAATTATCTAGGGGCGATGAGGATATTTGCCTCTTATCGCCTTCATGTAAAAATTCCCCGGTGATTCTGCCATCGTCAAACCGACGACGACGCCTTTGGGGACTCCTTCATATTCTCGTCTCTGACCGTTGGTCAGATAGACCCGTAGATGCCGGCTGTCTTCGTCGTAGCTGATCGCCTCGATAAGTTTCGAATCAACCGCAGTTTCCACTTTGCACCCCGCAGTTTTGGATCTGAGATTCCTGATCAAGAATTGTCATTCACGCTCGCAGCGCACCATATTTATGCGGCGTCGAAGGGTCGTCAAGCGTGATCTGCTTTAACGTTCATTTTTTCCGGTAGCCTCTCGCTATAGTTGATATGTGCAGCTTTTTCGAAGTCCTCACCTGTGGAAAGTCAATCGTTTCGAGTTCTTCCAGGCGTGGAAATATTGGATGACACAGCTGAACGTGAAAGAATCGAACCGGTAGGCATAAGTTTAACCAATGGTTAAGCATCATGTAATAAAATACAACCTGTTATTAATCCCGATGTCTTCCCAACTATGGATAAGTACAGAACGCCGATTTCCGCGGCAGCCGTTTTGCTATCGCCGGTGAGCTGCGGCGCTTCGCACCCAGGGGAAGATACGCAGGAGACCCTTGCGCTTTCAATCGCGAGCTACAAGGATGGACCGTCCCCGTTGCTTGATGTGGGAGCGCAGCGTTCTGTAGCGACCGCGCAGGCGAGCCTGGCGCGCGCGGTTCAGCAAACCGCGAAGGATCATGTCGTTCCGAATATGGCAAGAGGTCGCGGCTACATTGTCGACGCCGCGATCAGGCCAACTTCTTATGAACACTGCGATTCGTGCCATGGCAGCGATAGATGGGAAATCGATCAACCCGCCACGCGGTCGGGTCTCATAAATGGGTTACATGTCTAATTATCTAGGACGGTGGCGACAACAGATACCGATGCTGGCCGGCAATCGTAAGCAGCGCGCTCGGCTGACCTTTGCCGAAGGCGACTTCGCTGCGGTCTACGCCATGAGCGATGTTCACGGATGTTACAACGAACTCCTCGACGTACATCGCCGTATCGAGGAGGACGCAGCACGCATTCAGGGGCCGAAACTCATCGTCATGCTCGGCGATTATGTCGATCGTGGACCGGATTCAAGCGCGGTTCTGGAGTTCCTGAGCAAGAACCCGCCGCCAGGATTTCAGCGCTTGGTCCTTTGCGGCAATCACGATGCTGAGTTGGTGAAGCTCTATCGCAAACCGGCGGGTATTCTCGAATGGCTGGGTTTCGCCGGGACGGAGACGCTGCACTCATACGGCATCGATATCGAGCATCTCCTGCAGTCGGCGGCCGGAAACGAAACGATCGCCCGCGTCATTCGCAATATGATACCCGAGCGGCATATCCAGTTCATCGAATCGTTGCCAATCATGGTGCGAATGGGCAGGGTGGTGTTTGTGCATGCAGGCGTCAGACCCGGCATCGATCTTGAGAAACAAAAAGACAGCGACCTCATGTGGATCCGGCAGCCCTTCCTGGACGAGGGACCGCAGCTTCCTGTCCTCGTGATCCACGGACATACTCCGGGGCGAGCCCCGACATTCGGTCCGCAACGCATCGGCATCGACACCGCGGTTTCGGCGACGGGCCGGCTGACCGTACTGACCATCAAGGGGACGCGGGTAGGGCTGCTTTAGAGCTTCGGACGCTCAAAGGACCCGCTGCCCTCCGAATCCCCGTGTCGTCCTTTTCGAAAATCAATTCCGATCTTTAAGCCGATACGCTGGGCGAAGAGAGCGTGGCGCACGCTTCAAAAACAAACGCCGCGGGCTTGTGCCCGCGGCGCCAGAAGGTTTACATAGTTGCCAGGTCCTGTCAGGCGTCCTGGTAAAGGTTGGTGCCGATACCGGTATAGGTAAAGCCGTGTTTGCGGATCTCGTCACTGCGGTAGATGTTGCGCAGATCGACCAGGACCGGAGCGCGCATCGACTGCTTCAGGCGATTGAAATCGAGTGCGCGGAACTGGTTCCATTCGGTGACGATGACGAGGGCATCGGCGTCGGCAGCGGCTTCGTAAGGGCCGTTCGCATATTCGATGTTCTCGATGACCTTGCGGGCATTGTCCATACCCTCGGGATCATAGCCGACGACCTGGGCGCCGGCGTCCTGCAGGGTCTGGATGATGGCAATGGCCGGGCTGTCGCGCATGTCGTCGGTGTTCGGCTTGAAGGTCAGTCCGAGGACGGCGACTTTCTTGCCGCGAATGTCCCCGCCGACGGCCGAAATGACCTTGCGGCCCATCGCCCGCTTGCGGTTGTCGTTGATCGAGATCGTCGTTTCGATCAGACGGACCGGTGCGTCATAATCCTGCGCCGTCTTGGCAAGGGCAAGCGTATCCTTGGGGAAGCATGAACCGCCGTACCCCGGACCGGCATGCAGGAACTTGGAGCCGATACGGCCATCGAGGCCGATGCCGCGTGAAACGTCCTGGACGTTTGCGTCGACCCTTTCGCAGAGATCGGCGATCTCGTTGATGAAGGTGATCTTCATGGCCAGGAAGGCGTTGGCCGCATATTTGATGAGCTCGGAGGTGCGGCGGCTCGTGAAGACCAGGGGAGCCTGGTTGAGGTAGAGCGGACGATAGACTTCAGTCATGGTCTCGCGTGCCCGGTCGTCGTTCAGCCCAACGACGATCCGATCCGGACGCTTGAAATCCTCGATCGCCGCGCCTTCGCGCAGGAATTCGGGATTGGAGACGACGGCGACGTCAGCCGAAGGATTGGTTTCCCGCACGATGCGCTCAACCTCATCGCCGGTGCCAACCGGCACCGTCGACTTGGTGACGATGACGGTGAAGCCCTCAACATAGGTGGCAATCTCGCGCGCAGCGGCATAGACGTAGGAGAGATCGGCATGGCCGTCGCCGCGACGGGACGGTGTGCCGACGGCGATGAACACGACGTCGGCGCCACGAACGCTTTCGCCGACATCCGTCGAAAACGAGAGGCGGCCGGTGCTGGTATTTTCAGCAACCAGCTGATCGAGACCCGGCTCGTAGATCGGAATACGGCCCTCGCGAAGGGCCTCGATCTTACTCAGATCCTTGTCGACGCAGATGACGTCGTGGCCGAAATCCGCAAAGCAAACGCCTGAAACGAGGCCGACATAGCCTGATCCAATCATCGTGATGCGCATATTTCCCTCAAATCATTAGAGTAGAACGTCATGCTGCGTCGCAGCATGGCGTTCGTCATACTGAATCTGGGCCAAAAGGCAATATCGAAGATCGCTTAATACCCATATCGGAAGTCGTATGAGGGTGCCGCTGTTTGCTGCCGGGCACCCGCTCGACAGCAAAAACATATGTTTGTGTGGGCGATATGACAAGTCGAGCCGTTCGTGAGCGCCGGCTCGACTTCAATCCGGGAATGAGACGAATTGCTCTATCGGCTGCCTCGGCCGCTACAGCCGGTACCAGACGTAGGGGTCTGTTCCCGATTGAATCTTGTCCCAACGCAGATCCGTATCGCGCCAGTCCTTGATGCTGCTTTGCCTGTTGTCGAGCACCAGGTCGCCCTTGTCGGTTCTGACCACGAGGACGGCGTGCCCTTCGCCGGAGGGTGTATAGGCTGTTGCGATCCGCAAGGCGCGCGATGACCAGCCCATCGCTATCAGGCGGCTGCGCTTGGTCAACGCAAAATCTTCGCAGTCGCCGCTGCGCACATTCACCTTCCAGACATCGCCGTTCAGCTCGTTGCGGGAATCGTTGCGGCCGATCATGGTACGATTGACGGTGTTGTTCACATTCTTCAGCTGCAGCATTTCCTTGTCCGTCAGTGCGATGACCGACAGTCCGTTATTGTCGCGGCATTCGGAAGGGTTCTGGGCGCAGAACAGCACCTGGGCGAAGGGTGGAACGATCTTTCCCTTTTCGGAGATATAGCTGATCTCCGAACCGCTGGTCAGGCCGCGGGCGAAACCTGCGGGGCCGGCCGCGAATGCAGAGCAGGCATTCCCCGCAGTGAAAGCCAGTGCCAGAAGTGTAACGAAGGTTTTCTTCATCTCTTGATCCCCGTCAGGGCAAGCGCTTGAGATCAGGCTTGCCTTTTGGCTCAGTCAATGGCATGGCGACTTAGCGACCTGCCAAGTATTGGGCACAGAACGTCTGTCCCGTTTCTGCTGCTTGAAGGAGCATAAGCGGGGTCCTGTCTCGATTGGCTTAAGCCATTCGTGACAATTTTAACGATGTGGAATTCTGTTGCACTTTAACACGCAAGCGCTTGATCTGCAACTTATGTTAGTGCGAGTATATTAACCGTACTGGTTGTGATTGGCTCGTTTTGACTGCTGGTGAGTGAAGTCAAATGTTATCCAACCTCATCAACAGGCAGGTCTTGCGGGAGGCGGTTCTCGTTGCCTTCATCGGCCTGGTGATATTGACGCTCATTCCTTTTGGAAGTGTCACACCTTTGCCCTTCGCCTTCGCCGCAATCGGGATGTTTGCTCTTGCCATCGTTTCGGTATTGCTGTTTGCGGAGCCAAGACAAAGCAGGTGGGTGTTCAAGATCGCCTTGCTTTTGCTCGTGGTGCTGACGAGCTGGACATTTATCCAAACGATCGAACTGCCGGCCAATTTGCTGGCAAACCCTGCCTGGAGCGCTGCACGCGATCTGGCGGGCGTCCAACATGCGGCGATCTCCGTCGAACCGGCGGACACGCTTGCCTCGATACTCTGGGTGGCCCTGCCTTTCGTGACCTTTCTGACCGGACTTATCTTGTGCGATACCGATCAACGAGCGCGCAAAATGCTCGCCAGCCTGGGGCTCGCGGCGGGGGGCATCGCCGTTTTCGGCCTGCTGCAATTTTCGATGTTTCCCAACGTCTTGATCGTCATAGAAAAACACGCCTACCTCGACAGCCTGACGGCCATCTTCGTAAACCGCAATACCGCCGCCACTTTCCTCGGGCTGGGAACGTTGCTCATGCTGACGCTGGTCAGGGACATTGCCCGTTCCTATTCAACCCATCCGCCCGGCGAACCAGGCCGAAACCTTCTGCTCTTGAGAACGTGGATCTATATTCTGCTCTTATGTGCATGTTTCACCGCGCTGATGCTGAGCCGCTCCCGCGCCGGAATATTCGCGACCTTTGTTGCCGCGCTCATCTATTTTCCCTGGCTGGTCCTCAATTGGAACAGCTCAAGGCGATATTTAATATCGGCACCGAAATGGCATTCGGTATTAAAGCTTCTCGCGGCAGTAATTTTCGTCGTCCTCTTGCTAAGCATATTTGCAGGGCAAGCGATCTTACGCGCGCAGGAACGGCGGCTCGAGGATGATGATCGTTTCTGTATTCTGCCCGGCATATGGCGCGCCATTTCGGATCACTGGTTAACCGGAACGGGCCTCGGGACCTTTCGCACCGTTTTTCCGGCCTATCGTGATCCGGCCTGCGGCATCTTCGGGATTTTTGACCGTGCACATAATTTCTACCTCGAAGGATTTCTGGGCTTGGGGGTAGCGTTTCCAGTCGCGACGTTTCTTGCTTTCGCAGTGCTCGCGAGGGTTTTCTGGCGCGGGCTCTCCGAGAGGCGGCGCCTGCGACATTATGTTCTGCTCGGCATAGCGGCGACGGTTCTGGTCGCTCTTCATGCCGCGGTCGACTTCTCGCTGCAAATCCCTGGTTTCGCAGTATTTTTTTCCGCATTCCTGAGCGCCGTTGTTGCAATCAGCCTCGGCCGCAGTCACCGCGAAACGGATCGCCAATATGGGTGACCCGTGCATGCGCAATGGCTTAAATGAATGGAATTTATGAAGGTTTTTCGAAGATGCCGGATTGATTCAGGGCTGCGGGTTGACTCCTAAACCTAAGAAATTTTATAGCGGACGCAGCCTTTAGATTATTGCCGACGTCAGAGAGTCGGGCTGAGGCCGTTGGTTTCCTGAAGGGCGCGGCGTTGCCGGGCTGCCACAGTTAGGAATGATAAACGGCATTTGGTAATTATTGATCAGGGATTGTCTTGTAATTTGTCCGATTGCGGAGCAGTAGCTTCAAGGGCGTCAACACGGGTTATTCTATGGGTTGTTTTCCTGTTGGTAGTACACGCGTCGCCATTGTTGTAGCGCTAACGAGTATATTGGCAAGCTGCACGTCCTTGCCAAGGTCCGGCCCCGATCACAAGGATGTTGATCGAAACGCCGCGGTAAAGGTAACCACGAAGGAGCGTCGAGTCGGTATCGACTACGCCCTGGTTGATCTCAGCAAAAACGTCCTGGCCTATTTCACGACTCCGCAGCCGACCTCGTTCAAGGGTTTTGGCGGTGGACGCGGTGGCGCGCCCGAAATTCCACTCGGTTATGGCGACGTCGTTCAGGTTGCGATTTTCGAAGCCCAGTCCGGTGGTCTCTTCATTCCGTCCGACGCCGGTAGCCGGCCTGGCAATTATATCTCTCTGCCAGAGCAGACCATCGATAGAAACGGAACGATCACGATCCCCTATGCGGGTCGCGTTCCGGCTGCCGGTCGCCTGAAGGAGACTGTCGAGCAGGACGTCGAAGATCGTCTGGCTAGCCGCGCAATCGAGCCGCAGGTTGTTATCACAACGACGACTAACCGCTCCAGTCAGGTAGCCGTGCTGGGTGACGTCAACAATCCTCAGCGCGTTCAGATCAGTCCGGCCGGTGAGCGCATTCTCGACGTCATTTCCGCCGCGGGTGGTTTGACGACCAATAATATCGAAACGAACGTGACGCTTCAGCGCCGCGGCAGAACGGCGACCGTCGCCTACAATACGCTGCTGAAAAACCCGGCGGAGAATATCTATGTGGCGCCGGATGACACGATCTCCGTTGATCACGAGCGTCGCACGTTCCTGGCGCTCGGCGCCGCCGGCGTGAGCGGCCGGTTCGATTTCGAGGAGTCGGACCTGACCCTCGGGGAAGCCATCGCCAAGGCGGGCGGTCTGCGTGACGACCGTGCGGATCCAGCCCAGGTCCTGCTCTATCGCCTTGTCCCGAAGAAGACGCTGGCAGCGATGCATGTAGATACGACGCGGTTTGCGGGCGAGACGGTTCCGGTGATTATCCGCGCTAATCTTCGTGATCCGGCAACCCTGTTTGCCGCTCAGCAATTCAAGATGGAAGACAAGGATATTATCTATATTTCCAATTCGGACTCTATCGAACTGGTCAAGTTCCTTGACATCGTAAACTCGGTATCGTCCACTGTTGCCGGCGTCACGGACGACGCACGCGATACCCGTAATGCGGTCCAAGACCTCGGAAACTAAGTGGGGAGTAGCCGGCGCCGATCGTAAACGATCGGTGCTGGTGGTCTGTTTGCGATAGCGGATTTGATGAAGGAAGCCACTTTTATGGCAAGGTTTAGTGTTTATCGTAAACTTGCATACAGCGGAATTGCCGCGGGGATTTTTGTCGGCATGACTTCGAGCGCCTTTGCGGCTGCTTGCCTGGGTCCTGCAAATCTCACACCCGCAGACGTCGGCGGATTTACCGCCAATCCTGCCGTTCTGCTCGACATGTCCGATCCCCTGGTTCTGTCATCGCGTGTCCGAGCGCTGGTAGGGAGCAGCAACGACGCCCTATTGCCGGTACTCGAGCAGGCCAAGAAGGCTAATGCCGCACAGATGGCGGCGATCGGATCCGGTCTCGGGCGAGCCGCAAACAGTTGCCAAGTCTCGGATCCGCAGTTCAAACTGGCGATCGAAAAAGCTGTTGCCGAGGCGGCTAGCGCCGATCCCAATCTTGCGCCGCTGCTGACAGCCTTTGCAAAGGTTCTGGCCGAAGGCGGGACGGCGGCGCTCGGTCCGGGCACAGGTGCGCCAGCGGCAGCATCCGGTATCGGCAACACTGGTTCAATCGGGCAGACAGGTCCCGGGTCGGATGACGGTACGCCGTTTGACGGCAGCGCCACGACTGCCGGCACGCTTAGGGTTTCGGATACGAACAATGAGGACAGCTCGTCCACAACGTCGACGACGACAATCGTCAGCGCGGGAGGAGCGGGCCAGTCGTCCTCTGATACATCGGAGTCGACCAGTCAGAGCGTCCCCGTCACACAATAGCTGGAATTGCCTGTAGATCTTAGCGCTTGACGCCATTGTTGGAGATCGAAATTGCTGTCGCCAGATAAACTTACGCCGCGTATCGACCCTTCCCGCGATACGGGAAACGAAGCTGATTTCATCGATTTCGACAAGCTTATCGCAATCGTCCGTCGCCAGTGGCGGATTGTAGCGGTATGCGCTTTCGCCTTTGGCATTCTCGGTGTCGTCTATGTTCTGACGGCGGTGCCGGTCTATACAGCCGAGACCAAAGTGCTGATCGACCGCAGCGACAATCAGATGATTAACCAGCTGGCGGCTTTTGGCCAGTTGGACGATGACGAGGGTACGGTCCTCAGCCAGGTCGAGCTGTTGAAGTCCGATACGATCGCTTATGCCGTCGTCGACAAGCTGAAACTTGTCGACGATCCGGTATTCAATGCACAGAAGAACTCACTCTTTTCTGTCGCAACGCTGAAATCTCTGCTGAATTTTCGCTCCTGGTTTGCCGATGACGCGGCCATCGCTCCCGATCTGGAGATGAAGCGGCGATGGGCCGCAGAAACCGTCGCCGGAAATATCGATGTCGAGCGTGTCGGCAAATCCTACGTTCTCGACGTCACCTACACCTCGCAGTCTCCGGATCTGGCGCGAGTAATCGCCGCCGCCATTGCCGATGTTTATCTGGTCGATAAGCTCAATTCGAAATATGACGCGACACGCCGGGCCGGCGAGTGGCTGCAGGAGCGTATCGAAGAACTCCGGCAGCAGGCGTTGGACACCGACCTTGCAGTGCAGAAGTTCCGAAGCGAGCATGGGCTCGTCGAGGCGGGGCAGGGCAACTTGCTCAGCGAGCAACAGCTTTCCGAGCTGAACAGCCAGTTGATCAAGGCCCAGGCCGAAACGGCTCAGGCCGAAGCGAAATATACCCGCATCAAGTCGATCATCGAAGCCAAGCAGACCGATGCGATCGTGACCGACGTGCTCGACAGCTCGATTTCAAACGAACTTCGCAAGAAATATCTCGAAGCCTCGAAGCTCGAGGCCGAAATCGAGGCGCGGCTTGGTCCCGACCACGTCCAGGCCGTCCGGCTGCGCGCCGAGATGGCCGAATACGAACGGCTCATGTTCGACGAACTGAATCGCATCGCCGAGAGCTATCAGAGCGAGCTGACGGTTGCGCAGTCCCGCGAAAAATCGCTGCGTGACAGCGTTGATAAGGCAACGGGTGTGGCCGCAACGGCGGGTGAGACGCAGGTTCAGCTCCGCGAGCTCGAGCGGACGCGGGATACTTATAAGAACCTCTATCAGAGCTTCTTGGCGCGCTATCAAGAGGCGATCCAGCAGCAGAGCTTCCCAATTACCGCCGCACGTATCATCACGACTGCGGAGACGCCAACGAAGCCGAGTGCGCCGAAAAGAAGCCTCGTCATCGCTTTCGCCATGTTCCTGGGATGCGCGTTCGGTAGCGGCATTGGAGCTTTCCGTGAATTCCGCGATCGCTTCTTCCGCACCGGTGACGATGTCAAGGATATGCTCGACGTCGAATCGCTTGGCGTCATGCCGCTGATTGATAACAATGTCGAGGATCCGACGCTCGTTGATCCGGGTAACCCGCGAAGCATCGCCAGAGGCGGCAAGACCACAACTTATGTCGAGGAGCATCCGCTGTCGGCATTCGCCGAGACGCTTCGCAGCGCGAAAATCGCGATCGATATCAGTGCCTCCGACCAGCGCTGCAAAGTCATCGGTGTGGTGTCGAGCTTGCCCGGTGAAGGCAAGTCGACGACGGCCATCAATTTTGCCAAGCTCTTGGCCATGCAAGGGGCACGGTGCCTGCTTATCGACGGCGATATGCGCAATCCCGGAGCGACGCGGGCGATCGGCCGCCACGCGGAAGCCGGCTTGCTTGAAGCAATCGTCGACAATCGTCCGCTGAAGGATCTCATTCTCCTCGACCCCAAAACAAAGCTCGCATTCCTGCCGACGGTGGCACGCTATCGCGTTCCGCATTCGTCGGAGCTGCTCGCATCGCGCGGTATGGATCAGCTTCTCGAGATCGCGCGTCAAAGTTTCGATTACATTATCGTCGACTTGCCTCCTCTGGCTCCGGTGGTGGATGCACGCGCCATTAACCCGAAGCTCGATGCGGTCGTGTTCGTGATCGAGTGGGGCAAGACTTCGCGGAAGGTGGTCCAATCGACATTGTTGTCTGAGCCGGATCTCTATACGAAGTGCGTCGGCGCCATACTAACCAAGGTCGATCCGGCCCAGATGAAGCTCTACCGGACATTTGGTTCGAGCGAATATTATTACAAGCGCTATTCCCGATACTATACCGAAAGCTGATGTTCGGCATTCGGCCTGTTTCGCGCACGAGAATCGTTTTCTTCATCGTCGCCGTGGCCTTTACTGCGCTGGCCAGCCGCGAGCTCTATGCTTCGATCAGGACGGCCAGCATTTCGATCGTCGCCGAGAGGATAGAACGCGGCGAAACTGTCGCGAACAATGTCGCGGCGAGATATGCGGCGCGCGCCATTGAACGAATCGACGGACACTACTGCCGATCTGACATTGTTGCCGCCGGCCTGACGCTCGTTCTGACGCAGCTCGATCGACAGAACGTCAATATCGATTACGACGACTGGGTTGCCGCGGCCGCCAGTGCACGTCATTATCTGCAACATGCATTATCATGCATGCCGACGAACAGTAATTTCTGGCTGCGTCTTGCGGCGGTCGAGTCGAAGATTGCAGAAGAGCCGCTGTCGAGTGCTGGCATGATGAAACGTTCGGTTGCTCTGGCGCCCTACGATGAGTCGATGATTCTGACGCGGTTTTATTTCTGGAACGGTTTTACCGATACAACGCTCCTGGCGGCGGGCCACGCGCTCGACAGCGATCTCATGACCATGCTGAAGCTTGGCGATCGTTGCAGGGTCAACGCCGTCATGAAGCAAATCAGCCCGCAACTCCGCCCGATCTTAGATAAAACTTTGGAGAAGGCAGGAGACGGAGCGACAGCGCGTTTCCGGCAACGCTGCAGCAAGTGATCACGGCGCGGAGCTCTTCCCTTAGAGCTTTGTGCGGCCCTGTCGGCGCACAAGAGACGCACTAACACTATAAATCTACGCCTGGTGCCGAATTCCGATTTCCGGCCGTACTCTCTCCCATACGACAAAGCCACCCGCCGCTTTGTGCGGCGGGCTTTTTTATCGGTGCCCGTTTGCATAGGAAGCGGGCCGAGAAGCCTGTCGTCGATCAGACGACGGGGCCAGAGATGACGTCCGTCCCGGTGATGTTGAGCGTCAAAATGCCGACATCAGTATGACCTTCGCCGTCGGAGATCTTATAGTAACGAATGGTTTCGGTGGCATGGTCGCCCGGGGCGATATCGGATGTCAGCTCATAGGTGAACTCGCCGTTCGCCTGGACATGAAACGTGCCATAGGTACCGAGTACGTCGGTTATGGCGCCCGGATTGGCGTTGACGTTCGTGCCGTCGAATTGGCGAAGGAAGAGGTGACCATTGTCGCCGGCAATATCATTGTCCAGAACGTTGCCGCCGATGGAATCGCCTTCGTTGAAGCTGTAATGATCGTCCACTGCGATCGGCTTAACCTGCGTGACGCCCTGAATATTGAGGGTGAACAGGCCGAAATCGGTGTGGCCGGCCCCGTCGGAAATCTTGTAGGAGACTTTCTCCTGAAGCGTTTCGCCGTTGATGAAGCCGATCTTCGCGGCATCACTCAGCACATAGGTATAGCTGCCGTCCGCCTTGACGTAGAAAGTACCATAATCGCCGTGAATTTCGGTAATCTGGCCGGGTTGCTTGGCGCCTACACTCTGGTGATCAAAAGCGCGCAAGAATAGATTGCCATCAGATGTATCATTGGTCAGCAGATTTCCTGAGATAACGTCCGTTTCCAGGAATGTTGCAGAATCGTCTGTTGCATGAATAGCCATCGGGGGTCTCTCCTTGAAATATTGTTCGCTGGTCATGTTTGAACTTCAGCAAGCGGCCCGATTAAGGATATCTTAATACAATGAGTCAAGGATATGATTAACAAAAAGTTTATATTTATGGATGTGTTTTCTCATATCGGCGTACATGCGAGTGCGTAAGGCGATGAAAAGCCTCATAAACATAAATCGTGGCGTTAATAATATACCATAACGAACGTGCCTCGCGATAAACCGAATTTCTTCTCCATGGCAGTTTGTTTATGCACGGTGAATCGAGCGATATACGACAGAAATATGAAAATTAAGTCAAGCAGAGGAGATAGTCACTTCTTGCTGCAAATCTCATCTGCGCCGTTTAGTAGAAATACTAATCTATTGGGGTATGCGTGCGCTCGTGCAGCCAGAACGCTGGCTGCTGGGAAGTAAATGTTTTCCGTGATCTTTGCCTCCCGTCATCATCTAAGAAGACGTAGTCTCTGGCGGGGCAACGGTCATGGAGGTTGTGGTTTTAGTTAAATATACAACCATTTTGTGTTCTTACGGCTTTTTGCGATGCAGAAAATATTCGAACTCCACAAATATTAATGCCCGTTGCCCAAGAATATCGCGAGATAGAACGCATTTTAGTGTTTCATTTTAGCAGGCGGATAGAGGTCCGCCATTAAAAGATCTCCTAACATCGGGGAGATCACGCATGACTGTCTATTATGTGAATTCGGCGACAGGATCCAACAATAACAGCGGGACCAGCGAGAGTTCGGCATTCGCGACGTTATCCGCCGTGGAAGCCTTGAAGCTGAACCCCGGCGACAGCGTGTTGCTGGCGGCCGGAAGCGTCTTTAACGAACAGTTCGATCTGAGATATTCCGGGACTGTCAACGCTCCGATCACCATAGGCAGCTACGGCATCGGTGACGCGCCGGTCATTCACAGCAGCAATGACGGGATCCACGGCTCCAAGGCTTCGAACATCATCATCGAGAACATCAAGATCGCCGATACCGGCGCCAACGCGATCTATGCCGGCAATGTTTCAAACTGGACCGTGCGCAATGTCGAAGTGTCGAATACCGGCCTGTCCGGTAAACCTGGTTCGGTCAGCTTCCAGAGCAGCCAGAACATCACCATCGAGAACAGTACGCTGACCGGCGTGCATTCCGACGGGATCTGGATGGATAGGGTCAACGGCGTCATCCTCGTCAACAATACCGTCACCAACAGTCTAGGCAGCGCAGCAGACGCGATCCAGCTCAACGACAGCAGCAATATATTGGTCGCGGACAACCACCTTGAGCAGACGGCTACGAATAGCGCCAAGGGTGTTCTGGTGCTGATCCGGGCGACCAATGCCGTGGTCGAGGGCAACACTCTGCTCGGTGGCGGCTTTGGACTGAGCGCGCAGGCGGGTACGAATATCGCCATCCACGACAATGATATCTCAGGATATGGCGGCTATAGCTGGTCTTACGGTATCGGTCTCGGTGACCAAGGCGATGCGAAGAACTACGACATCAGCGGAAACTATCTGCATGACGGCGTCTACGGGGTTTTGGTCAGCGCCGTCGGCAACCCTGGCTATATTCGCGAGAATATCACTGTCCACGACAACATCTTCGACGAACTTTCCTCGTCCGCATTGAAAGTTGACAAACCGGCATCAGGCTCCTTCTACAACAATATCATCGACAGCGATGTACCGACGCTCACGATGCCGGCGACAATTGCCGCCCAAAATACGTTCTCCATCGGAGAGAACAAAACCCTCGAGCAGGCGCAGGCAGAGTTGGACAGCGCTGCAGGCAGCACGGGCGACAACACCTCGCCGGCTGTCGCCGAGCCTGAAGTGATGCCTCCGCCGACGACCACGGTAACACCTGCTCCCGCCACAGATGCAGTTGTCATTCCCAAAATTGTCGCAGTGCATGACAACCTGAAGATTTCGGCCGATACCGGCAGCGGTTATCATGGCAATCTGCTGGAAAACGACAGCGCGAGCAACGGCATCGTATGGCTTCGCCGCTTCGGTGATAGCGCAGTTGACAAGCATGGCCTGACGCTGACCGGAAAATACGGCGTCATCCATGTTGAGAGTGATGGCGATTACACCTACACGGTCGACGCTGCGAAAATCGCGGGTTTGAGCGGAAAAGTGAGCGAGACCTTCCAATACAAGATCTCCGATGGCGCTTCGCATATCGATACCGACAGCTTGAGCGTCTCCATCAACGTCGACGCATTCCACGGCAGTCACGTCTCACAAATGCTGGCTTGAAACTGCAGCGGATCCCGAAGCGTTTCCCGCGCGTGGCGGAAATGCTTCAACTTTCAAGGGTCGTGAAGGCCGTCGCTATCGGCGGACGCTGAAGTCACGCGGTGATTATGGAAATGTTCCACAGGTACTCATAAAAGTTAACTATAGATTGCATTTATAGTTAGCATCCTAGTAAATATCGATATAAGTGCGCCACATGTTCGCCGCTTTGAGCCGTTATTGGGCGGATTGCGATTATCTCTTGCTTCGGCCGGTATGATTATCGTAGCGTTAATGTTAGAGCCTCTGAAATTGTTCGTGATAAATTTGTATTTTCGGTCACTTTTCAGTGGGACTCATGAGCTAAGTTATAGGCTGCAAGCGGGGGCGGCACCGGTGCCGGCTCCTAAGGCAGCATGTCAATGATTGGGCTTGATAAGCCCGCAACTGCAATGTGTATCCGCGGCTTCGCCGGGTTAGCGATGCGGTAAGAGAGGATTGCTTCGTGTTTCAAAGTTCGACAGCTGACGTCAATGAACCGTCCAAAGCATTGCGGAAATGCAAAGGGGGCCTGATCTTTATTGGCATAGCAAGCGCACTTATCAACATCCTCTACCTCACAAGTTCATTTTTTATGCTTGAGGTTTATGATCGAGTCATTCCAAGCAAAAGCATACCGACGCTGGCCGCCTTGGCAATACTTGCGTTGACTCTTTATGCTTTCCAGGGCGCGTTCGAAGTTCTCAGGAGCAGAATGCTCGTTCGCGTTGCCGGTGCGCTTGACGAGATGGTGAATGGGCGGGTGTTTCGGGCGTTGATCAAAGCGCCGCTGAAGGTCAAGATCGGCGGCGACGGGCTTCAGCCCCTGCGGGATTTCGATCAGATAAGAACGTTCCTGTCCGGCATGGGCCCGACGGCAATGTTCGATCTGCCCTGGCTCCCTTTCTATCTCGTCATCTGTTTCCTGTTCCATCCGGCTATTGGATATATCGCCATCGGCGGATCGCTCGTTCTCGCCATGCTGACGTACCTGACCAACCAGGGCACGCGTACGCTCTCCAAGCGGCAATCGGAAGCCGCCAACATGCGCAACGGATTTGCGCAGAGCTCGATCCGCAACTCCGAGGTCATTCATGCCATGGGCATGGCAGGCACGATGGCTGAGATCTGGGATCGCAAAAACGGCGAATACCGGAACATCACCCGGCAGGCATCGGATGTCGGCAATGGTTATGCGACCCTCTCGAAGATTTTCCGTATCGCCCTGCAATCGGGAACGCTGGCAACAGGCGCGATCCTGGTCATTCAAGGTCAAGCCTCTTCAGGTATTATCATCGCCGGTTCCATCCTGACGTCCCGCGCTCTGGCGCCTGTAGAGGCGGCGATTGGAAATTGGCGCGGTTTCGTTTCCGCCCAGCAAAGCTGGGCGCGGCTTGCGAACCTCCTGAAGACAATTCCGGAGATTCCAGCCCCTCTCGCGCTGGCCGCACCTTCCAAGCAGGTGACGGTCGAAGGCGTCGCCAGCGGACCGCCGGCCGGCCAGCGGTTGGTCATCTCCGATATCAGCTTCGGCCTGAGAGCAGGGAGCGCGCTCGGGGTCATCGGCTACAGCGCCTCGGGCAAGTCGTCGCTGGCGCGGGCGATGATAGGCATCTGGCCGACGGTCAGAGGATCCATTCGTCTGGATGGCGCGGCGCTCGACCAATGGGACGGCGACGCACTTGGCCGGCATATCGGTTATCTTCCACAGGATGTGGAGCTCTTCTCAGGCACGGTCGCGCAGAATATCTGCCGCTTCGCGAAAGAGATGTCGCCGGAAGCGGTGGTTACCGCAGCGAGGGCGGCGCGCGTTCACGACCTCATTCTGCGTCTGCCGAACGGTTACGAGACCGAAATCGGCGAGGGCGGTGCTGCGCTTTCAGCCGGGCAGAGACAGCGTATCGCGCTTGCGAGAGCGCTCTACGGCGAACCATTCCTCGTCGTGCTCGATGAACCGAATTCCAATCTGGATGAGGAAGGCGAGCGGGCGCTGAGTGCTGCGATCATGAGCGTGCGTGCACGTGGCGGCATCGTCGTTGTCATCGCGCATCGTTCCGGCGTTCTGGCAGTGTGCGACTTCGTGCTGATGATGCAGGAGGGCAGGATGATCGCATTCGGTCCTAAGGAAGAAGTTCTGGCGCGGGTCAGTCGGACCGAGACAGCGCGCACCCCAATTGCCGAGCGCGTGGCTCAGCTTAAGGTCGTGGTCGACGGGAATGCGGCGGAATAGGCCGGAAGGAAGATCGTGAGCAAAGTTATTAGTGAATCCAAACGCTCCCTCAATCGCCATGTGGCGGTTGTCGGCGCGCTGTCCATTGCGTTGGTTTGCGGCATCGGCGGATGGGCGGCGACGACGGAACTTTCGAGCGCCGTCATCGGCGAAGGCGTCGTTGTCGTCGACGGCGACGTCAAGAAGATCCAGCATCTGACGGGCGGTATCGTCTCGGAACTTCTGGTCTCTGAAAACGAGCATGTGTCGGCCGGACAGGTTCTGATACGGCTTGATGGAACGGCGACAAGAGCACAGCTGTCGATTGTCGAGAGCACGCTTGCTCAGCTTTATGCGCGCCGCGCCCGTCTCAAGGCGGAGCGGGTCGGCGCCGAGTCGTTCGAAGTCGACGAAAACCTCAGCGATCTGACATCCAGCACCGCGGCGCAGCAGCTGCTCGACGGCGAGCGGAAGTTGTTCGACAGCCGCAGGTCAGCGCTGATCGGAATGAAGAGTCAGCTGGCGTCGCGCAAGGATCAATTGGGAGAGCAGATCAAAGGCTTGGTCGTTCAGATCAACGCCACCGGCGATTCCCTCGGTTTGATCGAACAGGAGCTCGAAGCCGTCGATGTTCTCTACAAGAAGGGTCTGGTGACGCTTCAGCGTTTGAATACGCTCAAGCGAGCCCGCGCCGATCTCCAGGGTAACAGCGGTCAGGAAATCGCTGCAAAGGCGGAGGCCGAAGGCAAGGCGATCGAAATCGACCGGCAGTCGATTCAGCTGGATGAGGATCGTCGCTCGGAGATCGCAAAGGACCTGACCGATGTCGAAGCTCAGATCGCCGAAAATGAGGAGCGCCGCGGCACTGCGCTCGATCAACTCCGCCGTCTCGACATCACCGCGCCGCTCAGCGGCCGCGTTCACGAATTGTCGGTGCACACCGTCAATGGCGTTATCGAAGCGGGTCAGACGCTGGGGCTCGTCGTTCCCGAAAACGACGATCTTACCGTCCAGGCGAAAATCGCCACCCGCGATATCGATCAGGTCCATGTCGGCCAATCCGTCGATGTGCGTTTCAGCGCTTTTGATCAGCGCACGACGCCCGATGTGCAGGCGGTGATCACCTCAATTGCGCCTGATATCGTCAAGGATGAGCGGACGGGGATCAGCTATTATCCGGTGCGCGTCAAGCCGGAGGCACAAAGTATCGCGAAGCTGAAATCAATAAAGCTCTATCCCGGCATGCCGGCCGAAGTCTTTATCAAGATCGGCGACCGGACCGTTATCTCTTATCTCACAAAACCGCTGACCGATCAGATGCAGCACGTATTTCGTGAGGAGTGATTGGCGCTCCTCGGCACCGTTGCGGTGTGTCGAGGCAGCTGCTATCCCCGGTTGGATGTAAGGCTGATTTGCGCGCTGAAGCGGGCGTGACGATCTGTGCTTCATGATATTGTCTCAAGCCTGCTGCAAGGTTGGCTTCAAGGGCCTGCCAGCCGTTCCACAAGGTTCTCCTGCCGGGTGACGTATAGCTCTTGCCGAGATATGGTTTTGTCATGATATGTTTGCGGCTTTGGCGAGCGGCGCCGACCGAGAGGCGACCGGTATCGGGTCTGGTTCTGCTTTTAGCCTGCCTCGTGATGGTTTTCATGACTGAAAACAGTGATGCCGAGAACCTTCCACCGCTGAAAATAGTGGCTTTCGGAACATCGCTGACAGCGCGCGGGGGATGGCAGCCCGGCCTCCAAACAAGGCTTTCTGCCTGCCTGCAGAGATCCGTGAAAGTCGAGAGCGTCGCAAAGAGCGGCGAGACGTCGGCGTGGGCTTTGACCCAGCTGAACCGGGTCGTTGCCGAGCAGCCGGATATTATTTTGATCGAGCTCTACGCCAATGACTCGACATTGCATCGGTTCGTGTCCCTGGCGCAAAGCCGAAAGAATATTGCCGACATTCTCGATCAGCTTCATCAACGCCTGCCGCGGGCACGGATCATTCTCATGGCGATGAATCCATTTTCAGGACTGCGGGGGCTGATCCGTCCTTTTGTCGGTAGCTATATCTCGGCTCATCAGGCGGAGGCACGGAAACGGGGACTGGAGTTTATCGACCACCGCCCCGATTGGGAGAGTCTCACCCCTGACGATCTGGCCGCTGCAATTCCTGACGGCGCACATCCGCGGCCCGAAGTCGCTTCTAAAATCATTTTGCCCCAACTCGTCCGGCACATAGCCGGCCACGATTGCGGAGAATGAATCTCCCCCGCCTGAGGATGTCTGCACCTGTCGACGGGTTCAACCTGCTGCGAGATAACCCTTCAAATAGTTGACCAGCGACGTCCGGCCGGCATCGGATACGTCTTGATGAGAGGGGCTCTCCAGGTCCTGGAGGAGATAGTCTTTGAGTTCGTCGTCATTCTGGGCGACATAGATGCCTGGCCGGCCGACAAGCTGGCTGACCGTGGCAAGCTGGTGATCGTTTCGGTGCTCGCCAAGAGCCGCCTTCCGCGGAACAAGAATGATCGGTTTGCCGAAACGCTTCGCCGTGAGGACCGTGCCGATTCCTGCGTGAGAGACGATAACAGTCGCATCGCGAAAGAGCCTATCGAAGTCCGCAGGCTCGATATTCTTGATCCATTTCATGTTCTGTGGAGTATAGGTGCCCTTGCCGATCTGCGCCAGCACCGGTCTGGTCAGATCCTTGGCGAAGGTATCGACCGCCTTGACGAGGCGATCAAACGGCAGCTGCGTTCCGACGGTGACAAGGATCAAAGGACAGCTCCTGCGTAATGGGGCCCATCCGGCCGGGAGAGATGTTGCCATTGCGTGAGCCAGAGCGTTGCAATATGGCCAGCCAATTTTCCCGATAAGGACAGTTTCTCGACATTGGCGACGCTATCGATCCAGATCGTGCGTTTGCCCGTCATCTTGCCGGCAAGTAAGCAAAAGAGTCCAGGCGCCGCACCGGTGGAGATGATGACGTCGGGCCTGTGCTTGATAACTATGGCAAAAGCGCTGAAAAAGCACCGGATTGACATGGTTATTGAGTCACGGCTGCAATCGGGAAGGACCAGTCCGTCTTTGATACCATACTTGGCAAGCAAACCGGGGATGGTGGTTGCAAAGACAATATCGCAGCCTTCGAAAGCACCGCGCATGGCCATCAGCTGCTCCCAATGTCCGCCACCCGAGGAGGCGGCGAGAACTTTCAACCTTTTCTCAGCCATAGAGGGGACCTCTTATATCAAGAATTGCGCTAAATCATGGACCGTTTTGAAACGGACGCTGGGTTACTGTTCCGAGACTCTACATTTTGGAAGCCGATGTTTGAATATCGAAAATCATACTGCCAGTCTTCGACGAGAATTCGACATGGCTGCTTTTCTCGGGCTAGGCCTGAAGGAACTGGGCGAAGGATCTTTTGGCAAACACACCACCATAAGCGGCCAAAGCACGACGGGGGCCAACATCAGCCCAGCCTCCATCATCGCGCCGATCATGATCATGATAATGATTGCAACTTCTTTGGCTTGAACTTCGTTCAAGCTGGCGCCTACTGAGACTGTCGTTATCCGTTGCCCAAGTCGCTTGAACAAAAATGCGACCCAGGCAATTGTTCCGGGCACGCCGATATTGAGCGCGAGCTCGAGATAGGTGTTATGCGTCGATCTCGCATCGAACGTCACCCGGACGAACTCCTCCATAATTTCGGGCTGCCGAAACAGAGCGAAACCATATCCAAAAATCGGCTTGTCATAGACCAGCGGAATCAACTGCTCCCAAATGTTCGTTCGTCCGGAGAACGTCAAATCCTTGCCGAAGGCATCTGCGATCAACTGCGCAGCACCGAGATAGGCAGTGGCGCCAATGAAGCCGAGGATAAGGCAGAGGAAAAACAGAAAGAACGATCGCACGCCAGTGTTGCCGATCTTGAACATTACTTTCAGACCGGTGAGGGTCGCAAGGCCCATTGCCAGCATAACGACAGCTGTCGACGATCGCGAGATGGCGATCAACAAAAGCATCAGTAACAAGGCCGCCCAGCGAAACACGGTCCGGTACCGAAGCCTGCGGGATGGCAAGCCGATGGAAACCACCACTATGAAGGCGACCGCAAAGAACTGCCCCATCGTGTTCTTATGATAGAACAGCCCTTTGACCATCCCGGCGTAAGAGCCACCCATGATGGCGAATTGCGGAAAGGCAGCCGTGTATAGAACATTGGCAAAAGCTGCGAAGATGGCAAAGTTTTGAAGCACTTTGAATGTATCGACACTGCCATAGCGGCGTCTGTAGAGAAGTGGAGCGATCGTCAATATCGTCACAGCGGCGATGCCGCGAGCGGATGCCCCGAAGCTGACCGACAAAGCAATAGATATCAGTGAAAATCCGGCGACAACAGTGACAAGAACCGGAATCCTGCGAAAATAGGAGAGAAATCGGTTCGGCTCCAGGATGATGTAGAGCCCGATCATCGGAATCAGAGAGTAGAGCATCAGCTTCTGCGGAAGCGGATCCACAGAAATCCCATCATCGAAATTGGACGGATAGCCGTACCACATCCCGGTGGCGCGCAGCAGCGCCATATAGAGCATGACCGTGAGGAGCCCATGGACGAGGGTCTCTTTTTGGATGCCATGACGTGGCCGCGCACGGGCGGACCGCCGCAGGCCGATATCCCCGTCTCGAACATAGGTAGGGCCGAAACTCATCCGAGGGCGCTCCTGCAAACAATATCAGAGGGCGGCATTGGGCTTGTATTCCTGGTAAGCATGTCCGAGAATCCCGTTGACCATGCCTGCGCCACGCAAAACATGGGTGAGCGCTCGCATACCCCAATAGGGTGAAACTAGGATCGTCGGCAGCATGGCCAACCCAAGCATCACTCTTGTGGCGCCATAGGCTGCCCGATAGAGCCGGCGCTTGACGTTACCGTGCAGGACCTCGCTGACCGCGAAAGTGTTACCGAGCCGGTATTGTCGCTGCAACACCCACTTCCAGGTCATGCGGCTGGCGGGAACGATATCATAGACGAGCGCCTTGTCAGCCCAGAAAACCTGCATTCCCCGGCGAATTGCCTGATTGAAAAAGAGATAGTCAGTGCCCCCGGTGAAGCGCATTTTCTCTTCGAAGCGCAGATTCCATGAGCGGATGAGGGGATAATCGAACATCACATTATTCGAAGCCGCATAGGAAATGCGCTGACCGTCCCTGTTCTTCTTGCGCTCGAAAACCCTCGCCTTGATGAAATATTCAGGCGGATTGTCGGGATAGACCGGCTGGACAGGACCGTAGACGCAATCGGCGCGGTTTTTCTCCCGGGTCTCCAGCATCGCATCAAGCCAGCCATCGACAGGCCATTCGTCATCGTCGAGAAAGCAGAAGAGGTCCGTGCCGGCAGGGGCCGAATCGAGCGCGCGGTTGCGCGCAAAGGGTATGCCTTGGTTCGATTCGACGACATAGATCAGATCATAGGCGCCCGTTTGGCCAAAGCCCTCGACGGTGGCTCTTGCGCTGCCGGCGGCATCATTGTCGACGATCACCATCGTCAGATGATAGGGGCGAGCCGGATGCCTGGTCTGACGTGTCATCACGTCGAGCAGCTTGGCGATCCCGTCGAGCCGCCGATAGGTCAGTACACCGACGGCGATGTTCAGCGGCAACGTGCCTTGCCGATCAGCTCCGGCAGATGGATGCGGAAAGGTGTCTTGCTGATTCATGACTGTCCTCTGCGCAGCATGTTTCCCAGACGCTTGCGCGCGGCCATCAAGGCCACTTCGTTTACGGCATCTTCCCCGAACGGGCCGCCGGTCACGGTGTTGCGCGCTTCGCTCCTCAGTTTCAAGAGCGATGTTGTTTCGGCAATGCCACCGGCCACAAGGCTCTTGCCGAGTGCATGCAGCCCATCATAGCGGCGTGCCAGTTCCAATCCGGTCGCAATCATGATCCGCGGGCGCAGTGTTTTTGCCCTGCTCGTGCCCGTATAGCGGTTCGAGGCATGTATGCGCTGAAAGGTCAGCGGTGTTTCGACGATGGCGCCGCGACCGAGATAGGCGGCTGCAAACTTGATGTAATTGTCGCTGAGGACGACGTCTTTTGCGACAGACATTGGCAGGATCTGGGACAGCAGGTTGCGGCGGAAGCTCAAGCCGGAGGTCGGCACCGGAAGCGAGGGAAAGCCGCCTCTGCGCAGCGTATCCCGCTTGTCAAGCAGCGTCACCTGCAGTTCCGCGGGCGGCTGGTCGCCTTCGTTGGTCGTCACACGGTCAAAGCACCAGTCGATCTCATTGCGGTCGTAGATTTCGGCGACGCGCGCGAGTTTGCCGGGCAGAAACGCATCATCGGCATCGAGGAGGAAGAGGATATCGCCGCTCGCAGCCGAAAAGCCCGCGTTGAAACTCGAAGCTTGGCCGCCGTTTTCCTTCAGCACGAGCCGGATTTGGCCGCCGTAGGAAGCAAGTATCTCCCGGGATTCATCCGTAGAACCGTCGTCGACGACGATCACTTCAAAATCGCCACACTCCTGGCGAAGCGCGCTCTCGATGCACGCCGGCAAGTACCGGGCATAATTATAGTTATTGATGAGTACCGATATCCTCATTATTTTTCCTACAATTATCTGCAGCACCTGTGTCTCTACGCAAATGGGTACGGTCGTGCGAGGGCACGTATCAGGCCGACCTTGCACGTTGACGTTTGCGCCTTAGAGCTGAGATTGCCTTGGTCAGGAATTTCACCGCTTCACCTTCGATTCCAATGGTCGTTTTCCCGGTAGTTAACCAGAGCACGGCATGGATTCCGCAATAGGCGGCCGCGCCGAACACGCTTTGCAGCACGATCATAACGAGAGCGTCGTGATTGCTGGAAATCGGTCCCAAGACATGACGGATAATCAAGCAGACGATTGTCATAGCGAGGCCGCTCACCCACGACCGCCACGTTACGAAGATCTGTTCGAAGACGCTAAGATCAATCAATTTGCGTACGAGATAGAAGTTCGCCATCGAGGCAACAATGCCGCCGCTGAAAACACGTGCGTAGAGTAGGCCGGGCAATCCGTAAAAATATAGACCGGCTAGTACCACAGGCACGCGAAAAAGAACAAGGACCAGTCCTCGATTGAACAACATCCGTGTGGCGCCGATGGCGTTGCACAACGCGTTGGCCGGCCCAAAAACGATTTGAGCGCCTAGAACCGGCGCGATTGTTTGGATGACGATCACTGCGATGGGCCAATTGGGTCCAAGCGTCAGATACACGAAAGGTTCTGCAACGAGCGCAGTCCCGACACCGACAGCAAAGCCTAGCGCGAAAAGCGACGCTTGGCTTTTCTGAAAGGCGGTTTTCAAGCGATCAGCGTCGCCGGAGATTTTGGCAAAGCTCGGGAACAGCACTCGCTGAATGGGCGCGATGGCAGATTGGGTGATGACGCCTGCCATGTTATTGCCGACGTTCATCGCACCGAACGCAGTCAAACCGAGCCAACCGCCTGCCAAGAAATTTTCGAATCGATTTCCAACAATGGTGAGAAACTGATTGAGGGTCAGCCAAACAGAAAATCCAAGAAGCTTGCGCCATGAGGCAACTGAAAGGCGAGGCCAGTAGGGTGCCACCCAGTAGGTGACAATGGTGCCCATCACGGTTGCGAAGGTTGCTCCAGCGACAATCGCCCAATAGCTTTTCGTATAATAAGCAATCGCAACCGAGACGACGAGCTGCGTCGTGTAATTCAGCCCTTCTTGGACCGCGACCGTACCGAACTGCAGTTCCTTGGAATACAGGACATATCGAGGACTCCCGATGCCGGTCAAGAACGGTCGCAGCGAAAGCCCCGCACAGATCCCGATAAGTCGCTCGTCATTATAGGCATGCGCCATGATGAAGCCGCTGACTATCAAGATGATTGAAACGAGAATGCCGCGCAATGTGCTGAGCGTGAATGCTGTGTCAAAATCCTTATCAGCAAGGTCTTTGTGGTGAATGAGCGCACTTGCGACCGAGATGTCGGTGATCGAGTTCAGCATCAGCAACAGAGTCGTTCCCAATGCAACAAGACCGAAATCTGCCGGAACGAGAAGCCGCGCCAAAAGAATGGTCATCAGGAGATTGATGAACCTGCTGTAGAAAACGCCAGCGAGCAAGAGACTCGAAGCGATGAGTGTCTTGTCGCCGATCGCGGGAACGGAGGCTTGTTTCATGATCTCATCGCCCTAACTGGGTGGCTTTCCTTGATGGCCCCAAGCGCGAGCGGCCCGGCAGATTGGGCAGACAAAGCTTGAGCGGCAATTTCCGGCATGACAGAGCGATAAAACCCTTCCAACTCGCCACTGAATTGGATGGCTTTCCGGGTGAATTCTTCAGGCACAATATGCGAGATGTCGGTTACCCATTTGGATTGTGAAATTCCCCGGTACAGCTCAGTCATCTTGAACTCGTAAGAAATCGGAAGAACCGGGACGCCGCTACACATCGACAGGATTGCCATGTGCATCCTGGTTGATATGACGAAGTCGAAGCCTCTTACCAGCGTCATCAGTTCATCGGGACTGTGAAAGGCTCTATCCACCGAAACGGACTTCTTCGTGTCGGCGTCAAGGCTTTCGAAAATCTCCATGGCGACGGCGGAATCGTCGTATCGGTATTCAGGAATGCCCTGGCAGGTGGAGAGAAAAACAACCTCGCACCGCCTTTGTCTGACTAAGGACGTGACGGCGTCGGCAACCGACTTCTTGTAGTTCCGCATGCCAACCTCAGCGTCCAGATTCTCGAAATGTTGCCAGTCGCGCACAGACACAGCTACCCTCATCCTTTCGCCTTTCACTCCGGCGAAGGGCTCCTTCAAGGCATCCGTGTCGGCCAAGGCAAAGACGCTGTCAGAGACAACCCTGAGCCGGTCTCCGGAAACGCCAATATTCAGCAAATTATTCTGCGATTTTTCGTCTCGCAGCAAAATAAGCCTGGCTTTCGAGGCTATCTCCCTGACTTTCTCGACATTTTCCGGTCTCGTGAACGGTCCTAGGGACTGTGTGAAAAGGACTAATGGTTTCCTTAGAATAAAGTCCTTTTCAAATTCCTCGATGCAGGGAGCGATGTCGTAGTGCTCCACCAGATAGGTTCCGCCGGTTGAAACAACTAGGTCTGCATCCGAATAGGTTTTGAGGTTCTTGGAAAGCTGGCGATCGAACGAAGTGAACTGCGCGAGCTTCGAGAGCTGTCCGGCAGCCAATGACTTCAGGATCCTATTATAACGCCAGTTTTTCAGCCTTTGAACATTCCGGCGGATCCGGATGTTCCAGCGTTTGCCGACGAGAGGGAGGTTAAAGGGTTCGGTCTTCAATAGACTGGTGGTCAACGGGTAAAACCGGATGTCCTTGTAGTATTTTGCGGCCACGGCTGGATTTTTATCGAATACATGAAATTCGACATCTTTGCCGAGTGTGCGCCCGATGATCCGCATGATCGCGATCAAGATGGCCGCGTCACCTGCATTCAGGCACACCGTATTTTCAACAATAACCTTCATTCACAGCAAACCTTTTAATTCGGTGCCCATGTTGCGGTTTAAAGCTGAGCACGTCCTGCGCAAACTCTTCAAGATCGGAAGGTCGGCTTCCGATTATCCTGTTAGCGCGGAAAACTTGCGCACGACACAACGGCGCGCTTGTCTTAGCGAAGGACGCGGAGAGATGCTCCGGGCTAGAAGACCCTGTAGTATCCATAACAGGGACTTCATGAGATTTTTCGAAGCGAGTTCAGGCGCGCGACGTGCCTTGAAAGCCTTTACACCGCGGGCGCCGATGTGGTTTTCCCATTTGGCAAGCCATCCCATCGATCGTTCGAGCCGATCTGTCGCCAGACTGATGCGATCCTTGCGCACATCGATCTTCCAGATCGTCAAAGGCTCCTCAATGGCGAGAAAGCGAAACCCCATAATTTCGGCGCGGATCAAAAAGTCCCAGTCCTGATGCAGCCTCAAGGTTTCATCGAACCGTACTGCACGAGCAATATCCGTAGCCATGAGCCAAGAGCTGGTCTGGATATACGCCTCGGACCAGTTCATGAACAAATATTCCAAGACGTTCTGTGAGCGTCCGAATGGTTTATTGATAAGGGGTCGCGGTCTTACGCCATCGTCGAGGATCAGATTTGTGTAGGCCAATACAGACGGATCGTTCACCGACATCAGATGCTTGAGTTGAACTTCAAGCTTCTCGGCAACCCAACCGTCGTCAGAATCGAGAAAGGCAATGTACTCGCCCTTGGCGGCTTCTATACCGCGGTTACGAGCGACGCTGCCACCGCCATTTTGCGGCAACGGCAGCACCCTTACGCGCTCATCAGACACGGCCTTCAAGACTTCGATCGTATTGTCGGTTGAATGGTCGTCGACGACCAAAACCTCGATATTGCGATAGGTCTGATTGAGAACTGTGCTCAAGCTATCGAGAACGAGATGGCCTCGATTGAAGGTTGGAATGACAACTGAGATCAACGGGGTCAAGTACAATCTCCAATAAAGGCCGATTCTTGTTGGCTGACGAGTGTGACGGATCGATGACAGGCAGCGCTTATCCGGCGATCGTGATCTTTCTTTTTAACGGCAAGGCGGACAACATCGTCATCAGCGCGGCGGCCTGTGTCTTGTCGTTGTAACGCTCTTCAACGATCTGGCGTCCGTATTGTCCCATCCTGCTCACTTTCTGAGGGTCCGCTGCTAACTGCTCCATCGCCGCGCTGAGCGATGCAGTGTCGCGCTCGGCGACCAGGAGGCCTGAAACGTCGTGTGCAACTAGTTCGGGGATGCCGCTGTGAAGGGTGCTTATGACAGGCAAGCCCATCGCCATCGCCTCCATGATCGCGACCGGTATTCCCTCCATGTCTCCGTCTGCAGCCGTGACGCTTGGGAGCACAAAGACATGGGCTTCGCCGAGCAGTTTTCTCACCTCGGCATGGGGAAGGCTGCCGTGGATGACAATTTGTTCTTTAAGGCCAAGACTAGCTGCGAGCGCGTCGATATCTTCACGTAATGGTCCCGAGCCCACAACGTCGAATTGGACGTTCAGATCAGGGCGGCGCCTTACCAGTTCCGCGAAGGCCTCGATCGCATAGATATGGCCTTTCTTTTCCGTCATACGTCCAACCAAAATGAAGCGCAGAGGCATGCCGGGTTGCGGAGTTCTTTCTTGGTAGACGAATGCGCTGCAGTCGATTCCGAGGCGTTGTGTGCGGATTTTTTCAGCGGGAGCATCAAGTTCGATCAGTTTGCGGTGCCACAGATCGCTGATCGGTAGGAGAAGATCGGCCTTGTCGAAGAGAGTGCGGTAGACGCCTTTTGCTTCCTTGCCGACGTATTTCGTAATGTCGAATCCATGAAAGACGGTTGTGATGGGAGCACTGATCAAGCCAGCCTGTTTGAGATCGGCAACGATGCGCCCCGCGGTACCGAAATGGCAGTGGATGCGCGGTTGCGTTCCTTTTGGCTGCAATTCCGCAGCAAGCCTCACCTGCAGCGAAATCGGCATCGACGGCCGCTTTCCGGCAAGTCTAGCAATGCAAATTCTGGCCACGTTTAACAGGCTGGAGCGAGGCAGCCTGAACATGCTCCTCAGCAGGTCTCGCAAACGGCGCCACTTTCCGCCTGAGCCGTTGCTCGCTGAAAGATATTTAACTTTTCCCGCAAATCCGTATTTTTCAGGAAGGTCGGAGGCTTCCTGGACCTCGCGGCGCAGCGCGACGACGCGTATATCTGCGCCTTCATCTCGCAGACTGCGCATCTCGTTAAACACGAAAGTTTGGCTGAGTTCAGGAAAGTTTATCGAGAAATAAACAACATCTTTCCGATCGCCCGAATCCGCGAAGGCAACAATTTTCCCTCCCCTCTCATTCATCGCAAACCAATGCCTCGTCTCGACTAGTGATACCAAACTGTGCAGGGCAGATATGCGTTGTCGAATGGAATTGCGCTGCCCGCCCGCGTGTAGGCAATGCGCCCTTCAAGCCTGCCCCCTTGCCGCAAAGCGTGCATAGCCTGCCCGCAATCCGCGGAAGTAAAAATATCTCCATTTTATCCAAAAACGGTGTTTCTGCTCGGGCATCAGAAAGGTGAGTGGATAGGTCGCGGTCCAGAGATAGTTCATGAGCGCGATTTCAAGCGGAAGCGGGACGAAAGCAGGGAGTCGGCGCTTATAGCCGGCTGAATTGCCTACGGCAAAGATGCCGTAGGCGAGCCGCTCAGCTCGGCGGACGACCCAATCCTCGGACACCGTCTCAGACTTGATCGTATGTTCGACCACGGCATCGGCGACATAGTAGGCTTTGAAGCCCGCTTTGCAGACGCGTGTCGCCATCTCGGTATCCTGGCCCATCGGGTAGAGCTTGCCTGGCCGGGGCCCGACGGCTTCATTGTAGCGAAAGCCGGCATCAAATACGGCGCGTCGATAAACGGTGTTCGGACCCCACACTTCACCGGCTCCACAAGGGCCACTCACCGGATTCTCGTTGACGGCATAGGTAGAGCCGAGCGGGATCCATTGACGTAGTTTCTCGGACGGTTGCCGTTCCCAGCGACCGACAATCTTGCCGGTGAAGACGCTGTATTCGGGGTGTGTTGCAGCGGCGGCGATCATGGCTGACAGCCATTCGGCATCGACGGTTACATCGTCATCGGTGAAGGCGATTAGGTCTGACCTGTAATGGGGGACCGCCTGATTGAGAGCGTGGGATTTCCCAGCCTCAGGCACCTCGATGATGACGAGGGGCAGCCTGCTAGCGTAGCTGTCAGCTTCTGCCCGGCTGCTGTCCGTGCAGGCGTTGAGCACAAGAAGCAGGCGCCAATCCGACTGAGGAAGCTTCACGCGCGTCAACGATTCCAAGGTTTTCTTGAGGCGTTTTCCGCCATTATAGGTGGCGATAACAACGTCAATCTTGGTCACAGCGCCTCCTGTCTCGGGTAGGTATCCCGCATGATTCCGGGCTGCTGTCCACTGCCCTCTCTCATGCGGCCATACCGGCTGATAACTTCAATGTCGCTGCGGATTATCTTTGCCGGGTTGCCGGCCACGAGCGATCGCGGCGGCACGCTCTTGGTCACCACCGAGCCGGAGCCGATGACGCATTCGTCGCCGATCTCCACGCCGGGCAGGATGATGCTGCGGGCACCGATGAAGCAGCGTTTGCCGATCCTCGTGTGAAGATAGAGCCCGCGTGTGAGGTCGTGGGTCAGGATCGCCGCCTCAAAGGCGACATAGGTTTCGGCGCCGATATGCAGTCCCTTCGGGTTGGTCTTGTCGAAGCGCACGCTCAACGAAAAGCTGGCAGTCGGATCGATGTCCATACCCCAGAATTTCGTGTAATAGAGCCATTTGGCCTTTACGATCCCGTTCCGCAGCGGCCGAAATACGTTCAGTCCCCACTTTGGCTTCTTTCCTGTATGCACCATCAAGTCCGACCCCGGCTGGCAAATTCGTCTAGAACGGAACTGTAATAGTCCTCTAGCATCCCCGTTTGACGACGTATGTCGAAACGCTCGGCCACCAAAAGCGGTGCCCGCGCGCTGAAGGCTGTCCACAGGGCTTGGTCGTTGAGCAGCTTTCCAACCGCTTCCGCCATGCCCGCGACATCCCGCTCCTCCACGAGATAACCAGTTTTCCCCTCTTCGATCGCTTCGCCCACGCCTCCCGAGCGGAATGCGACGACCGGAGTACCGACGGCTTCGGCCTCCAGATTGGCGAGGCCGAAGGCTTCCGCGTGACCATTGTCGAGGGTCACGCTGCCATGAAGATAGAGTTCCGCACTGGCGAGCAGATCCCTTATCTCTGTCTGCGACAGATTTTCATGGATCGTGACGCTTGGCAAGGAACGACGCGCCAAGGCTTCGATTTCCTCCTTCAATGGTCCCTGTCCGACCATGACGAATTCAACCGGGGTGCCGGCGGCCGCCACGCGTGAAAGCGCGTCGATCATGAAGCGGTGGCCCTTATAGTCGACGAAACGGGCAATGGAAACCACCAGGCCCTTTTTTCGTGGACGCGGTTCCATTTTGAAGAGATCGAGATCGATGCCGATGTGATGGCGAAAGACGCGGTCGGCGCGGAAACCGAGCGCCAGCAGCCGCTCTCGGATGAAATCGGAAACGGCGATGTTCCAGCTGTTCCAGCCTGCCATCTCGCTCCGGCCCTTGGCGAAGAAACGCACCTGATTGAAGCCGCCCGGTTTTTTCGGATCGCCGCGATAGGTGGCGTCGAAGCCATGAAACGTCGTGACGAGCGGCTTGCCGGCGGCGCGCGCGAGCGGACCGATGACATAGCCGTTCTTGCCGAAATGGGCATGGACAAGATCGGCTTGGCTGATCGCGGGAAACAGAAAAGGCAGGCCGACCTGCGGGATTTTCAGAAGCAGCTCACCGGCCCGCGCAACGGGAGACCGACGAATGTCATGAACCGGGACAGTCGATTTTTTTGTATGGGCGGAAGAGATTCGCGAACCGGCAAGAATTTCAGCTTCGAAGGAGCGAAACGCCACCGCTTGGTTGAGAACAAATGCCTGGCTGGCAGGCAAAAATTTTTCCACATAAATAACGGCTTTTTTCATGAATCTGTTCGCGTCTCCACTGTCTCGGCGATCACATTGCCTCTATTGCCCGCCTGATGCCGTCAATCGAACTTCTCGGATCGTTGTTATCGTCGTAAAGATTAACGCGCTTCGTGCATGCCGCGCCGGGGTTGGTGTCCTTCTCGTCAAGCCCGCCATATCTCTCCGACATGCCCCAAACGGTGGCGCCTTTCAAGTCACCACGCTCGGCTGCGACGGTGATCACGTCACCGAATATCTCGGCATAGGAGACCGGCGCGGAGCTCTTGTCGCGATTGAGGAAGCGGCAGGACGCATCGAGTTCGGTGATAAAAACCCCGATACCCATATCCTTCAGCGTTGCACAGAACCGGCCCATTCCCTCCGGATCGATCCGATCGAGACCGGGGCGGAAATGCGATTGCAGCCCGACGGCGCCGATCGGCGTCTTTCTGGCGACGAGATCCTCGACAATCTTCAGGATGCGTGCACGCTTCTGTTCGAACACGTCGGATTTTTTCTCCAGGTGCGTCTCGTTGAGAACCAGCATCGCGTCGGGATTGGCTTCGTGTGCCATGTCGAAGCTCATGCGGATATAGTCGTCGCCAAGAAGGCGTCGGAAAACGCAGTCCCGCAGATCCGGCACATCATATTCCAACGGCTCGTTCACCACATCCCACGCGTCGATCGATCCCTTATAGCGACCGACAACCTGTTTTATATGACGGCTCATCGCCGCCCGAATGGTCTCAGCATCGGTGATGGCGGACACCCAGTCGGGCGTGCGATACCAGATAAGCGTGTGTCCATAAACCCGCATGTTGTTTTTGCGCGCAAACGCAACGATTTGATCGGCAGGGCCGAAGGAAAAGGCGCCTGGCCTCTTTTCCGTTGCCTTCCACTTCAGCTGGTTTCGCGGCGTTATCGAATTGACGTTATCGATGTATATCTGCGACGCAATCGGATTGCCGACATCCGCCGGATCGATCGCCGAACCGAATCGAAACGATTTTCTGTCGGCAATGGCGCGCAGCCCCGCGGACGGCGGCACCTGCGCCAAAGCCTGACCCGCGCGCGCATATAACAGGGCGAGCGGAACGGAGGCGAAGAAACGTCTTCTATTCATTCTTTCTCTCACTGTTGGCTGTGTTTAACGTCTTCGGCGGAATCGAAGGGCCAAATTTGCGGATTACGATCCATCGCGGCTTCAACTTTAATCAATAGATCGTTACAACTTCCGATTTGTTTTGGATGACGACGGCAATTTCTAGATTTTTCTGCATAATCCAAGATATTAAACCGCTGCGGGAGAGAGCTCGTTATGGAAGATTGGTTTAACTATCTGATGAGCTATGCCGCTTTTTTATGGCGACTGTTTGCAGCGGCGTATTCCTTCTGATGAGAGTTCGCGGCGTTTGCTCTCGGCGTTGTCGGTATCATTCTCCTCCTCTTCGGCGCGCTCGTCAGAACCTCGTTGCGATTGCGTCAATCGGCACGCGTCGTTCGCTCGCTCAACGACGAACTTGCGCAAGCTACTCAGGACCTCAATGTGGAGCGTCTCTGGCGTCTGGCCGGCGGTGAAGGGGCCGAACGGCCAGGTCCAGACAGCTTGACGGAGCTTTGCGGGATCCTGTCCCGTTCATCACGTGATGCAAGTTCGCATCGCCTGATGTGCGCTGCATGCGGCTCTAATTGCGATTTACTGCCGGCGGCTCTTGATGGGGAAGTTCCGGCTGCGTGCCGTTGGCCGCAATTGCGGGCTCCGGCGCGGGAAGCCATGTTCTGCCGGAAAAGTAATTCCTCGCCCTTTTCTGGGGGGCTGAGATTGCCCCCAGCGAGAGGGTAAAATTGTAGCGCTCCGGATTGAGCACCTCGTGGGTGAAGGCGATATTGGCTCCGAAGCCGTCTTCCTTGACGTCCTTCAAGTTTTTTATCGCATTCAGGGTCTCATGAAAATCGAGCCATTGCGGTTGAAGCAGCATGGTTTCGAAAACTCGCAGGATCGCCGGATCGAGCTGGCCATTCTGATCCGTTCCGGGATTGACGATCTTCACGCGCATGCTGCTGATCGTGCCGGCGGCATCGCCACGAACAATGACGAAGATGGAATTCGCGAGCTGATCCTTCTCGCGCTTGGCGCTGTGCTCGTAAAAGCACTCGAACGTGTCGGCATTGAAGCTGGCCGCCGCCCATTCGCTGGTCTGAACGCCCGCTTGTCGCAGCGCCGCGCACATTGCAGGCCCTGATATGCGCCATGTGCGCAGAAAAGCCGACGCGGTCTGTGCCATGGGCGCTTCGGTGGCATGCAGAGGAAGCTTGTAGGTCGCCGGCGGCGCCGATCGGGGAGGCGCTTCGGGCGGCGGCGGCTTAACCTCAGGGGGGAAAAGATCGAAGCCGAAATAATGGCCGATCGCCCTCAGGTGTTTCATGTCGTTGGACAGAAGCACCGTTCCGATGACCAGCGAGAGGGAAATCGTCAGCAGCAACCAAAAGATCACGGGAATCCGCGGTTTTCCTGCCGGCTGTTTCGCATACGCGGGCGACGAATTATCGGGCAAGCTTGTCTTCTCCGGCACGCGAGAAGGGTTTCGTTGGTCTGTCTGGATCCCAGCAGTATACATGATCCGGTTAAATATCTTTTGGCTTCGTGTCTGCAACCGAGCGCCCTTTCATCCGCGCCCTCATGAAAAGCGCGCCATCGGTTCGCCGAGAGCGCTTCAACAGCATTTCAGTCGAGAATTCCAATACAGCATTCGGCAATTCGGCGAGAGATAGTCGTGGATCTTGCCCCTTCTGTGGTCGCACAGGGGCGTCGTCCGCATTGAATTGAAATAAATACGAGTTTTTTGAAAAGATTGTTGAATTGACACCATTAGTTTCATCTATCAGTCGAGCATATTGAGATATTTAGTGTCATTGTCAGGCAAACTGGCTTAATTTCCGCAATTTTTTCGCGTATAACTTTTAGAATTATTTGATGAGTTCTAGATTATGCCGAACATATATTTGTATGCTGACGAATTTGGGCGAATCCGATCAAATTTTCGACGTATTAATCGATAGGGTTTGCGTGCAACAGCAGAAAGGAGAGACCATGTCCATCGAGCTAGACGCAACCACCTATATTCACGCCAAACCGACAACCGCGCACTCCTACATCTTGCCCAAAATCTTCGATGTACTGGAGAATCATTTCGACGGCTCAGCGGAAAATGACGTCTTCGATCTCGGATGCGGAACCGGCGGGGCTGCAGCGACTCTTGCGAAAGCAGGATATGATGTCGTCGGCGTCGATCCTTCCAGCGACGGGATCAGCAAGGCCAATATCCGTTATCCCGGCCTGGCGCTGAGCGTCGGCTCGGCCTATGACGACCTGTCCCGGGAATATGGCGACTTCAGCGCCGTTATCAGCCTGGAGGTCGTCGAGCATGTCTACGATCCGAAGAGCTTCACCGCGACGATGTTTGATCTCGTCAAGCCCGGCGGCATCGCGGTGATATCGACGCCCTATCACGGCTATCTGAAGAATCTTGCACTGGCTGCGACGGGAAAAATGGACGATCACTTCATGCCGTTGAGGGATCACGGGCATATCAAGTTCTGGTCGAAAAACACATTGCGCACACTGTTGCTGGAGACCGGCTTCGCTAACGTCCGTTTCGAATATGTTGGAAGAATTCCTGTCTTTGCCAAATCAATGATCGCCGTCGCCGATAAGCCGCTTTAGCCGGGCGGCGCGACATTGCGCGGTTCGCCGCAGTAGTCCAGAGGTTGTTCTACTGCGTGCCGTGATGAAAAAAACCGTTCTGAAATATTTACTTTTAGTTGCATTCTTGCTTAAACTCTCCACTATACAGCCGGCGTATTGATGAAGCGGGAGACTTAAGCAGATGAAGGCCAAATCGCCGAATTCCATCGATGTCTATGTTGGCAACCGCGTGAGAGTTCGGCGAAAGACGCTCGGCATGACCCAGCATGGCTTGGCCGAACTTCTTGGCATCACCTTCCAACAGATTCAAAAATACGAAAAAGGAACGAATCGGATCGGCGCCAGCCGCCTTCAGCGCATTTCCGAGATCCTTCGCGTGCCGGTCGGCTTCTTCTTCGAGAACGGCGGTTCCGGGCCGATCGAAGGCGAGACGAGCGAATTGAACAAGTTTTTGTCCTCGAAGGAAGGGCTCGCGCTCAATAAGGCGTTCATCGCCATCGAAGATCCCAACATCAGGCAGAAGCTGGTGGCCTTGGCCAAAAGTCTGGCGATGACGGGATTGCCCGACGTCGATAGCGACCTGCAGGATCCGGTTGTACACAACTGAGGATGGATCGTGCTTCATCTGCAGACATTTGGCGATCTGCGGCTGACTGAGTCGGATGGCGAGCCGGTTCGCTATCCGATCAAAGGTCTGTTGATGATGGCCCACATCTATGCGGGTGCGAGCCATGAACTCAGCCGTTATGAACTGGCCCAGTTTCTATGGAGCGACGTCGAGCCCGAATTGGCGCGGCTCAATTTGCGCAAAATGCTGTCCCGCATCCGGGAGATGGACGGCGGACGCACGGAAGTAGCCTTCGATTTCACTGCCACGACGGTTTGCCTCAACAAGGAGGTGGTTTCCAGCGATCTGGATGTCTTTCGAGCCGGCGGCTCGCCGCTGGATCGACTACAGGCGATCGCCGAATCGATGCAGCGCGGCTTCATCGGAAATATCAAGCCGGCGACAAAGCAGATAGATGCTTGGATCAGGGCGCAGCGGGACGCCCATGCGCTGCAATTGCGGCAAGCGTTGCTGGAGGCGCTGCCCGATGTGCAAAAGCCGGGTGCTGCGCGCATCATTTCCAGCGCCGCCCTACAAATCCTTGAGCGGGATCCGAATGACGAGCAGGTCAGGACATTGCTGCATCGGCTATCCGGCGGCGCATCGTTCGGCGAGAGATTGCCGGAAGGCGGCGGCCAAACAAGGGTGGAGGTGAAGCGTCCCGAGCCCGGCAGCCAGCCGACCGATATCGAACACATATCGCCGATCCCGAGGATCCTTCCCCGTCTGGTGTTGCTTCCCCCGACGGCGAAGCACGCCGATGCCGGACTTGCACTTGCCAACGCCTTGATCGAAGACGTCACAATCGAACTCTGTGCACTTCGGCATATTTCCATCGTCGCTCCGCATACGGCCGGACAGATCCGCCGCGACTCCGAAAAAGCGGCGGTGGTCGCCAGGCACTCGATTGCCTATCTTCTCGACACCCGATTTTCCGAAGAGGGATTGTTCGCCCAGCTGATCTATTTCCCCACGGATGAGATCGTCTGGGCCAATCGTTTTAAGATGACCCCCGATATATTGCCGCGTCAAAGGCGGCTTATCGCCCAGCAGTTGACCGAGTCGGTGGCGCGTGAGCTGGCTGAAAACGAGGAGGAACGGCTACGTTTCGAAGCCAATCCTGAAGCCTATCACGCCTATCTCGTCGGCTCCAGCCTGATGAGCAAGCTGACGCTGCCGCATATCCGCCGGGCAAGGAAGGCGTTCAAGCAGTCGCTGTCGCATAAGTCGGATTTCTCCCCGTCATTTACCGGGCTGGCAAGAACTTTCACCAGCGAGTGGCTCGTGACGGCGCAGGGAAACAATGAACTGCTGCACCTGGCAGAGCAGCATGCGCTTCGCGCAATCGAGCGAGATCCGGGATCGGCGGCGGGCCATCGCGAACTCGGGGTCACCAGACTTTATCTCGGTGATGTGGATGCCAGCGTCGCGGCCCTTCACCTGGCGGAAGAGCTCAGTCCGCATTTTGCCGATGTCATCTACAGTCATGCCGACACGCTCGTGCATGCATCCCGCCCCGGCGACGCGCTCGCCAAGATCAGAAAGGCAATTTCGCTCAATCCGATCGCACCTGACGCCTATCTCTGGTGTGCCGCTGGAGCCAGTTTCTTTTTGGAACAGTATGAGGAGGCCATCGCCTATGTCGAAGCGATGAAAGACAAAGCGCCGGCCCATCGTATCGCCGCGGCCAGTTGCGCAATGATCGGCGATCGAAAACGGGCACTCTTCCACCGGCAGCGCGCCGAAAGCATCAACCCGGTGTTCGACGTCGAGAAGTGGCTCGCCATCGTTCCCTTCAAGGAGCACTGGCAAAAAGAGCTATATCGGGAGGGCCTGTTGAAGGCTGGTTTTTAACAATAGCTGAGGGGCATACCATGGCGAAAGCTGTCATTATAGGAATACCGGGCGAGGAAGGTCTTTGGCTCGCCGATCTCGACGCAGGCACCGTCAAACCGCTCAATCCGACGGGGGAATTGGCGACTGCGAGCAGCCTGCGCAAAGCCGGTGGCATATTCGTGAAGGGCGTCGATTTGGCCGTCGCCGTTTCGTCGGCGCAGGTCGCGCTTTCCGGTCACGTCGACGGCTGAGCCAGCATTCTGACGGACCGGTCCATATATTCCGACAGGATCATATCGCCGCGGGAAACTCTTTCCCGCGTCGAGCCTTTTTTAGCTCGGTTCGGCATTACCAGGGTTGCACGACATACCGGGCTTGATGACGTCGGAATTCCCGTCTGGTGCGCCTATACTCCGAATTCACGCTCAATCGTGATTGCTCAGGGGAAGGGGCTGACCGATATCGACGCCAAAGTATCCAGCGTCATGGAAGCTGTGGAACGGGCAGTTGCCGGCGAACCTTTCGTTGATCCTGTCCGCAATACCTCGTTCGGTCTGCAGGCGATGGGGCACAAGATTGATCCGCTGAAGTGCCTGATCGCCATGCATAAACCCGATCTCAGGCCGGACGAGGAGACTGAATGGGTGGCTGGCATCAACATCCTCACCGGCGAGACGATTCATATCCCTTTTGAAGCGGTGCTGCTCGACCGCACGCGCGATGCGCGATACTGGATGTCTTCTGACGGTTTGGCATCGGGAAACAATATCGAGGAGGCCGTTTTCCACGGTGTGCTCGAGCGGATCGAGCGGGATGCGCATGTGCTATGGCAGGTTGGCGCAGAAAAGGATCGTTATGTCCGCTGCGTCGACCCCCGCGGCTTCCGGGACGAGGCACTGACCGAGTTGATCGACAAGATCGAAAAATCAGGATTGGCGCTCCGGCTCTTCGATATCACGAGCGACATCGCCATTCCGTGTTTCGCCGCCATTCTGGGTCCCGGGGACTCCGTTCCAGGCCAGCGGGATCGCCAAGGCGGCAGGGACATTCGCCTCGTTGAGGTGACCGGCGGTACGGGAGCCCATCCGTCTCCCGTGCGCGCGGCCATCCGGGCGGTAACGGAAGCCGCGCAATCCAGGCTCACCTATATCGGCGGAGCTAGGGACGATATTTCTGCCGCCACGTTCTCGAGATCCTTGCCGCCGCTCATGCGGCGAGCCTTCGACGCGGTTCCGATCTGGCCGGCTGCCGGTCCTGTCCGCCACCGAACGCCGGGACATCGGGATCTGGCGCATTTGCTGCAGCATGTGCTGGAGGCTTTGCGAAACAGAGGGATCAACTCGGTCATCGCCGTACGCCTCAGCGACGACATGCTTCCCTTTGGAGTCGTCAAGGTCGTTATCCCCGAACTCGAAAATCCGGAGGGGCCGCGGGCTCGCCAGTTTGGAACAAGGGCGCTCGCGAGAGCGATAGGCTTTTGAAGGTCATTTTCGCGGGTCCCAGTCTTCCCGACGCAGCCTCACTTGCCGGCGAGGGGATACGCGTCCTGCCGCCTGCCACGCAGGGCGATGTTCTGGCTGTGGTGGAACAGGGTGCCAATGTCATCGGCCTGATCGATGGCGGTTTCGAATACGCTGCACCTGTCTGGCATAAGGAAATTCTCTACGCTCTTTCGCTTGGCGTGACGGTCCTCGGGGCGGCAAGCATGGGCGCGCTGCGCGCTGCGGAATGTCATTCGTTCGGGATGATCGGGATCGGCCGCATTTTCGAAGACTATCGGACGGGTCGGCTGGTCGACGATGCCGCCGTTGCACTCCTGCACGCGCCGAGCGCGCTGGGCGGCAAGCCGCTGACGATACCGCTCGTCAATGTCTGCGCCACCCTCGATGCCATGGAAAGGAATGAGTTGCTCGCAGACGGGCTGCGCCAAGTCATTGAAGACGCCGCGAATGCAATATTCTTCAAGAGGCGGACGTGGCGGGCAATCGTGGAGCAATGCGCTGACGTCGCCGAGCCGGATCGCCCGCACCTTCTGGCCACTCTCGTGTCGCATTCCGTTGACCAAAAACGCATCGATGCACTGGAATTGTTGAAGAGGGTGCAGTCGACCGCCGATATTCGCGTGAATGCCGATTTGTCCTGGAAACTGCGCGAGACCTCGTTCTCCACACGGTCCGCATTGTGAAGCGAAGACGACGATCGTCACCGAGGGTTGTGTCACGCTTTTTTCACGGGCTCGACCACGTCAGCCCACGTATCATTGCTTCCATTCGTTGGAGAAATGGACATGGGCGTGACATCGACTATTAAACTAGATGGAGATCTAGGGGCGAAGGACGCTCTGGACGAACTGGTCGCATTGGCACGGATGATCGCCTATGCGCGACAGGTTGCTCAGGATGTCAAGCTGCAATTCGCGACGAATTGCCTCGACCTTGCTCTTGAAGCGGTGAAGCAGGAAGTCGGGGAGGGGCTGACCAGAGAGTTGGCCGAATTGAGCTCTCCGGTTCCGCAAGTCAGCGTAAAAAGACATTAGTGCCGCTTTCCTGCTGCAAACTCGGATAGCCCCGAAAATCACATCGATTTTGGGGCTATATGCGTCTGCGCATATGGGAGGGCCGCAGAAAACCGGCTCCGGTCGGTTGCACAGCAACGGTCTGTCGGGCTGAAACGAGTGCTCTGAGGCCTGTCTATCGGCAATCCATCTGAATTGTGGGTTGGGAGAAGCCTCGGCTTGTCGCGGGCTGGACAACCGCCGCTCATTCGATGGCGTAAAGATAGGTTCAGAACGAATGGTAAGCGGTTTGGCTGGCGTTGTCTCCGGGCAGGGAGGCGGCGGCGATAGCGGTTTGCGGTCGTCCGAGCTGGCCGATCCATGATCTCAATGGGTCAAATTGCGCTTTTGGGCCAGCAGTAAAATATAGTCGTCGGCAATGTCCGCGATAGCCATTGCGACTTCCGCCGGATCGCACCCCTCGACCTTCGTGTTTGCAATGAACTGATAAACCGCCTTCTCGATCTGTTTGCGGCAAATCATCACGCGTTCATCATAACCAAATTCCGGAATCTGCGATGCCATATCACTCATCAGGGCGGCTCCTCACTACTTCCAGTGACCATGACACAAATTATAAGTTGAGCAAGCAAATGCTTTACGAACGGTTAATTCGATCACGGGGTGCGACCATTTCGACACAGCTTGACGCGAGAACGGACATTCGAGGCTTTTGACTGCGGCGATGCGTTTGGTACTCCGGAGCCCTCGTTCCATGCGGGTGACCGCTCAAACGAGGATGGTCGTCTCTTAGCCTGCGGCCTCGCGTGCCCGGGGTCTCGGCTCATCATGCGAATTTGTCATGCCACGTCGAAAGGCGCGCCTTATACCGTCCGACCAGTGGCGTGATGAACGGCGATAACCCCTTATTTACTGGTGTTTCGAAGCTTCATTCGCCTCGAGATCAGCACTCTTTAGTATCGAATTGCGCCGCCACGTCTTCGGTGCGAAGACTTTCGGGCCGCCCGTCGTAGTGCCCGTTCGACAGGCCTATATGGTTACAGCACTGCCGACACGGCACTCAGCAAACTAACGAGAGCGATTCCATATTTCTGGAACGAATGCATCTCCATTATCTACCGGTCGGAAATTAATAACCCTTAAGGATAGCGTAATACAAATCAAATTATATCAAACGCGGAAAACATTAATTTCACACCAAGGTTGTATTTATAAATCTACCGCAAGATGAGTTAGATTATGCTGATGCTGTGAGCAAGCTGTGACGAGCGAATGTAATGCAGTAGAATGATCTCTGATCGACAGTAATACCACGTGACGAATTTGCTGTGCCCCATCACTGCTGAGGGAAACATAGGTGCGGGAGGATGCAGCAGGGTCGTTCGGTCCTTACTTTGTGGTGTCGCCGATCTCTTCTTGTCCGACCCAGGAACCATCGCCGTTGGCTCTGCGCAAACTTTCGAGCTTCTCCGAGCTAGATTGAACCAGCCTCTTGGCTCAAGCAGAGTCGGCTGGCGATCAGTCCATCCGGGTATCTCCAGCCAAAGGCGATCGGCTCGGGAGTACCAGGAGGTATGCCCGAGCCGATCGCCTTTGCCCTGACGAAAACCTGCTCCCCCAGAATGCTTCAAGCTAACCTGGAAAGGTTCTAGCAAAGTTGAGGACCCGCCGGGGTGGTGACGGATCCTCGGGTAAGATTGCCTGCGCAGTACGAAGACATGATTGCTGTCAAAGTCGATATTGTCACGGATTATTATTGGGTTGTTATGTTATCCCACAATTTATTGTCTTCTCGTTATGCCAACGTTTTTATTTTTCTGAAGTTTGTACTTCAAAATAATGAGATGGTCGCCAGAGGAGTGGAAAGGGCCCGCCTTCCGAAGTATTTTCGTTTTCTCTCGATTGGCGGAGATGCTCTATCTTCGCGAGGTCGCAATTGACTCTCCGCTGCACCGGTCGATCTCCGACAATCGCGTGAACAAGGCCCTCGTTCGGAAACGTGACCATCCGCCGACCAGCGGAATAAGGGGATCTATTTCCTCGAATTTCTTGAGATTCTTCCGCTTTTGTCGCCTGACCGGTCGGACTTTGGACAACAGCTTATTTGCGGCTCTGATGGCTTTTGAAAAGATCAGCTTGGTTATGATGCTGGCGGCGAGCAGGGGACTATGACGATAGATGTGCTTAAGCGAGGTCGCGGCGCTGTGCCAATCTTTCACAGCTGCAAATTTTGAGAATGCATAAAGGTGAGCCGAAGCGCGGGCACAGCTGACGACGAAGACGGGAAGCTGCGCATTGCGGGCCACAAATTGCTCATACACTGCCAGAAGCGATCGCGCCATTCGGGATCTATCGGCAGACATGCCTGCGGAATGAACGCGATAGCCGACCAGGCCAAGTGGCACCGCCTCAATCTTGAAATGCTCGGCAGCGCGGAGTTGGAAATCGAAGTCTTCGCATCCTCCAATTCCCTGATTGGCGTAGCTCGAATCATATCCGCCGATTTTGTCTATGACGGCACGGCGCACCATGAAGGCGCTGCCATTGCCGACAAAGCGGAAGACGAGATGGCGAATGAGAATGAATCCCCGGGCGCTGAGCGACGAGCCGGACTTGGTGCAATATCCCTCGGAATCCACCAAGCGGTGAAGGGCATAGACCGCGCCCCAGGCGTCGGGCAGAGGATGGAGCGCTGACAGCATCCTTTCGACATAAGTGGGGTGCCATAGGTCATCCGCATCCAGCAAGGCGATATAGTCTGCCGTCGATGCTTCGATCCCAGCATTGCGCGCTGCGGCTACACCGCGATTTTCGGTCGACAGGATCGTGATCCTCGGATCAGCTGCGGCGAACTCGCGACAGATCGACGCGGTATCGTCGGTGGAGCCGTCGTCCACGACGATGATTTCGAGTGCCGAATGGGTCTGGTCGACAACCGATCGAAGTGTGGTGGCGATGAACTCTTCGGCATTATAGGCAGGGATGACGACTGCCACTGTCAATCCGGATAGACGCTCAGCCGCCATAGAGCAACCCATCCGCTGTTGTGGCCGGACGCAGGTCGATCCGGTTCTTCATCAATCTTGCGACCGACGGGCGATGACTGACGACGATCAGGGTCCGGCCGTCATATTCCCTGAGCAGGAGTGAGAGCACGCGCCCCTCCGTCTCCTCATCGAGTGCGCTGGTCGCTTCGTCCAGGAGCAATATGTCGGGCCGGCCGGCCAGCGCCCGCGCCAGACCGATGCGCTGTCGTTGCCCACCCGAAAGCCGGATCGCTTCGTCGCCCAGCCATTCGTCGAAGCCGTAGGGCAGATTCTCGATGAATTCGGTGGCGCAGGCCATATCTGCCGCCCAGCGGACATCGTCCTCAGGGATGTCGCGACGGAAGCGGATATTGTCGAGGACGGAGCCATCCATAAGCTCGACGTCTTGGCCCGAGACCGCGAGCAGGCGCAGCCAGCTGGATCGCTTGACAGTCGAGAGGTCCTTGCCATCGATCGTGATCCGGCCTTCGGTCGGTTGAATAAGATCGAGAAGCATGTTGATGATCGTCGTTTTGCCGGAGCCGCTGGGTCCGGTCAGAGCCGTGGTCTCGCCTGCCCTGATCGAGAAACTGGCATGACGCACGGCAGGCATTCTGGCCTCTTCGTAGAAGAAGGATACATCGTGAAAAACGATCTCCTGTTTTAGATGTCGCAGTTGCTCTCCTCCTGCAGTTTTCCTGGCGTCGTCCTGTTCCGCGATCAGCGCGAGCACGTTTTGCAGTGAGGCTTCGATTTCATGCAAGCGCAGCAGCTGCGAATCGAATTGCTTGATATGTGGCTGGAGCCTGTAAAGAAGTATCGTGGCAGACAGGGCGGCCCGAAAATCGACCGGCAGGACCTGCGAGGACAGGATGATCGTCAGGATCACCCCGAATGTCAGCGTTTCGCTCAGAAGCGACGTTGCTGCCCCCATCCGATCCGAACGGCGCCAGGTTTCCCCCACTGTCTTGGACATGGTTTCGAAAATACCTTTGTGGTCGTCTTCCAGACCGAAGCTCTTCACCGCCTTGAACGTCTGCAATGTGGTCCAGCTCAGATGGGTCAATTCTTCCAGAGCTGAAAGACTGGCGGCGCCAAGACGGCGATAGGCAGCTGCAAACAAGCCGAGGCTGAGGTTATGGACGACGCCGAACATCACCGCGAGCACAGCAATCGGCCATGCCATTACGAGCATTCCGGCCCCGAAGATGATGATGGTCCCGAGACTGATTCCCAGGCGCACAAGGCCGGTATGAGCTGAGGCCACGGAATAGGATTCAGTGGCGATGACATTGATCAGATCGCTGCGCTCATAGCGTTGAAATCGCTGGAAGGGGATCGTCAGAATCTTTGCATAAAGACGGTGACGAATACTCTCGCTGATCTGATGGCTTACGGTGCTTGCGATGATGTCGTTGACGAAGCCCAGAATGATCCTCAGGATGATCGCGCAGATCAGCACGGCGACTAGCATCGACTTCGTGATGGAAGATTCCAATCCGCCAAAGTATGCCGGTAGCCAGGCGACGGGTCCGGAAGCAGGGCTTTGTTGGCTGAGGGCAAAAACGAGACTGACCAGCAAGGTTATCCCCACCATTTCCGATAGCCCGGTCAGGATACCGATGACGATCAGGACGGAGGTCTTCAACCGCAGCGAGGGAACGAGCTCCAGAAGTTCGCGGAAACGCGCTGCGACAATAACGTTGAAGGCGCCCCACGACCTGCGGAGAACGGGTTTCCGTAGCGTCATCATAAATGATCCATCCGGGACTTGGTGAGCTCGCCTGTCCGTATCGTTGGCGCGGCTGCGACAAGGTCGTAAAACGACGTGCCGCTGATGGGGAGCGCCACGATTTTCGGAGCCGCCCCTTTGGGCCACGCGTGCGACCTACGACGTATCCGTTTCAACAGTTTCCTGCGCTGCCGCTTCGCTTGGCGCCACAGATGCCTGACAGCCTGGCCGACAAGCCTTGACGGGAATCTCCTGACAAGGAGAGTCGCCACTTTCCTGACCTGCCCGTAGTTGCCGCCGGCAAACGCCTTCTTGAAATACCAGCACGCCGTATGGAATTCCGCCCGGGTGGCGGCGGCGGCAAGATCAGGATGGCGCCGCTTCACGTCTGCCATCACCAGAGCGTGGGATTTCAGCATGCGCGAGGCGTTGCTCGACATGTTGCCTGCGGTAAAACGATAACCGGTCAGGAAATCGGGAGCCACTGCAAAGGGTAGTCTTTCAGCCAATGCGAGATAGAGCTTCAGGTCCTCGCATCCCTCGGCTCCCTGATCACGCAGGGCAGAATCATAACCCCCGCATGCCAGGACTTCCGCCCGCGGCATGAGGGGGGTGCTGCCGTTGCCGATGAAATTTTCCCCGACCAATATTTCGAAGACATCGCCCTCATAGAGCACGGGACCCGAATGGCTGAAAATCACGTCGTTCCCGTCGATTGCCGCGTACCAGTTGTAGGCGACGCCGTGGCCTGTCGACAATTTCCCGAGCGCGCGGACTTGCATCTCGATTTTTAGAGGGTGCCAGAGGTCATCGGCATCGATCGGTGCGATGTAGCTGCCGCGGGCCTCTTCTATACCGTAGTTGCGGGCAAGGGCGACGCCGCCGTTTTGCTGGCGAAGGACACGAACGCGCGGGTCAGAAAGGCGATATTCTGTCGCCAGTTCGAATGTTTCGTCCTGCGATCCATCGTCCACGACGAGAATCTCGAGGTGTTCATAGGTTTGGGCCGAGACGCTTCGCAGCGTTTGCACGAGGGTCGCTTTCGCATTGTACGCGGGAATGATGACGGTCACCAAAGGAGCAATGATCATGGCATTATCCGATAAAGGCGTTGGGATGGCCCATCAGTTCGGCAAACGCCGTGATGGGTAAATCGCCGCGTACCTCAAGGCGCGGGAGTGACAGCAGCTTGTCCGAAAAGCCCGCCTTTGCCGGCCTTGTGGTGAAGCCAATTTGATATCCCGCCTCGGCCAGAATTCCGGGAACACGGAAATCGGTGCAGCCGAAGGGGAGAGCGATAGATGTCGTGCCCGCCCCGAGCCGGTTCTCCAGCGTCTTGCGAGAATGAACCGCTTCGGCCAGTAGCGTGGCGTTATCCAGCGCGCTCGCCGGCGTGTGGGTTTCCAGATGAGACCCAAATCGGATGCCCTTTCGATGTAGTTCCTCAATGTCGTTCCAAGACATCAGAGGGGCTGGCTCACCGTAAGCGGCATCCCAATCCGACCGGCCGCCCACTTTTTTCGTCACGACGAAGACGTCGGCGCTGAAGCCGTTCTCTGCAAGGATGGGATAGGCTTCGGTAAAAAAATCGAGATAGGCATCATCGAAGGTCAGGACGACCGGCCGCCCCTGTATCGGCTTTCCCACCTGAAGCAGATGGGCTAGCCCATCGGCCGTCAGCCCATAGTAGCCCTGCCGCCGGAGAAACTGCATCTGCTGGCGGAACATCTCCGGCGCGATCCGGAAACGCCGCAGCCGATCGGGACCTTCGTGCGCGATTCTGTGATACATCAACACCGGGATCGAGGTCGTCACTTCGTTCGACCACGCCGCCACTCGTTCGACACCGGCCGGTCCCCAGATGATGTGCTTGGCCACCTCCGTGTCCAATGGGACACCGTGCCGTTCAATCCGCATTGTGTGTACGGACGTTTCACGCTTGCGGAACCGATGAATGGCGTAAAGCTCGGTCTCGATCGTTTCTTCCAGGGTAAGGTCCGGCAGGTTCGAAAAGACTTTCCTGATGGTGCCGACACCGAACGGATTGTCCCAATCGAAACCGGTCCTTTCGGGCTCGTCTCGCCGGAGATGGGCGTGAGCGGTAATCAGACAGCCGCCCGGCTTCAGTGCTGCGGCCATCTTTCGGCATACCCGCTCCAAGACCTGTTCGTCATCCATGTAATAGAGGACTTCCGAGCAGACGATCAGGTCCTGTCCCCCAGGAATGTCGTCGCCTGCGAAGTCCAGGACACGAAACTCGGCATTCCCGCACTCTCGGCACCGCTCGGATGCTCTTTCGATCGCACGACGCGAGATGTCCGTTGCCGTCAGCGTCCCGACCTTTTGCGCAAGCTTGGCGGAGAATATCCCCTCCGCACAGGCAAGTTCCAATGCCTTGCCTATCCCTTCCGGGACAAGGCCCAGCGTCTGCTCGTATTTGACCTGTTCGTAGATCGACACGTAGTTCCATGGGTCGGGATGCTCAAAGACCCGTTCCCAATATTCCTCTTTGGAAGCGGCCTCTGACAAAAGGGCTTCCTTTCCAGTTTTTTTTCCGCGGCGCTCGGCTAACACCGCGCCATGCAAGCGCTCATTCTGCCGATCTGCCTTCGAAAGGCGCAGGTCATCCGTTTCCCCGTCGCCTGCCAGAGATTTTACAAGAGCTGCGTCGCGCGTTGACTGGACAAGGCGGCCGAGGCGTCCCCGCCGTCGTCCTCCCCGACGAAGAATCCGAAGGAAGCCTCTATAGTTACGCAAGGTTTCGAATAACCAGTGGCGCGCAAAGGCGAAGGTCCTGGGCGTGGGCAGCCGACCGCCTGCATGCATATCCCGGACGATCAGGCGAACCAATGCGCTGACCGACAGATCTCCCCATAGCGGCCCCACGTGGGCGCCGATATGTTTCTGTCCGGACGAAAGCTGCAGTACCAGCGTATCGGCTTCGACGGCCTTGGTAATCATCGCGAGCTTGTTGACGTCGACGCTCACAGTCTGGACGCGTCCCAGCTTAAAAGAACGCGAGACGGCTTCTGATGAAAGCCGCCAGGCAAGAAGCTGCTCTGTCTTTCTTGCGGTTCCGGCCAGCGAATGGCTTTCGATGAGGGCGAGGAGCCGCGAGACTGCCGGTGCCCACGAGTCCATCAGGTCGATCAGGGCGGCAGTATTCTCAACCGATTGGCCCGTCTGCAACCCATGAAGGATGGCCACCGCCATCATGTCTTCGTGGCCCGAGCCATCGGGAAATTCCGGCAGAAGCTCGGCCAGGTCCTTGGGATCGGTTTCCGCACAAATATGCATCGACGCGATCCAAATGAAGATGCGAAGCTGGCTAAGGGCGGGCTTCGGCCAAGCGTCGTCCTCGCCCTGCGTCGGCAAGCTCCGCTCAACTTGCAAGGCCCGCGCCCTTTCCGTCACGACAATCGCGTCCCGCATCATCCTAATCGGATCGGACGACAGAGAGCCGGCCTTCATGCGATAGAAGGCCAGGCATTTGTCCACCCGCTGGAATCGAGCCCCGGCGAACGCCATGCGAAGCCAGAGATCCCAGTCCTCGCAGGTTTGTAATGTGACATCCATGCCGCCCAGTTCCGTAAAAAGGCGCTTAGGAAAGACTGCCGTATGAATGGCCAGAGCGCAAATTGACGAAAATTGCTGGATTGCATGATCTCCGGTAAGATCATGCGCCTGCTCGATCTTCTGCATCCGGCCATCGGCCGTGACGCGGCGATAGCTGCAATGGGCGATTAGTGGATGAGACTGGTTGCTGGCGATCGGCAGCATGCTTTCGTTGAAGGCGGGATCCAGCCAGTCGTCGGCATCGAGCATGCAGAGCAGAGGCGCAGCGGCAAGCTGAGCGGCTGCATTGCGTGCGGCGGCCGCACCGGCATTCGGTTGACGGTAAAGCGTAATCCGCCCGTCCGCGTTGGCAAGGCTTTCAAGGATCTCCCAAGTCGCGTCGGTCGAGCCGTCATCCACCACGACCGCCTGCCAGTTCGATATCGTCTGATTTTGCAGGCTGCCCAGACAATCCGACAGCGTGCCGGCGGCATTATAGGCCGGAATGAGAAAGGAGATCGCAGGTCTCGACGCCGTCACCATGGCTGCATTTTCCAGCGGCCGAGAAGATAAAATGCGCCCTGCAGGCTCCCCAGAACCTCTTCCTTCAGAAAGAAGTTGTCCGAAGTCGCTCCGCGTTCGAGCCGCTTCGCGAACCTTTTGAGATGATACCAGGGGAGCGACATCAGCATGCGGCGCAGATTGCCCAGCTTGCCGGTGTTCTGGTACTGGATCAGCAGCGCAGCGACATGGCCTTTCATATATTGATGGACCTGTTTTGCCAGCCCTTCCATGTCCTTGCGGTGAAAATGCCACGAAACCGCGGTCGGCTCGTAGCGGCAAGTATGGCCATGATGGAGAAGCCGATCCCAGAATTCGGAGTCGTCGGAACACCCAGCCGCCCCCGCGCCGAGTCGGACGTCGAATAATCCGCATTCATCGAACACTTTGCGACGAAACGCCTGGCTTGCTCCTGCGCCGACCATCGACATGGGATTTTTATGCCGCTTATGCCGGCGATAGAAGTGCCGATCGAAGTCCCTGCGCCGATAGCCTCGGCCGAACCCCCAGTGTCTTTCGAATATCAACTGCGCGGGCGTGGAAAGCTCTCCGGGAAGGACGAGGCCGGTGACGCACCCGATTTCGGGCTGGTCGAACCCCTTCATCAGGTTCTCGAGCCATCGTTCGTGAAGCACCACATCGTCGTCCGTGAAGGCGACGAATTCCGTCGTTGCCGCGCGCACGGCAGCGTTTCGGGCATAGTCGAGGCCGATCCTATCCTCACGGACATAGGTGGCGCCGGCTGCCTCTGCGACACGACGCGTGCCATCGTCGGCCGATGCGTTGTCGACAACGACGATCTCGACCGGCGGAAGAGATTGTTTGGGGATGGATGCCAAGCAGCGGGCCAGCTCGTCGGGCCGGTCCTTGGTGCAGATCAGAATACTGACGTCGTGATTTTTGAGTGGGATTTGCGCGACCTGATGCGCATGCTCGACCGTCTCGGGCTGCACGACGCGCAAGGCGAGTGCGGCCGTGTTCTCTGGCTTGTCGACATAGGCCTGTCCTACGGGAATGCCATCCGACAGAAAGATCACCAACCCCTCGGAAAGGACGGATGAGCCGGTATCGACCTCGGCCGAGGCGAGATCGAGATAGCGAATTGGTACGGGAAAGCGGATGTCCTTCAGATCAGCCGGAATTGGTTCTCGCATCAACGCTCTCTCGATCGCACCCTTGAACCTTGCGGATCGGCCCTAGATCGGGCTGATCTGACAGCACGATGTGCCGGTTCAGAATATCGGCGCCCTTCGCGCGTCCGAAAGGCCGCGAGCCGCCCCAAGCCGTCAGCATCAACGATGCGCGCTGCGCCGCTGTGGTGATTGCTTCTCGGCCTTCATTTTTTCCCTGAACCATTCGAGCGTCCGGGCAACGCCTTGCTCGTAACTGATCTTACACGACCACTCGGGCATGACGTAGTTCGCATTGCTGAGGTCCGGCCGCCGGTTGGTTGGATCCTGTGGGGGTGACGGCTCGAACACGATGGGCGCGCCGCCGACGAGGCGGGAGACATATTGCGCGACCTCGAGAACCGAAATCTCGCGATCGTTGCCGATGTTCAGTGGCCCCTTATAGTCGGTTTGGTTTATCCAGAAATAGCGGGCGAAACCGTCGACGATATCGTCGACATAGCCCCAGCTGCGGGATTGCAGACCGTCGCCGAACACGGTGATCGGGCGGCCCGAAAGCGCCTGGGTGATGAAGTTGGAGACCGCCCGCCCATCGTCGGCGCGGGTTCTCGGGCCATAAATGTTGAAGGGACGGATGACCTTGACGTCCAGCCCCTGGGTGCGCTGCATCTCGAACAGCAGCGATTCCGTGCAGCGCTTGCTCTCGTCGTAGGACGAGCGTGGGCCGGTACAGTCGACCTGGCCCTTGTAGGATTCCGGCTGCGGCGAGACGAGCGGATCGCCATAGACTTCGGAAGACGAGGTAAAGCCGAAACGACCCCCCTTTTTCAGGAGATCGAGAAGCCGCATTGCCCCGAGAAGATTGGCGGAAATCGTCCGCTTCGGCTCCTTCATATACCAGGGCGGCGATGCGGGAGAGGCGAGATGGTAGATTTCGTCGAATTTATCGGATGTCTGCAGGTTTTCGACATCCGATTTCACGAAGTGGAAACGCGGGTCTTTGATGTGTTCGATATTTTCGAAAAGTCCGGTCCAAAGATTGTCGACAACAACGAGTTTCTGAACGTCAGTCCGAAGCAGAAGTCGATCGCACAGATGCGATCCGATGAAACCAGCTCCGCCCGAAATCAATACAGTTTTCATTTGCATTGCCCCTGATGACTTCAAGAAAGGTAGTTGTTTATTAGCATTCTCTATGAGGACTGGCAATTGCTTAGAGAAATTCTAAGAAATACTCGCGCATTAATCTTAATTATTAATTTTGCATTACTCCCGGTAGTAGCGCCCCGTGTACTGGGGGGCGAGATTGCGGTCGTTGGACATACGCTGCAGCCGGCTCGGCCACAGCATGTCCGGCCGCCAAGGGTCTATCACAAGGGCGCGGTCGCGCATCGGGCTAAAGTCCGACTCGAGACGAGCACGTTGATTCAGAGCGTTGCCCTCCGTGTGCTTCAAGGGTCCGACGGGTGAACAGCCGCTTTGGCGTGCCTCACGTCGATTGCGCCCATTTCCGATCAGTCGGCCGTAAGTGCGGTCAATATCCGATAGGCCGCGGCAATCCGATCCTCGTTGGGATAGTTTTTATTGGCCAGAATGGCGATTCCAAGGCGCTCCTGCGGAATGAAGGCGACATAGGCGCCGAACCCGTTGGTCGAGCCGGTCTTGTTGATCCAGACGTCGTCACGCGGCTTCATCGGCGGCCGCAGTTCAGAAACCGGAATGGTCTTCAGCATCGCGGGCGAATTGCCTTCGAGCAGGCTCGCCAGGGTGGCGGGATAGGCGTATTGCTCCCAGATCAGATCCTGGGTCATCTTCCCGACGCTGAAATATCCGGTATGGGTACTGGTAATCGCTTGCTGCAGTGTTCCGTCGAGCTTGACCAGGCCCATATTGGCGCCGACGAAGCGGATCATGTCGCCGGCCGTCGATCTCACGCCATAGGCTTCCGAGGAGAGCAGGGCCGGCGCCAGCCGCGCCGGCTCGCCATTGCGCTTATAACCTTGAGCATAATCGGCCAGCCGCGAGTTCGGCATATTGATATAGGTGCTCTCTAATCCGAGAGCCGCAAACAGCTTGCCTTCCATAAGGGCGGCGAAATCGCCGCCCATGGCCTTCGCGGTGATATAGCCGAGCATGCCGATGCTCGGATTGGCGTAACTTCTCTGCGTCCCCGCCGCATGAGAGGGCTGCCAGGCGGCGAAATAGGAAAGCAGCTGCTTTTCGGTCTTGACGTCATCGGGCAGCTGCAACGGAAATCCGCCGGCGGCATGGGTAGCGAGATTGATAAGCACGACATCGCCGAACGGCTTGCCCTTCATCGCCGGCAGATATGTGCTCACCTTGCGGTCAAGCGAAAACCCGCCCTTCGCGTCAGCGTAAGATGCCAGCGTCGCAGTGAAAGTCTTGCTGATCGATCCGAGTTCGAACAGCGTCGTCGGCGCCACCGGCCGGCCGGTCTCCTTCGATTCGACGCCATAAGTGAAGACGTGCTGCTCTCCATCGACGGTGATGCCGACGGCAATGCCCGGGATGGCGTTTTTCTCCATGACCGGCTTGATCGCGGCGTCGGCGATCGCCCTCACTTTCGCGGCATCGGCGGCAAAGCCGCTTGCGCAAGTGCATGCCGAGATCAAGGCGGCCGATAAAATTCCCATCCCCACATTCTTCATATCAATCATCTCCAAATCGCCAGGTCGATGCAGCGCAGAAAATGCGCCGAGGAGGGGATTAGCTACGCTGTTTTATGACCGCAAACGATGATATCTCGCAACAGCCACAAGAATTTCTAGGGCTCACATGGTTCGGCAATTCCTTCCCCTAAATGGCCTCAGGGCTTTCGAAGCCTCCGCGCGGCATCTGAGCTTCACCCGCGCTGCAATCGAGCTCTGCGTCACCCAGGCGGCCGTCAGCCAGCAGGTCAAGGGCCTGGAGAAGCGGTTGGGGGTGGCGCTGTTCCAGCGCCTTCCCCGCGGCTTGAAGATCACCGCGGAAGGCGAAGCGCTGCTGCCGACGGTCACCGCCTCCTTTGACCAGATGGCGACGACGCTCGACAGGATCGAGGCCGGGCAGGTGCGCGAACTGCTGTTCCTCGGTGTCGTCGGAACCTTCGCCGTCGGCTGGCTCCTGCCGCGGCTTGCGGGCTTCCAGCGCCGGCATCCCTTCATCGATCTGCGCATTTCCACCAACAACAACCGCGTCGATCCGGCGGCGGAAGGGCTCGATTTCGCCATCCGCTTCGGCAGCGGCTCATGGCACGGCACTGAGGCGCAGCGCCTGTTCGAAGCGCCGCTTTCGCCTCTTTGCACCCCGAAACTGGCCGATGATCTCCGATCGCCGGCAGACCTTGCCGGAGCGACACTGCTTCGCAGCTACCGCACGGATGAGTGGAGCACCTGGTTTCAGGCCGCGGGCGTGCCGCCGGCCGCCCAGGTCAATGCCGGCATCGTCTTCGATTCCTCCGTCGGCATGATGGAGGCGGCCCTCCAGGGGCTGGGCGTGGCGCTCGCCCCGCCCTCGATGTTTTCAAGGCACCTCTGCTCGGGCGCGATCGTGCAGCCTTTCGCCACCGCCATCTCGCTTGGAAGCTATTGGCTGACGCGCCTGCAGTCGCGGCCGATCACGGCGGCCATGCGCGCTTTTTCCGACTGGATCTTTTCGGAGATCGAAAGGTAGTCCAGGGGAGCGCCCACCGGAATGGGCGCTCCGAACGCGGCGTCATTTCTGGATGCAGGTGTCGACCGTATCCTTGGTGCACTCGTCCAGCCCGGTAAAGACCGGATCATCGACCTTCTTGCCCGAGATCAGGTCCATCATCACAGTCGGCGCCTTGTAGCCCATTTCAAAAGGCCGCTGGCCGACGAGCGCGGTTACCAGGCCCTCCTTGGCGATCGCCACTTCGTCGCCGATGGTGTCGGCGGCGCCGATGACGAACTCGTTCTTGGCGATCTTGTCGGCCATCGGCTTGAACAGGTCGCGATAGGGCTGCGGAGCGCCGAACAGCGGCCAGCCGCCCATGATACCGAAGGCGTCGAGGTCGGGATTGGCGGCGAGGATGTCGGTCATCGCCTGCACGCCCTTGGCGCCGTCGTCATTGGTAAAGACCGGGCAGCCCGCCACCTCGGTCCAGCCACCTTCACCCTTAAGGGCGTCGAGTCCCTTCTTGCCGCTCAACGTGTCACGCATGCCCTGGGCGCGGCGCAGGATGTTGTCGGCGCCGGGATTGCCTTCGATGGTGCAGATCTTGCCGCCCTTCGGCTTGGCCTTCTTGATGTATTCGCCGATCCGCGCCCCCATCAGATAGTTGTCGGTGCCGAGATAGGTCTTGCGCAGAGCGGAATCTTCCGCGGCAAGATCGGCATCGAGCGTCATGACAGGCACGCTCGGATTGGCCGTCTTGAGCGTCTGGGCGATCAGCTTGGCGTTCGACGGCGAGATGGCAATCGCCGCCGTATCGGCCTTGCCGAGCATATCCTGGACGATCTGCGCCTCGCCGGCTTCATCCGAGGTCGATGCCGGGCCGGTGTAGAAGCATTCATATTCGGCCGAAGCGTTTTCCTTGTTCCATTTCTGGCAGCCCTGGTTGATCGCCTCGAAGAACGGGTTGTCGAGACCCTTGACGACGATAACGAGCTGCTTCTTGGCGGCCATGGCCTCGCCGGCCGTGAACGCCAGAGCTGCAGCGGCAGCCAGCAATAATGCCTTCCTCATAGCTTCCTCCCTTTGTGAAAAGGCGGACGCCTTCGTCCGCCCTGTTATCAACCGGGATACCAGACGATACGAGGCTCCTCCCTTGAACGCCGGTATTCCCAGGCTGAATCGATAAGCTTTTCCAGATCGTAGACGGGGCGCCAGTCCAACAGGAACTTCGCCTTGCTGTTGTCCATCCAGTTCGAGTGATATTCGCTCGGAATATCGACGGAGCCGAGCCCGCGCGTGCGGGCGAGATAAGCGGCGACCTCGCCGTAATCGACCGGCCGATCCATCGCGATGTTGAAAAGCTGCCCCACGGCGCGCGGATTGTCGATCGCCGCCAGAATCGCCGAGACGAGATCGTCGACATGGACGAAATTGCGCTTCAGCGGCCGCCCGTCGGCATCGCGCAACAGCGGCACCGTGGCGTCGCGCGCGTAACGCGCCGCATCGGCCGGCGGCACCAGGCTCTTCCAGTCCGGCCCGCCGAAGACATCGTCGCCGAAGGAGAGTGTATATTTGAAATCGTCCTTCTCCATGATCCAGGGCGCCCGCAGGCAGCAGCTGTTGATGCCATACTGGATGGCGAACTGCTCGAGCATCACCTCTTCCAGCACCTTGGAGAGCGCGTAGCAGCCGGGATAGGCGCGATGCGGCGTCTTTTCGGTCACCGGCCCGTCGTGACGATAGAAGAAATGGCCGACGCCGGCATCGCCTCCGATCAAGATGAACTGCCGCGCCGTCGGGCTTAGGCGAAAGGTTTCCAGCAGCCAGAACAGCCCCTTTACGGTAACATCCATCACATCGTCGGGCGTTTCCTTGCAGGTGGCGAGATGCAGGACATGGGTGACACCGTCCATGGCCGCTGCGACAACATTGCTGTCGGCGATCGAACCCTTCACGACACTGACGCGGTCGGTTTCCTCAAGCACGCGATTATGGCAAAGCGCGCGAATGCGTGCCTTGGAAAATCGCGGCTCGTCAAGCAGCCCAGTAATGAAGCGCCGCCCGACCTTGCCCGTAGCCCCGGTGACAAGGATCAGCATACCTCTCTCCCCAGCAACAGCTAATATGCGCGCGTTTCCGGCGTCAATCTCTATTTGTCGTACAAAATAGATTTTTGTGATGAGAGGCCGTTTTAGCGGACATTTGATTGACCATTCATGGCGCTTTTGCATTAATGAACCAAATCGCTTTTCCGGGAGGAGATCGGCAAAAGCGAGATCGCAGGCGTCTGACTGGCAACCGGCTTCGGCAACCGGCGACGAAGGCAGGCCTGCAGGTTCCGGGGAGGGTGGTCGGCTGGTAGCGGTTCTCGAGCTCACCAATATTTCTAAGCATTTCGGCGCCATCCAGGCGGTGAACGATGTGTCGTTTACGCTCGAAGCCGGCCAGGTCGTCGGTCTGATGGGCGATAACGGCGCGGGAAAGAGCACGCTGGTCAAGATGATCGCCGGCAACTTCCGGCCGAGCGAGGGCACGATGCGGCTCGACGGCAAGGAGATCGTCATGCACCGGCCGGTCGAGGCGCGCCAGCACGGCATCGAGATCGTTCATCAGGATCTGGCGCTCTGCAACAATCTGACGGCCGCCGCCAATGTCTTCCTCGGCCGGGAGCTCCGCCGCGGCATCGGTCCGTTCCGCGTGCTCGATTACAAGACGATGTACAGGCGCGCCGGCGAGATCTTCAAGGAGCTGAAATCGGAAACCCGCCCGCGTGACCTCGTCAAGCAGATGTCGGGCGGCCAGCGGCAGGCGGTGGCGATCGGCCGCACCATGCTGTCGGAAGCGAAGATCGTGCTGATGGACGAGCCGACCGCTGCGATTTCGGTCCGCCAGGTGGCGGAGGTCTTGAACCTGATCCGCGAGCTGCGTGATCGCGGCATCGCGGTCGTGCTGATCAGTCACCGCATGCCCGACGTCTTTACCGTCGCCGATCGGGTGATCGTCATGCGCCGCGGCCGGAAAGTCGCCGACAAATCGATTGCGGCGAGCTCGCCGGAGGAAGTGACGGGTCTCATAACAGGCGCCATCGAACAGGTTTGAGAGGCGTGGAACTGGGCAGAAAAGAAGGTCAGCAATGGCAGTTACCCTCGATCAGACGATTGCGCAGAGAGAGCGAAGCCGGCTTTCGGAGTTCGTCGGCAGTCAGACCTTCTGGGTGCTGATCGCCGTCATCCTCGCCTGCCTCTTCCTGTCCTTTGCCACGGATTCCTTCGCGACGGCGAAGAACCTCTACAACATCACCCGCAACGTCACCTTCGTCGCCATCATCGCGCTCGGCATGACGCTGGTCATCATCACCGGCGGCATCGACCTCTCCGTCGGCTCGGTGCTCTGCCTCTGCAGCATGGTGCTGGCTGTCACCATGCATGCCGGTTACGGCATCGAAATCGGCATAGCGGCCGCAATCGGCACGGCGCTTGTCGTCGGCGCTTTCAATGGCGTCATGATCGCCTATCTCGATTTCCCGCCCTTCGTGGTGACGCTTGGCATGCTGTCGGTGGCGCGCAGCCTCGCCATGGTCGCCTCCAACAACACCGTCGTTTTCCAGTTCGGTCCCGATCACGACAAGCTCCTGGCGCTCGGCGGCGGCGCCTGGTTTCTCGGCATCGCCAATCCTGTTCTCTACATGATCATTCTGGCGCTTCTGACCGGCTTCGTGCTGCGCTGGACGCGGTTCGGCCGCTATATCTTCGCCATCGGCGGCAATGAACACGCCGCGACACTGACCGGCGTTCCGGTGCGTCGCATCAAGGTCGCCGTCTACATGATCTCGGCGCTGTCGGCCGGCATCGCCGGCATCGTCCAGACCGGCTGGCTCGGCGCCGTCACCACCAATATCGGGGCCGGCATGGAACTGCAGGTCATCGCCGCCGCCGTCATTGGCGGCGCCAATCTCGCCGGCGGCGTCGGCACCGCCTTCGGCGCCCTGGTCGGCGCGGCTCTGATCGAAGTGATCCGCAACAGCCTCGGTCTGCTCGGCATCAACGCCTTCTGGCAGGGGACTTTTATCGGCGGCGCGATCGTGCTGGCGGTGCTGTTCGATCGGATCCGGAATTTCAGGCAGAGTGAGTAGGCTGCGGTTCTTCGACAGCAGCATGCGTAAACAATGAACTGAAGCGCGAGCGGATCCGAAAGGTCTCGGCGCGCTTTGATGCTACCGCAACCTAGGCTGCCGGCGGGCGGTATCGGATCGACTTCGCTCTTTCCAGCGCCTGGATCGTGTCCTCGACTTCGAGCAGCACGGTGGTCTCGATCGAGCTGAGCGCGCCGCCGGCGCCGATCGCAAGCGTGACGGCCGCCATCGATACGTTGTCGGGCGCCTCCCACAAATTCCATCCGTCATGCTCGCCAAAGGCATACCAGAACCCATGGAGTTTGCCGCCCACGGATTCAATGTAGCTGCGTGCCGCCTCGCGGCGATCCTCAGGCTTTTCGATCATGCGCGCCCAGGTTTCGGGCGTATAGCTGAAGCGTGTGAGATACATGGCCATGGTCTGCTTCCTCCGCCAGAGCGATAGAGTAGACGCTCAAGCCGGAAGGAAGGCCAGTCACTCAATGTGCGTATTGGATGGAGGGTGTCGGTGGGCCGCCCGGCGACGAAAAAGACGCCGCCGGAACCTGCGTGTTAGGCCTTAGGCGTCGATGATATAGACGATCGTCAGCGCATCGGGATCGACGATGACGATCCGGCCATCCGCAAGGATGAAGAAGCGATAGCCTTCATACTGCGGAACGATCTTGACGATGCGCGGCGGCAATGGTTCGAGCTGCACCTTCTTCGGGATTTTCACCCCGACGGAGACCGTGAAGTCCACTTCCTTCACCGGTGCGACATGGACCTCCTTCACCACCGATCGAATTTCGGTCTGCTGTTCAACCGAGATGTTGACGTTGGTGGTGTTCGAAGTCTGCTTGTTCGTCGTCGTGTTGTTGTTGACGTTGGTTTCCGACGAGCTCTTGTTTGTCGTCGTCGCGTTCTGATCGCTCGGCTGCTTGGTCGCATCGCCGCTCTGCGTAGTGCTGCCTTTTGTGCCTGTGGTGGCCGAGCCGCTGGTATCGGTCGTGCCGGATTTGGCGGCGGGCTTCTGTTCGGTGGTGGTGGCGCCGTTGGCGTCCGGCGATGCGGGCTTGGTTTCCGTCGAAGCCTTGCCCGAGGTGCTTCCGCTCGTCGAACCGTTGTCGTTGGAAGGCTGTTCAGCGCTCTTTTTCATGTCGGAGCCCTGGCCGGATTTCTGCTGCGTCGTCTGGCCCTTGCCCTGCGGGCAGGCCCCGGAAGCATCGGGGGTGCAGTCGGTCTTGCCGGCCCCGGATTGCGAGCCGGAATCCGTGCTTTGAGAACCGGACTGGGTCTGGCCGCTGCTCTTTGTGCTGTCCTGCTGGGCCGCGGCCGGCAGTGTCGCAAGCGGCGAGACGCCGAGCGACAGCGCTGCCAGTAGCATGGTGAGATGGTTGCTTTTCATGATCATTCTCCGAAGTTCGAACAGGCGTTGCCGCCCGCATTCTCATGCGTGACATGCGCGCCCTGATTGTTGGAATGGCGGCTTTGCCGCCCGTCTGTCACTTGATGACCTGGATGACCGTCCGCGAGGAAGGTTCGACGATCACACGCTGATCGTTGACGATCGCATAGGCATATTTCGGATCGTCGGGAATTGGCGTCACGGCGACCGTCTCTGGCAGGGGCTGCCCGACGACGACCTTCTCCTTCACCACCACGCGTTCAGCCGGGGCGGGAGCCTGCTCGACATAGGTCACCACCTTTGGCGGCGGCGGGTCGATGACGCTGCCTGCGACGCCGCCGACGATGCCGCCGACAGCAGCACCTACCGGGCCGCCGACGATCGCACCCGTCGCGGCGCCACCGACCGCACCTGTGACCGTCGACTGCTGCGCAAAGGCAGACGTCGATGCCAACAGGAGACCAGCGGCAATTCCTACTGCTTTGATATTCATCAATTTTCCTCCTTTTATGCGGTTGGTTCCGCTGGCGTACCAACCGGATAATGGAGGAACGGTTCCGGAGTTAGGACTTGAGGCCGGGGCTTAGCCGACCTTGGTCCCAGCCGCCCACCCCTCGCTACTGCGTGGAGAAACGGCTCAGCATCCGGTCGTGGACATTCTCCTCACCGACGATCATCGCCGCAAGCGCGATGGCTTTGTCGCGGTCGGCGGGCTTGGTAATATAGCCTTCAAGCAGCACGACAGGACCGAGCATCCTGACCTCGATAGCGCTGCTGTCGATGTCGGGATCAGCGGAAAGGGCTGCTTCGATTGTGGCGACGGTTGCTGCCGAACTGTGGCCTTGCGAAAAGCGCTCTTCGTGGTTGTTGTTATCGGGGCCGAACTTCATCTCCTCCTCCCGTTCCGCCCCTCCACGGACCTATAGGTTACATGACTCTGTTATATGAACAGCCGCCGCCGCCCTTCCAGTCCGACTTAGGTCCGGCTTTTCCCCTGCATCACCTGCTTTAGATGCTTCCCGTCCGATTGAAGGGACATCTCAGGAAGGTTTTGGTCTGTCGCGAAACACCGTCGAGACCTCCTGCCGAAGCGCCAACCTGCCGAACCCGGCGCCTGCGTTTCAGCGGATGGGGAAGGCTTCTTGTGAGGTGAAGCAACGAATGGCAATACAGACGGTCGGAATTGTAGACTGGCACACAAGCGAAGACTTCGCGCCTCTGATGCTTGTGATGGGCGGTCAGGAAAAACACAGGCTGGTCCGGTCGCTCGGTGAGGTCGCAGGCGCGCTTGTCGCCGCCTGGCCGATGGATGACGGCCGGGAATATATAGCGGCTGTAAAGACCTGCCTTGACGCGATCCAGGGCAATATTTCGCCCGATATGGCGCGCGCCGCCCTCATTCGCGCCGCGGAGGAAGCCGGAATACGGGTGATCGCGGTTGTTCACTGAGGCAGTGAGATGAGCCGGTGGCATGTGCACAACGCCGTTCGGGCCGCATGAAATGCTGGCGCCGCCGGCGATCATCGATTTACGCGTTGCCTTGCCGCTGTTCGCAATCGGATCTCAGAAAGGTCTCGAGATAGTGTGGATCGCGCAGAGCATAGGGGTGCGCGCGGAGACAGGAGAGGCTCCCTCTGCGCGATCCGAAGCAAGAAACGCCGGCGGGCCGCAAGAGTTTCCGTACGATGCCGTACAGAGCAAAGTACTTCAGCAAAAAAGCCCCGCTGGATTGCGGGGCTGCGAAGAGTTGGAAAGGACAAATGCGAAGTCGACTGAGCGACGATTACATCCACACTCTTAACTCACCGGCATTGAAGAAGTTCCTACGACTTATGATCTTGTTGATACGGCTCAGAAGCGCTGAGCGAGTGATGATATATTTCAAACCTTGCGTTGATATTTTAATCGCTCTGTTCCGATCGGGAACGGAGAGAAGAGCATCTCTGCTATTGCCGTGTCGCCATTAGCTCTCAGCCATTGTACCCACAGCACCGGAGCAATTCTCTGACGCAAGCTTAGAAACGACTTCTGGCCCCTATGCATCTATCGTTTTTCGGTGGTCAACCCTCCGGGAGCGACGAAAACCGGCTGGCGTCGAACGGACCTGTGGCGGCGACCGGAACGGTGTTCTCGTCTGAAGCCGCGACATTCGCCTCGCGATGGACCGTGCGTGGGGAAAGGCGAGGCGCGCTCAATCCGATCGCCGCGCCGGGAGAATGCAGCGCCCATTGCATCAGCGCCGCTTCTGACGTCGATCCAAGGAAATCTGCTTCTTCCCAGGAAGCGGTCATCGGCAGGGAGGCGATCATGTCGGCGCCCTGCCAAGAGATCTGCTGTGCAGCAACGACGGGATGGAAACGCGCGTGAGCCGGCAATGCGGGCAGGCGTCTCTCCGAAAGTGCTGCAATCGGGCCGATCGAGGCAGTCACCAGCCTGTCGTCCGCGCCCGCGTCCTGCGCCAGGGCGAGGGGGCGCATCGCCGGTATCGGAATCGGGAGAGATGAAAGATCGGGAGCGGAGCCTTTGTCATCTCGCTCGACCGCGCCGGTCTGCTGCGCCAGCGCGTTCAAGGCCCGGCTTTTCGGCGTCGGCAGCAGCGCGGTTACCAGCTTGCTGTCTGTGGCGCCGCCGCTTGGCGTGGTGGAGGCTCCCGCGTCTTCGTCTTCTCCGGCGGTGCTGGCGATCTCGATCGAGGTGGAGCTGACGCGTTTCCTGTAGTTCGCAACCGCCTGATTATATCCCGGCAGCGGCCGCCCATCGGCCGGAAGATGCATCGTTTTCCCGTTCGGGAATATGCGCGCGAGTTCCTGCCGGGACATGCGGGGCCAGGCCCGGACATTGCCGACGTCGAGATGCACGAAGGGGGATCCCGAGGTCGGATAATAGCCGACACCGCCGACCTGCATCTGCATGGCAATGGCACGCAGCGTCGCAAGCTTCACGCCAGGAACGTAGAAATCCATCGCCTTGCCCAGCATGTGCTGGCTCTTCTTGGCGACGCCAGTGCTGCGCGAACGGTTGCGCAGCATGTTGTTGGTGGCAGGGGAACGATAGGCGGAGACGACGTGGATATAATCCTTGCCGCCGCTCTTCTTATACACCTCCCAGACCAGGTCGAGCAGCCGCGGATCCATCCGGGTCGGCTCGTTCCTGCGCCAGTCGCGCAGAAACCGGTTGATCTGGGCAAGGCCCCTGGAATCGAACTTTCCATCCCGCTTGTAGGTGATCGTGGCCCTCTCGCCCGTGTGGGTGAAGAAAAGCTTCAGCGCCCGATCTTCTGCCGAGGCAAGGGATGCAGAACCGGCAAGTGCCGGCAGCGCAAACAGAGCCGGCAGAATGGTCTGCGCCGCGAAGCGTTTGGCACGCGACATGAGCGCGGCAATTCCGCCCAAGGCTTCACCCGACCAACCCTGTGAATACTCCAACACGACCAATCCCGTCCCACCAAACATTCGACGACGGGCGGGAAACCTCCGCATCCATCAGACCCAGTAAAGGCAGCTTATGGTCAACAAATTGCTAATAGGCGGATGCGCAGGCGAAGGCTTAGGGCGGATACAGTTGCCTCGAAAATCTTCATCTTGTTTGTTTCGCCTGCAATCAGAAGCGTCGGACCAGGAATGCCAAGCCGACGTGGCTGTCTATCAAGGCTAGATTGATGCGAACTTTGGCGATGTAGCGGCGGGCCGTGCGGCCCGGCGCACGGGCCGCCGGCGCCTCGCAGCCGTCATTCTAACGTAGATCACCTTACGCCCAATCGTGATCTCGCTGCCAATTTTAACTACTGTCATAATCCGAAAGGAACCACCGACCGGATAAATTCAATCGCAATATACGAGCAATATCGAGGATCGGATGCGACGGCTCCTGTTTGTTTCTTCGGCCACATCGCTATTAGCGGTTGTCATGCTGAACGTGTACCAGTTGGTTCTAGGCTTTGAATCGATCTTTGGCTTGTTCCGCTCACCGTTAGAAGTCATCGCGCGAGGATTTGGTGAATTCTTGGTTTTTTGATCGCTTGCACTCGTTATCGGATCTTCAGTGTTATTCGCCAGGCGAAAATCCAAGAGCCGAAATCGAGGCGTCGCCTCGTCAGTAGTTGCGACGTTCTTCGGCATAGTGGTTGCGCTGGTAGGTGTTCATCATCCTCGTCATCCCGCAGAATATGTAGCGCTTCGCGGAACCCTAGATGGAGATCCCTTTTGAGCGCCTCATCATGCGCGATGGTCGCCTCCGTTGGCAATCCAACTCGCATTCAACCGTGCTGAAGCCGGAGCCTGAGTAAGGCCGCCGGCCGGGCTGAGAAGGCAAAGATCCTCAGTAACGTCTGGTATGGGACGGAAGTGGAGGGCGCTTGTCGGTTTTTCTAGCTCGTGCGCGATGAGCACCATCTCAACGATGGTATACGAAGGTCCGGACCTGAACACCAAGCTCATCGTCCTTTGTGTCGGAGCACCGACTAATTTGATGGAGAAGCGGAAGACGCGGGACCAGCGTTCGGCTCAGAACTTGCCGTTCGTTCGGCCTGCCCGGCGTGCGGCGGTACCAGGAAATCGAGCAGACCGTCGCTCCGCAGGTCAGCGGTTTTCTTTTCCAGAATGTCACCAATCAAGGTCGTCAGAAATTCGGCGGTCATATGGTTCCAGTCTGTGATGAACGGAACACCCTTGCTGCTGGTCAGGCATTTCTCCTTGTCGTAATCGCAGTGAAGCTTGACGATATCGACGTAGGTGAACGGAAGACCGGAGGGGAAAAACGGCAGTTGCTCTAAAGGCTGGTTGGCCGGCGGATAGCTCGCCGATCGCAGGCAGATAGAGGCATCGGATTTTCTCTGAAACATCAGCCCCAGGCACGAGTGCAATTCGTCAAGCTGGAAATAATTTCCGAACACGAAAACGCGCGCGTCATCCGAATGGCTTTTCATCCAGGAAATAAGCTCGAACCTGAACGGGTTGACGGTGTATTCGAAAGGCCGAAGGCTCGTGAGGAAGATCGCTTTCGTTCGGCTGAGCAATGATTTGTCGTTGATATATTTTTCAAAGGGAATGCAGTATTTGTCGTAAATGCTGGCGCGTGAGGGGGCCTTCACACTATCGTTCTTGATCTCCACCATGCAGTTCAAATAGCTGAGCGCCACGACTTGATACCGACCGGTATCGACGTAATTTTTCAGCGCAATCGACCAGTTTCTGGCGTGCGAGTCCCCAATGATGAAGATAACGGGCTTCTCAGCTTGAATGTTGTCGTTCAAGCTTAGAAAAGTGCTTTCGAGCCTTGCTTCGTTCGCCTGCGCGACAGGTGAATAGACTTCATCCAGCCTATGAGGAAAACCGGCCATCGTGATTGCTGAAAGGACAGCAGCTGCGATGGTTGCAACGGATGAGCTCAGGGTGATCCAGAGAGCGCGGCTTTTCCTGGTGTGGCGAAAGGGCTTTTCAATGACGACAAAGCTGGCGACCGAGACCAGGACCGTCACCGCGATGGCGAGAAACTTGTCGCCATTGCCGAAATCCAAGCTTGTCAGCCGCCAGAAAGCGAAGACCGGATAATGCCACAAATACAAGGAGTAGGACACCAATCCGGTGAGCGCCGCGGGCCGAGAAGCCAACAGGCGCCCGGCTGCGTTCTCACGGCTGGCGAATGCGAGCACAAGGCAGGTCCCGACGACGGGGATCACAGTGACTCGGCCAGGATGAACCGTATCCTTTCCAAACAAGATGAGTGAACCAAGAACGAGGATAAGCCCGGCCGCCGCGAGCAACGGCTGGGGGCGAGGCCGTCCACGCCTGAGCTCGTAATAGGCGAGCAGTGTTCCGGCCAGCAGTTCCCAGGCCCGGGTGAGCGGCGAATAGAAGGCCTGCTGCGGATCGTGCCGTACCGTGACGAAACAGAACACGAAGCTGAGGGCTGCCGCCACCAACACGCATGGCAAAAAGTTCGATTTCAAGTATCGGCGCACGATCAGCAACAAGATCGGAAAGGCGATATAAAACTGCTCTTCGACGCTCAACGACCAGGTGTGCAGAAAAGGCTTGAGAAGGGTGTTGGGCTCTCCGTACTGGGCCGCAGTAAAATAAAAATAGATATTCGATCCAAACAGGAGCGAAGAACCTACGGAGTCGGCGTAATCTGTGAGTTCCAACGGCAATAAGAAGTAATAGGCGAAAGGCATCGTCGCGAAAATGACTGCGAACAACGCAGGCAGAATTCGGCGCGCACGCCGGGCATAGAATTTAAGGAAATCGATACGCCCCGTCGCTTCGATCTCCGTCAGCAAAATCTGGGAAATCAGGAAGCCGCTGATCACAAAAAATACATCGACGCCGATATACCCACCGGAAAGCAGCGTGTGGCCAGCCACCGTGAACTCGGCGTGATAAAGTATAACCGCGATCACCGATATGGCCCTGAGGCCATCAATCTCTGGTCTGTAAGCCTTCAATGCCCGCGGCCTTCATATCGAGAGCGTACTTGGTCGTGCGCAAGATTGGCGCTTTTGGGGCTGCCTAACACAGAGATCTCGGAGGGAGAACACTACGGCCCGATAAAAGATTTGCGGGCGGGGTCGATTTCAGTCGTTATTTTATGCGCTGTTGTAAATCAGCATTCAGGGGCGCTCATTTGTTTTCCCGGTCGGCCCGCGCCAGTGCGGCTCCCCGTCTGGCGTGCCTGGACTCGTTGAGTTGGGAGGCAGCAGTGGCAGGGCGTCCTCCGGCAGGGGCACGATACTGTTCTACTCGTAGGCCATTCGCTCGGCGGTAACATTGCCATCCAGCTTGCCGCCGAAAGAGATCGAGACATAGCCGGTCTGGTTACGGTCAATGCTGTCGCGTCCGTTGTGGCGTTTGTCCCCGCCTATATCCGCCGCTTCGTAACAGATCGATTTGAAGCAGCTCCCAAAGCTCGGCTCATTACGTTCCATGGACAATCGCGCACGATATCGGTGATCAGGTCGTGCCACTTACGCAGGATTGGCACTTTGTCGTCATGCATTTCAGAACGTAAATATGCATTTGGTAACCCCCAATATTCGGCGACACGATTTTGTCGTTGAGTCTATTGCTCACTTATTTCCATCTTTCGATCTTGGCTTAGGGTAGCCCTGTTCAGGCGATGGAGTCTCTTACTTGAAAAGCGCGGCGGTCGCCGCTTGTTTTCAAGAAGTGCCGCGACGGTGTACCTCCGGCGCGGGGGCGGGGAATCGTGGGGATTGAAAGCCTTAGCGATCACGAATAATGTCAACGAAATCAAGGGTGATTTCACACTTCCAATCCCCGCCGGGAGGTAAATGGGGTATTTCTGGAGCAGGCGTCGCACTGTTTTCGGGAGATCGTTTTCCAAGGGTTCGCGGACACCTGGACGGGCTTGAGGCCCTGGCCGACCGGTCGCGTCGTCCGATGCGCTATGCAATCAGTTGCCGGAGCCAGTTACTGCGAGAGTCGGCTTTAACCATGCCCTCAGAAGTTCGGGCTTTCCTCATAGCCTTCCAACTCAGGGCATCCCCTGATGTTGCCGAAACCGATCGTTCGCCGGTCGCCCGATTCATCCAGACCTCTGAGCACGATGATATTCTCATCCTGCTGCATGATCTCGCTGCGATAGATGCCGGCCCGACGCGCACGGTTTTTCGCCTGACTTATATTGCATTGCCCGGGCGGCGGGGTGACATGCCAATATCTCGTGCCTTGCCCATCCGACTGCCATCCGCCAGAAGCGGCAAATCCAGACGCGCTGGATAGCAGCAGCATGGCAGACGACAATATCAGGCTGGCTAGAACCGGTTTCATGCAATCTCCGTAAGCCGTGGCGTTTCCGGGATCCCCAGCGTCCATTTGTCCCTGTTGCAACGGACAAACCGGGTTTCCGATAGTGTCGCTATGGTAGATGACTTACGCTAACACCGTGCTAACGCCGGCTGCGGCCGCTATTCGCCGATATTGAAAATAACGAGTTTTCCGGAGCGGTTAGCATTGCGCTGCCGATATTGCCGTTATGAGGAAGAGCGCAAAAGCCGATAATTCAACAATTTCGATAAGATGATGGCGCACCCGACAGGATTCGAACCTGTGACCTTTGGAATCGGAATCCAACACTCTATCCAGCTGAGCTACGGGTGCATGCCTGAGGCGGTTTGAATCGCCTGTCCGATGGGTGGTTCTTAGCCTAGCTTGCGGCCGGCTTCAATCGCGAAATTCTCGGAAATACCGATGCTTGCGATTTGACGGGCGTTTTTATCCGTCAGCCTGAGGAATGCCACATAAAAAACTCCGCCGGCCTTGCGGGCGGCGGAGCTTGGTTGTCTGGGGCAGGGCGCCGGTGGCGTCAGATCTGCATGGCGCCGGGGCCGGGGATGGCTTTCGGCGGCACCTTGCCGAGGATGATCATGCCAAGCACTTCATCCTTGGTCACGTCCTCGGTGCGAGCATGGCCCACCACCTGGCCGTTCTTCATCACCGAGACGCGGTCGGCGAGGTCGAAGACGTCGTGGATGTCGTGGCTGATGAGGAAGATGCCGATGCCTTCCTTCTTCAGCTGCTTGATCAGCTCGCCGACCTGCGCCGTCTCCTGGGGCCCGAGGGCCGCTGTCGGCTCGTCCATGATCAGGATGCGGGCGTTGAAGAGGATGGCGCGGGCGATCGCCACCGATTGCCGCTGGCCGCCCGAAAGCGCCTTCACCGGCTCCTTGAAGCGCTTGAAGTTGGGGTTCAACCGCCCCATCACCTGGCGGGCCGAGGCTTCCATCGCCACGTCGTCGAGCGTGCCCCAGCGGGTCTTCAGCTCACGGCCGAGATAGAGGTTGGCGGCAGCGTCGACATTATCGGCCACGGCAAGCGTCTGGTAGATCGTCTCGATGCCGTATTTCTTGGCATCGCGCGGATTGCGGATCTCGGCCGGCTCGCCATTGATCAGGATCTCGCCGCCATCGCGCTTGTAGGCGCCGGAGAGGATCTTGATCAGGGTCGATTTGCCTGCGCCGTTGTGGCCGAGCAGGGCCACCACTTCGCCGGGGTAGAGATCGACCGAGGCGTTGTCCACGGCGTGGATGCCGCCGAAGGAGATCGAAATGTTTTTCAGTTCCACGAGGGGAGTGCGTTGATCAGCCATATCTGGAGCTCCTCTCACTTGGCACGGGCGCGGTAGACGGTGTCGAGCCAGACCGCCACGACAAGGACGCTGCCGACGACGACGCTCTGCAGCGGCGTGTCGACATGCGCCAGCACCATGCCGGATTGCAGAGACTGCATGACGAGCGCGCCGAGCATGGCGCCGGCGATGGTGCCGGTGCCGCCGGCCAGCGACGTCCCGCCGATCACGGCGGCGGCGATGGTGTAGAGCTCGTCGAGCGTGCCTTGCGAGTTCGTCGCCGCATTGAGGCGGGCGGTGGAAATCGCCGCCGCAATGGCTGCGAGCACGCCCATCAGCGCGAAGATGCGTACGGTGACCCAGCGGGTCTTGATGCCGGCGAGTTCGGCCGCCTCGGGGTTGCCGCCGATCGCGAAGACATAGCGGCCGAAGCGCAGGCGGGTGGCGATGAAGGTCATGATGATGCCGACGACGATGGCGATCAGCACCGGCACGGCGATGCCATAGGGAATGTCGAGACCGGTTTCCGGCCAGGGGATATTGTTGGTCTCGGCATATTTCTTGGCGATGTTAACAGGCCAGTAATAGCTGTTGGCGATCGAGACGGCGCCGAGGATCAGCACGCAGCTCAAGGTCGCGAGGAAATATTCCGCCCAGATCGGCCGGCGCGGAAAGCCGAAGCGGCGGCGCTGATGGCGCGAGCCGATGATGCTGGCGATGACGAAGAGGCAGGCGGCGATGCCGACGACCCAGCTCCAGGTGGCGCCGATCGAGCCCTCCGCGCCCCCGCCCATGATGCGGAAGGTCTGGTCCATGGGGGCAACCGTCTGACCGCTGGTGACGAGCCAGGTCGCGCCGCGCCAGACGAGCAGGCCGCCGAGGGTGACGATGAAGGAGGGCACGTTGAGGAAGGCGATGATCATGCCCTGAAAGGTGCCGATCAGGCCGCCGGCGATGATGCCGATCAGCAGCGTGATCACCCAGGTGAAGGGGCTGTCGAAGCCGATATATTCCGGCAGGATTTTCGCCTGCGTCACGCCCATGATCATGCCGCAGAGGCCGAGCACGGAACCGACGGAAAGGTCGATGTTGCGGGTGACGATGATCAGCACCATGCCCGTCGTCATGATCGCGATGTCGGTCGTCTGGACCGAGAGGTTCCAGAGATTGCGCGGGGTCAGGAACAGGCCGCCGGTGATGATGTGGAAACCGATCCAGATGATGACGAGCGCGCCGATCATGCCGAGTAGGCGGGTGTCGATCTCGGTCGCGCGGAAGAAGCGGGTCACCGGATTGGCTTCCGCCGTTCGCGGCCCGCTTGAAGTCGTTGATTTTAGCATGTCGGCCATGGGTTTGCCGTTCCCCCATTCTTGTTTAGACGGGCGCCTGCGTGCTGGAGCTTGGCCAAAGGCGTCATTCGTCTGTCTTCAACTGACCACCGCGATGCTTCCGGAAGCCGGTCGCGTGGCGTCGCGACGCTCTTCCGGCAGGGAATGCAAGTCTGCGATGGTGTGGCGAGGCGGAGAAAACTTCGTCTTGGAATTCCCGTCCGCATCCGGCGCCGCAGCGGTGTCCGCTGCGGCGCCGGTCATTCTAGTTCAAAGCTGGCTTACTTGCAGGCGGCAACCGTGCCGGCCTTGACGCCCTGGCAGGCTTCAGCCTTGGAGATCCAGCCGGCGTCGATGACGACGTTCAGATTGTCTTTGGTGATCGCAAGCGGCTTCAGGAAGACCGACTGCATTTCCACGCCCTTCGGTCCCCCCTTGAAGGCCTGAGCGCCGTCGATCTTGCTCATGTCCTTGCCGCCGGCGAGGTCGAGAGCGATTTCAGCGGCGCGCTTGCCGAGTTCGCGGCTGTCCTTCCAGACGGAAACCGTCTGCGTGCCGAGCGCGATGCGGTTCAGCGCCGCCTTGTCGCCGTCCTGGCCGGAGACCGGAACGGAGCCGGCGAGGCCCTGGGCGTCGAGCGCTGCGATCGCGCCGCCGGCCGTGCCGTCGTTGGAGGCGACGACGGCGTCAACCTTGTTGTTGTTGGCGGTCAGGAACTGCTCCATGTTGCGCTGAGCATTCTCCGGCAGCCAGCCGTCGGTATAGGCTTCGCCGACATTCTTGATCTTGCCGGCGTCGATCGCAGCCTTCAGCACTTCCTGCTGGCCCGAGAACAGGAAGTCGGCGTTCGGGTCGGAAGAAGAGCCCTTGATGAAGACGTAGTTGCCTTCCGGCTTGGCCTTAAAGACGCCCTCAGCCTGCAGGCGGCCGACTTCCTTGTTATCAAACGTGATGTAGAAGGCAGCCGGGTTTTCGATCAGGCGGTCGTAGCCGACGACCGGAATGCCTTCGGCAGCGGCCTTTTCGATGGCCGGGCCGATGGCGTCGGAGTCCTGCGCGAGGATGATCAGCGCATTGGCGCCCTGCGAGATCAGCGATTCGACGTCGGTCAGCTGCTTGGCGGCAGAAGACTGCGCGTCAGCGGAAATATACTTGGCGCCCTTGGCTTCCAGAGCCTTCTTGATGGCGGCTTCGTCTGTCTTCCAGCGCTCCTCCTGGAAATTCGACCAGGAAACGCCGACGACGAGATCAGCAGCCATGGCGGCGGTATGCACGGAAACGAGAATGGCAGCACCTGCCATCAGTTTCAAAATAGACTTCATAAATTGTCCTCCCGAGTGAGTTGCGACCGGCCCAGCCCATGCTTCCTCCGGCCACCGCGAAAGCTGTCGAGATTTTTTTCTCGACAGTCGAGAAATTAACTGTCAGAGATTTTTTCAACTGTCAACTCTGCATCGCCGGCTTAATTCGCTTGCGCAAGAGCGGCCGCAGATGCAGTGGAAGGTGAGGGCGAAGAAGGCATGATGCCGAAAACCGCGAGCGGTTTTTCGGGTAACATCATGCTCTGACGAAAGCAGGAGGAGAGGGCGGCATCCATGCTGACCAAGTCGAGCACGGAGCTGGTCCGGCAGAGAAACAGCGTGCTCGTGCTGTCCGTGCTGCGGCGCCACGGTGCGCTCGCCCATACGGAAATATCCGATTTCACCGGCCTTTCCTCGGCCACCATTTCGGCGATAACAGCCGATCTGGAACGCGCTCAGATCATCGAAAAATCCGAGCAGCAGGCGGCAAGCGGCCGCGGCCGGCCGCGTGTGCTTTTGCGCCAGCGGCGCGATTGCGGCTATCTGATTGTCGTCATCATCTCCTCGGATGCAGTGCAATATTCGCTTGTGGATTATGCAGGCAAGCTGATCGACCGTTTCAGCGAGGAGCGCTCGCGTGATCCATCCGGTGCCGCCCGGTTCGTCGCCGGGGTGCAGGCCGGGCTCTTGCGCATTCTCGATCGTTCCCGGATTTCGCAGCAAAGGGTGCTGCTGATCTCGATCAGTTCCAAGGGGCTGGTCCATTCCACCGAGCCGGTGCTTCTGTGGTCGCCGATCTTCGGCAGCGACCAGATCGATTTCGAATCGGCGCTGCGGCCCGACTGGCAGGCGAAGGTCATTCTCGATAACGAGACGCTGCTCGTCGCCGCCGCGCTCGGCGCCCGTGAGGAGATCGCCAAGGCCGCTGATTTCCGTTCGCTCGCCGCACTGTCGCTCGGCCACAGCATCGGGCTCGGAATCGTCCGGCGCGGCGGCCAGGCTGGCCAGGAGATCTCCGCCCCCAATTTCGGCCACATGCTGCATATGGCGGGTGGCGGCCTCTGCCGTTGCGGCACTCGCGGCTGCATCGAAGCCTATGCCGGCTTCTACGCCATCCTGCGCAGCGCGTTCGAAGTGCCGCTCGATACGATCCCGGCCAAATTCGTGCCGGTCGCCGAACTCGACAAGATCGCCGCCCGCGCCCGCCAGGGCCACCGCACCTCCGCCTTCGCCTTTCGCCAGGCGGGCCTCGCGCTCGGCAACGGCCTGTCGCGCATGCTCAGCCTGACCGAACGCATGCCGATCGCCATCACCGGCCCCGGCACCCGCTATTACGACCTGCTGCGGCAGGGCATCGAAGAGGGCCTCGGCCAATCGCATGTCGTGCGCATGGAAGGCATGCCCGAAATCCGCGTCGTCCCCGACGAACCCATCCTCGTCTTCGAAGGCCACCTCAACCGGGCGCTCTCGGTGATCGACCAGGACATCGTGCTGTCGGGGGGGCAGGGGACGGATTAGGGATAGATCCTGTCGGCGCCTCGGCGTTAATGGCTGCCCGTCACCCTAACCCTCTCCCCGTAAAAAACGGGGCGAGGGGACGTGCCAAACGCAACGTCGAGATGGAGAAAGAGGGCGCGGCATGTCCCTTCGCCCCGCCTGCGGGGAGAAGCTGCCGGCAGGCGGATGAGGGGCAGCCAAAGACACGAATTTTAGCAACCGTGGCTCGGCGGGGAAGGCTCTTGGTTCACGCACCTGCGAGTGCTATCCAACGCAAAACGGCCGGGCAGAGCCCGGCCATCTCATGCACGACCTCCGGTCGGGAGAGGACCGTCAGCCGATCTTGATAAGCTTGCCTTCCTTGACCGACTGGACGGCGGCGTCGGCGAGAGCCAGCGCTGCCAGGCCATCCGCGCCGGAGGGGGTGATCTTCGAGCCCTTTTCGATCGCGGCGATGAAGGCGGCGATCTCGTTGGCGTAGGCTTCGGTGTAGCGGGTCATGAAGAAATCATGCAGCGGCGGGCGGGTATAGCCGTCGCCGTTCGCCACTTCGATCGACACCGGGCGCTGGTTTTCGGCTGCCGCCATGCCCTTGGAACCGTGCACTTCGATGCGCTGGTCGTAGCCATAGGTGGCGCGACGGGAGTTGGAGATGACGGCCTGCTTGCCTGAAGCGGTCTGCAGGATGACCGAGACGCTGTCATAATCGCCGGCTTCGCCGATCGCCTTGTCGACCAGCACGGCGGCGGTCGCCAGCACCGAGACCGGCTCTTCGCCGAGCAGGAAGCGGGCCATGTCGAAATCGTGGATCGTCATGTCGCGGAAGATGCCGCCCGAACGCTTGATATAATCGACCGGCGGGGCGCCGGGGTCGCGCGAGGTGATCGTCACCATTTCAACGTCGCCGATCTTGCCGTCGTCGATCACCTTGCGCACCGCCATGAAATGCGGATCGAAGCGGCGGTTGAAGCCGACCATCAGCTTGGCGCCGGTCTCTTCCACCACCTTGATGCAGGCCTTGACGCGGTCGACGTCGAGATCGATCGGCTTTTCGCAGAAGATCGCCTTGCCGGCGCGGGCGAAGCGTTCGATCAGGTCCGCATGGGTGTCCGTCGGCGTGCAGACAACGACGGCGTCGATGTCTTTGGCGGCTTCGATTGCCTCGATGGTGCGGACTTCGCAGCCATAGGCCGAAGCGATGGCTTCCGCCGCCTGCGGAAAGGCGTCGGCGACGGCGACCAGCGTCGCATTGGCATCGCCGCTGACGGCCTTGGCGTGAACCTTGCCGATACGGCCGGCGCCGAGCAGACCAAATCTTACAGTCATTTCAATCTCCCTTGAATTCGGAACAAATAAACCGAATTGCCAAAAATCTGGAATTTTCATTCCATCATCTGCGCGTCTCGTCAAGCCCGCGACTCTTTCACATTTGCAAGATTCAAACTAAAGGACAGTGCGACAAAATGCGACCGCGGGGACAGACATGCAGCTTATCGATCCGAACCATCCGGCATACCAGCGCCTCTGGGTGCGTGTCGGCATCGTTGCAGTCTGTTTCGGCTGGGCGGCGATCGAGATCATCGGCGGCGATCCCTTCTGGGCGGTGATCTCCGCTGCAGCCGGCGCCTATGCCTTCTATATGCTGTTCTGGACCTTCAAGCCGCAGCCGCAGTCGGCCGAGCCGGTTGCGCAGCCCGACGCCGGGGGAGAGGACGAGGCTGATGAGACATCAGTCGAAAAGCCTTCGAAAGACGGGCAGGCGGAATAGTAGCGGGCGATTCGCCGATCAAGAGATCGGCGAGCATCATCGGCTTCGTCGCAGCCGAACAATCGAAGCGCGCCGCGCTCTTTCCGATGCGCGCCGCGCTTGACATCTTTGTTCGATATTAGCGCAAAACCGGCGCAAGGCTTCGCGTGCAGCGAGCCTGATCTATGCGCATTCCCGTCCCGTCAGAGCGACAATTCCCTGGCCTGCGCGTCGATCTTTTCGCAGGCATCGCCGAATGGATCGCTTATCGGTACCAACGGCGAAACGCCGAGCAGGAGAAGCGCTTTCAAGTGTGACCAGCCACCTCCGAGCAACGGCGCAAAGGGTGTCATCATGCTGCGTTCCCCGCCATAGAGACGCTGGTACTCTGCAAAGTTGCAGAAGTTCTCGTGATTGCTGTTCTTCAGATGGAAGGACTCGGCCGCAGCACCTTCGGCTAGGATAACCTCGTGCGCATCGAGCATGACGGCATAATAGTCGATCGAGGCGTCGGGCGCGGGAGCGACCGGTGCGATCGTCGTGCCGTTCACGAGCTCCTTCACCTGGATCAGAACGCCGTTCAGGTACAGCCCATGGCCAGGCGACAGGTAGAGATCCGAATGGGGTGTGTGCCCGTCCAGCGCGTGACGGCAAACCCGGATCGGCACCACGTCTTTCTGCCAGCGTGCGCCGCTCTTCTTGAAGCTTTGGCGGCCGACCCACTTGACCGCACGGGTGCTGCCGTCCGGAAGGGCAACGCGATCGCCGATTCTGAGATCCTCGACGGGCTTCTCACCGCAATCGGTGAGGATCGCCGTTCCGCGCAGGAAGCAATTTGCGCCGCTGCCGCCATGGCCACCTCTTCCGCCGGAACCCCCGTGTCCACCGGAGCCGCCCCGCCCCCAGCGCCGACCCATCGCTTTGGCCGGGGAGATTGAAATTGCCGTGGCCATGGCCGCCGCGCCGGCGAGACGAGCGCCGGCGGCCGCAACCACTCCTAGAAAATGTCTGCGCGCAGTGTTGCGCGGCTGCTTCGGATCTTCCGTAGACGACATGTGGGCGATCTCCTGAAAACATTAAACCGCCCGATGCTACAACATGTTGTATCGCATTCAATTTCGCCAGTTAGCGCTGTGCCTTACTGAAAAGGACGTAGGCATGGGTTAGGGGGTCCCGAAATGCGCTATGTCAGATACCAAAAAGCGGGAGGTTTATCTGCTACCCCAACGCGAAAGAATCGAACTGAGTACCTTGGTGGGAGGTTGAATTGCTGGAAAACAGCACATATAGCGTGCGCGGACCGAGCCGGATGGCAGCGCTTCCACAGCGTCGGAGTGTTTAACCGCGCTCGAGATAGCTTCAGCTACGCGGCAGGCGGCGCATCGCCTCGTCGATCAGCAGATTGGCGATCATCATGCGCCTGTTGACATTGTCGCGGAAAGGCGCTGGGACACCGTCAGGATGATTGGCCTTGGCAAAGGCGCGCCGCTTCTCGTTCAGCGTCTGTTGGGTATCGGCGGCAGCGATCGCCAGTTCGATGGCGATCTCTTCGGGGGCAATGCGGGCGAGATGATCCGGCATGACGGGCTCCTGCGGCGGGAGCCAAGGCCTTTGTTGTGCGGGGTTGATTAAAGATCGTAAAACCTGACCCTCGTTGAAACGGTCGAGCCCATGAAGGGCGTTCGCGGGTTCGCCCTCCATGAAATCTCAACCGCCTGATATCCGCCAAGCCATGTTTCAGAGTCCCGAGCGAGGGCGGGAAACTGGAGAAGCTGACTTCGAACTCAATGTCCGGCGAATACCAGGGTCTGAACCGGCAGCAACATCGCCTGTATACGCAGGATCATCGCATGCACGACACCCACCGTGTCGACGACATGCAGGAACATCCAGCGCGGCGTGCTGATATTGGGATCGGCGAGCGCGTCGTGGTTGTTGGTATAGGCATTGGCAATGCAGCTGCTGCCCGGCGGCACATCAGCGAGGCCGCCGTCGAAGAGCGGCTGCAGGAACACCGTCAGAGTGCCGGGTTTTGCCATCTGCTGGACGTCGACCAGCTGGTCGGTGGGGCGCAACTGGCCGGCCGCGATCACGTCCTGCACGTCGGTCACGACGAGCGGGATGATGGTGAACGGCTTGCCGACACAGACAGCCTCCGCGACCATTCCGGGTTTCATCACCTGCGCCTCGATCTGCCCGAAACCGGCGATCAGCGTGCCGCGGCCCGCTTCGCTCGGCACCAGGATGCCGGCAGGACGCAGCATGGTGTTCAGCACATCACCGGGCCGCAATGTGAATTGCTGGACAGTGCCCGAAACCCCCGCCTTGATGATTGTCTTGTCGAGTTCCACCTGCGCTTCGGCCCGGGCCGCCTCGGCGCTCGCCTTCTGGGCGGGCAGGAGAACGCTGAGCTTGGTTTCCAGCGTCTGTTTCTTGGCGAGCGCAGCACTCACGGAACCCTTGCGACTGTCGACCGTATTGGTGAGGCGGACCACTTCCCGGCGAGCGACGGCATCGTTCTTCAGGAGCTGGGTCTTCATCTCCAACTCGTCCTCAGCCACTTTTAGGGCGCCTTCGGCCTCCTGGATCTGGCCGTCCATGCTCGCAAGCTCGGTCTGCGCGACCTTCGCTTCGGCTTCGACTTCGGCGATTTGGCGGCTGGCGGTTTCGAATGCTGCCTTCTGCTGTGAATCGTCGAGACGGAAGAGCGGCGCGCCGGCGGCGACCTTTTGGTTAACGCCGACAAAGACTTCATCGACCCGGCCGGAGGCCTCCGGCAGGATCGTGACGGTGCGGAAAATGGCCGTGACCGTTTTTGTCGAGGGATGGAAATAGAAGATCATGGTGATCAGAGAAACGGTCAGGATCAGGCAGGCCGAGATTCCCCAGCGCAGTTCGTACCACATGCTGTAAAGGGTGATCTCCTGGCCGATGCGCTTGCCCTGGACATAGCGCCTGTAGAGATAGTCCGGAAAGATCGTCAGCATTGAGCAGAGCAACAATTCGAGCATGATCAGATCCCCTCTTCGTGCAGTGTCTTGGCGGGCGCCCGGGCGGCAGGTGCATCCGCCACCGGTTCTGGCGCCGGCGCTTGGACTGGTTCCGGGCGATCGGCTGCAACCGGCGCCTCCTCCTGCTCGAGTTCGGCCGGGTTGCGACCGGCAAGCCTGGCGAGCGACCGCGCGATCGAATAAAGCGGCGTCGCAAAATCGGGAAACCGAACGAAGGCCAGGAGCAGACCGAGGATCCAGTAGAGATGGTTGTGGGTGAAGAGCGAGATCAGCGCCAGAACGGCGACGATCTCCATCTGCACCTTGTTCGTGTGATGGGCGATGCGTTCGGGAACGGCGTGCAGCTGAAAGTAGAGGTTGCCGACCACGAGAATCACCAGGAGCAGAAAGACGATGACGCCGACGAACAAATAGTCCGTCTGACCCGGCGCGGTGATGAAGCCGGGCACGTGATCGGTGAGAGCGGAGTGATAATCATCCATCGAAATCTCCTTTCCTGAACGCCATATTGGCCAGGCCCGCCAGCCGGCAGGCCGCGTGGATCATGTCAGCCAGCGCCTGCCGCCAGGGCCTGCTTGTGCGCCGTCAGTACCTGCTGGGCGGCCGCGGCCGTATCGGCAACCTTGTCGCCGGCAACCTGGACGGTCGGAACGGCTATCCGGATGCCGTTTTCATTGAAGGCCTGATAGATCATCCGCAGCGCCCGGCGCTTCAGCGTGAACTGTTCTCCGGGAAGCGTCATGACCTTCATGCGCAGCAGCAATCCGGAGTCGCCCAGGCTGTCGATGCCCTGCATCTTCAGCGGCTCGATCGTGATGGGCTTGAACTCGGGGTCGGCGAACAGTTCCTGGCCGATCTTCTTGATGATCTTCCGGGCCTTTTCGACATCGGCATCATAGGCGACGGTGATCGTCATCTTCTCGATCACCCAATCGCGGCTCATGTTTTGAATCGCGCCGAGTTCGCTGAAAGGCACGATGTAGACGGCGCCACGGTGATGCCTGAGTTTCACCGACCGGAGGCTGAAGGATTCAACGCTTCCCTTGTAATTGCCGCTCTGAATGTATTCGCCGACGCGGAAGGCGTCGTCGAGTAGGTAAAACACACCGCTGATAATATCCTTGACGACGGTCTGGGCGCCGAAGCCGATCGCAACGCCGACGACGCCGGCGCCGGCGATCAGCGGCCCGATCTCGACGCCGAGCGAAGACAGCGCCATCATCACCGCAATGGCGGCGAAGAGGATCATCAGCACGTTGCGCAAGATCGGCAGCAGCGTACGGATTCGCGCCCGGCGGCGTGCCCTGTCGGTGCCTGCCTCTTGGGTCGTATCGGTCTCGCGAAGCTTGCGGTCGATGACAACACGCACGAGGCTCCAGGCGAGATCGATGACGAGAAGGATGATACCGGCGCTCAGCATGCCCCTGACGATCCGCAGCATCGGGGTGTCCTGCATCGTCATGCGGGTCAACTCGACATCGAGAGCCTTGGCAAGCAGGAGGATGGCCCCGACGATGACGGCTGCCCGTACGCCGCGCTCCACCAGCACTGAGGTGATGCTCGCCTGCTCGGCCTTTTCCTCGCCGGCAGGAGAGGACAGAATATTTGCGATGGAGACGCGAGTGAGCGCAAGGATGGCCGGCACGGCAGCACATACCGCGACGATCCAAAAGAGTCTCATCGCACCGACCACCCAGAGAGCCCAGAGACCGATGAAATAGGCGGTCCATAGCGAGTTGCGGATCGTGTGGCCGATGCGGGGCGTTTGGCTCTCGGCCAGCTCTTCCACGGGTCGGCGCCACAGGCTTTCGATGGCGATCACCAACAGTACGACACCCAGCATGTAGGCGACGAGCAGCCGCGAGGCGGGGGGAAGGCCGAGCGTTGCAAGCAGCCGCACCGTCACCCAGCCGAAAGCGAACCAGCCGCAGAGATAGGCGAGGCGGCGCGCCCAATAGGTCGCGACCGGATCGCTGACGGGGACCACGCGAAATGCTGGCTGTACGGCGGCGGGGGGCGCGAGCCAAGCGCGCAGAAGCGCGGCCGCGAGCCGGAAGGCGACGAAGGCGAAGAGGTAGCCGACGACGATTTCGCGCACGAGCGGCGGCCAGTCGAAGACGAGGAAAAAGCCGATGCTGCCGAGCGCGAAAGCCAGCACATGGCATGCTTCCCAGAGAAGCTTGGCGCCGAGAAGGACAAGCCGCTCCCGGACGGTCGAAAAGGGCGCACGCTCCATCCAGGCGCGCCAGCCGCCGCTGATCCGCCGGAAAAACCATTGGGCGGCAAAACCTGCCGCCATGAAGGCGATCAAGAGCACTACCGGCCGGGTGCCGCCGTTCGCCTGGATATCACGCTCGAGCACGGCCGCAGCAGCCATCAGCTGAGATGGAAACGAGGTTGCAGCCTCCATCAGATCCGAAGAATGCCGGCGGAAGCGTGTGGCGAATTCGGCGAAAGAGGGATCGCTTGGCTTCGCCCCGCCTGTTTCGGCAGCCGCTTTTGCCGCCGCCTGCTGCTTCAGCCATTCCTGCACCGCAGGATCGGTGGACAGGGTTATGAACTGCTCGATCCGTTCGGCCGGCAGTCCGGCCGGCGGCGTCTGCGACATCGCGGGAATGGCCGTCAGTGCGGCGGCGAGGGATGCCATCACCGCCAGGAGCAGCGTGCGAAGACCATTCCTTGATGATACTATCGGCATGATCCCTCCCAATCCCGAGTATCGAATACGGCGCCCTATGGCCGGCATTCCGTCCTGAACGCATTGCCACATGCGGGTTTCGACTTGCCGCCGGGCCCGGCAACCGCGCTGACATCGGCGGCATAGGCGTCGCGTGTGTCCTGATCGACGACGGCGGCAGGCGCCGCCAGTATCAGGCCCGCAGCGTTGCCCGCGGCGGCCGCCGTTTCAGTCGTCGCCGCAAGAATTCTCTCGCCGAGGCCGACGCGGCTTTCGGTCAGCGTCTGTCCTTCCGAAATCCGGGCGCCGATCAACTGGACGATCGCGGGCGAAGCCGCGAATTTGGCGTGGTTGAGCCGGTCGCTGGTCTTCACCTTCGTCAGGTCGATGACAATGATGTCGTATTCCTCGAGCTCCTGCTTGTAAGGCGCCTGTTCCGGATCGATTGAGCCGAGACGGGCGACATCGCCCCAGACCCTTCGGGAGACGGCGAGCGCCTTATCGTCACGCGATACGAACAGGGTGAATTGGGGATGCTGCTTTCCCATGTCGGCGATCTGCTGGCGGAACACGTCGACATCGACGTCGGGAGCCGCGAGCATGACATTCTTGAATTTCGCTGGCAGGCGGCCATTGCGGATCGCCATCTGCCGCAGGCCTTCCATTGCAAGCCAATTGCCCATCGAATGGGCGAGGATCGAGACTTCCTTGATCTCCGGATCATGGTAGAGATACTGAAACAGCTTCTCCAGCGCGTTGCGGGTGTAATTGGTACTCTCCCGATCATAACCATAGGCGAGCAGCCGCCCGCGCGAGGGCCATGTCACCAGCACCGGCGCGCTGTGCACGCCGGAATCATGAACGATCTGGGCAAAACGGTAGACGGAGTCCTCGAAGCGGGTGTTGTAGCCGTGGATGAAGACGAAAACGCTCCTGTCGGGGCTTTTACGCACGCTGGCGCTGAGCCAGGCCTTTGCGGCGTCGACATCCAACTCCGTTGCCTTGAGCGTCGCAAAATCGGTCTTGGGGTTGGACGGCAACTTCTTCGGCCAGGCGACTTCACCGGCTTTGCGGCCAGGCGGAATCGATACGGTGATATCGGCAAAGGTGGGCTGGCGGGCGCGCTCGCCGCTGAACATCTCTCCGGGAACAGGCGAGCGGCTGCGCGTCGTGGCGACCAGCATGTCGACGCGATCGGCGCGAGGAGCAGTCTCTGCGACCGGGGTCAGCACGCCTTTCGGATGCCCGCCGCAGCCTGACAGGCACATCATCGTAACGCAGATCAGAAGCCGTCGCAGCGTCTGCCGAAAAGCGGCCTGACTGCCGCGCATGTTGCTTATGTTCACACTGCTCCCCACCCTGACGCATGCTGCCGGGGGCTGACCCGGTCCTGCATGGAAGAGATTGGGCCAAAGACGAAGCCGCAGGCATGTATGATCCTGTATGTTACAGGTAACAGCACCCTGCGCTTCGTTTGGCCGATGGCGAGGACAGCCTGTCGCACACCGTCGTCAATTCGCCGGCCGGTCGTTTGGAACGGGCAGGCCGGCAGCCTCCAATCCGGCAAAAAAACGTTCCTGGTCCTCGATCCTTGCCAGCCGCCGGACGACCTCCCGCCGGACATTCAGGATCAAGGCGGGCGATCGGGCCTCGATCCAGTCGATTTGCTCCTTTGCCTCCGCCGATTTTCCGAGGGTGCCGAGGATCGAAAGCAGGACGAGGCGATGCATCGGATTGTAGTTGAGGTCCGACATGCGGGACCATAATTCGGCAGCCTGGGTATCGCCCCGCATGAAGGCACAAAGCGCCATCCCAACTTCATAATATCCCTGCGGTCCCGCATTCTTGCTGACCGCCTGCGAAATCAGCTCGCAGCCCCTCTCCCAATTCCCCGACATTGCCAGGCGCAGGCCGTATTCGCCGGCAACTTCCGTGTCGTTCGAATTGCTGGCGTAGGCCGCTTCACCGGCGCGGAGGGCCTCGGTCGGGTCATTGCCGAAAAAATTGGCAAGCATCAACGCCTGCAGAGCTCGGGCATTCTTCGGATCGAGCCGCACGGCTCGTTCGGCTAGCTCCTTGGCAGTTGCCAGCGTGGCAGCGGTCGGTTTCGTGTCCAGCTGATATGGAAAGCGGAATTCGTCGAGATAGGTGAGCGAAAGAAAAGCCGCGATATTGGAATCATCGGGCATCTTTTCGGCAGCATGCTTCAGGCAGGATTTTGCCGTTTCCTGCGCCTGCGGGGTCATTTCGCTCCGGTAGCTGTAGTAGGACAGGATGCAGGAAAACGCGTCTGCGTTTCCTGCGATGCTGGCGGTGTCCGCCTGAAATATCACGCCGAACGGGCGCGCAACCGCCGTCGCAATGTCCTCGGCAAGACTTGCCTGCGTTTGCAGGAGACCCTGGACTTTCATGTCGGCGTCGTAATTGTTGGCCCAGATGACGGTCCCATCGGCTCGCCGTACAAGCCGGGCCGTCGAGCGCAGCGTTTCGCCTTCCAGCCTGATACTGCCCTGCAAGGCATAGATCGGTTGCGATGACAACTGACCATCGCGATTGCGCGGCAGAACGGCGGCGACGACGATATCGTTGAAGGGAACCAGTTTTTCGATGATGTCGTCGGTGATGCCCTGGGAGATGTCGGATGCTACCCCGCTGCCGGAGGCGCTTTCGAAGCGCTCGACGACGATGATTGGGCGGCCGACAGCTCCGGACGGCATCTCTTTCCCGGTATCGAACAGCCTCACATGCTGAAGCGCCGCGGCAGCGGCGGCAAACACGACCACCGCGCCTGCGGCGAGCCAATATCGGGACCATGACACACGCCGGTCCGCCTTATCCCGGCGGCGCCCATCCGCTGCTGCGCGTAGTCTGGGGAGGGCCGCAGCTCAGCGGACTGTCCCGTTTGCGGCCTTTCTGCAGGCTCGGCTCCTCGCCTTACCTCGAAGATGGGCGCATAGCCGCCTCTGGGAATTGTGATGATAACCCGGTCGCTGGCTCCGGCGGTCAGGTAATAATGTTCCAGTTCCCTGCGCAGTCGTCCTGCTTCGATACGGACACACGGATCCTGCTGAGCATCGAAACTTGCATCTCGGCCGAAAACGGCCTGTGCGATGGTAAACGCCTTCAGGTAGTCGCGATGGCCGGCAAGCGTCTCGGTCACCACGAATTCAAGGAACCTTCCTGCCCGCTCCGGAAGACGAAACTCCGGACTGGACAGAATACGCTCAAGTTGCTGCTGCACCTCTTCAGGTGAAGAAACGTCGCTGCCTGCCCTGTCAGCGCCTGCATTTTGCATCGGCTCCCCCAAGACTCCGATTGCGATCAACCTGCAGTATTAGCCATCGACGATAGACCTGAGTCAGCATAACGGCAATGCGATTTGCAAGAATGTGCTAATTATGGATCACCTTAGTCGATGGTCGCCAATAGCCAATGCAGGCCAGTATAACCCTGATCAGCGTAGGATACCGTATCCTACCGGCGAGGACATGTATTTTACTGCCATCGTCACTCCGTGCGCTCTATCATCGCCTAAACATTCTGGAGGAGGCGACGATGACATCACCCGAAGCGTCCACATCATCCATGACGAGCGCTGAGGACTTGCGCAAACGCGCTTTGGAACTCCAGCTTCTGGAAATCGAGCGCAGCGAAAAGATCAAGTCGCGCGAAGCGAAGAAGCATGCTGACTTCGTCGAGGATTTCTTCCGCAAGCAGATCGGAGAAGCGGAACGCGCTGTCATCAAACGCCTCGTGATGAAGGCGGCCGCGGACGGCAAATACGAGGCGCTGATCTACAGCTTTCCATCGACGTTCTGCACGGACAGCGGCCGGGCCATCAACAATAACCTTCCTGGGTGGCAGAAGACGTTACAGGGAAAGGCGAAGGAACTGCATGGACTGTTCGAGGAGGTCGCCAAGCCGCAAGGCTACGGGCTCAAGGCGATGATCATCAATTTCCCCGACGGCATGCCCGGCGACGTCGGCTTCTTCCTCACCTGGGAACCCCCCGTCGAGTAACGGCAAAGAGCAGGCGTGAGCAAGGAAATATCCTATTGAAAGCGATAGAGATCGAGCGAAAGTTCCTGGTCCGGGACGACAGTTGGCGCGCTTGCGCCGACGAGCCGCACGTTCTGCAGCAGGCCTATCTCTGCCTCGATCAGAACTGCATACGCGTCCGCCTGATCGACGGGCATTCCGCGCGCCTGACGATCAAATTCCGCTCGCCAGGCCTCGCTCGCGAGGAATTTGAGTATGACATTCCGGTCGAGGAGGCACGCGACCTCCTGCTCCATGCAGGTCATGTCCTTGAAAAGACGCGATACCGCGTCCTGCATGACGGCCGGAGCTGGGAGGTGGACGTATTCGCCGGCGCTTACCAGGGATTAACGCTCGCCGAAATCGAAATGGCGAGCGAGAATGACCGGTTCAATCTGCCGCAATGGCTGGGGCGCGAGGTCACGGGCGAGAAGCGATACTCAAACCGCGCCATGGCAGCTGCTCCTCGTACTCAGCTGGCGGCGCAGGGCACTGCTGGCTGGCCTCTCAATCCTTTACCACAGTCCAGCTTGCGTCCGGATTGAAATCCTTGATCGCCGCGGCACGCTCTTCCGTTGTCGGACCCAGATCGCGCTGGTAGATGACGCTCATCCCGTTGACCATGAACGTCTGCACGCCGGTGACCCTGTATTTGACCGGCCAGGCGATCAGTGCAAAGCCGCCGGTCATATAGCCGTTGATGATATAACTTTGCTTGCCGCCAAGCACGTTGTCGCCCTGGGATGTCAGAATGCGGTAGCGATATCCGTAATAGCCCTCGCCGCGTTTGGCGGCTCCGAAAGCGGCCGTTTCGACCAGCGCGCTTGCCGGGCTTTCCTCGGGGTATACGCTGGGATCCCAGTAAAGACCATCGAGCTTGCCGGGGCTGCTGATCAATTTCTTCGCGAACTCGTAGATGCCGTCGCCGTCACGATCCTCGGATGCGAACCAGTACTGGGCAGCCACATATTCACGCATGGTATCGATGGTGGCGAGCTCGTTCTCGCCGACGCGGCGATTGATGATTTCTTCAAGGCCACGCTGAGTATCGAAGAACCATTTGCCATCCTTGTCTTCGGTCAGCGGAAACGGCAGCGGCCAAAGCCGATCGCCGATCGCAGCGACCTTCAGATTGCCGAGATCCTTCAGAACCACTTGGCGCTCTGCGCCCTCGCGGATCAATCCGTATGCGATCATCGCCTCGTTGCTTGAACGGAGCTTGTCGGCGTTGAGGCCCAGCAAGGCGGCAAGATCGTCGATGTTGTTGGAAGCCAGCACCGACTTCAGTTTGTCGATCGCAAGCTGCGCACTGTCGAACTTGGGCGAGGACGTCGCCGCCTTGTAGGCGGAGAGATCCGCCTGCGCCAGTGAGAGCGTCGGCGTTGCCGAAAAAGCGCAGAGCGCTGCTGCGAACATGAGCGAAATTACAGTCGATTGGCGTCTCATGATGTCACTCCCTGAGCTGAAACAGGTGTTACCGCCGTCCACCGCCGCCACGGCCACCGCCGCCACGACCACCGCCACCGCCACCGCGGCCACCGCCGCCGCCTGGCAGGCGGCGATACTGAGGTGGACGGGCCGAAGGACGCTGGCCCATGCTCTGCGAGCCGCGGTGTGAGGAGACGGCCTCCCGGCGACCCGACTGCGGGTTGCCGAGAGCGCTTGGCTGGCGTCCGCGATTGTCTGGTCTCGCAGCCATTTGCGGCTTGTTGGCTTTCTTGACGGATTTCTGGGCCGGTTTGGCGGGGCGATTGGCGGCCTTCTGAGGACGGGCCTCAGGCCTCGACGCTCCCTGCCGATCGCTTGCCGCCGGTCGATTGGAGGCGGGCTTGGCCTTCAAACCTTGCGCCGTGTTTCTGCGGATGTCTTCAGCGCGTGCGGCGTTACCGCGATTGCCGGGCCTCTGGCTTGCCTGGATATCGTTGGCCCTGTTGCGCAACTGGTTGCGATTGTCGCTCTGGAGACTGGATTTGATCGACGACCGGTCCAGCTTCGAAAACTGGTCCTTGCCTATACTCAGTTTGCTGCGATCGACATTGCTCCAGTCGACGTCGTTAAGCTTGAGCTTCCCATTGAAATTGCGGTCGTTCAGGCAATTGTTGCAGTCGATGTCGATATCGCCGCCGTCCCAACGGCCGCCCCAGACGCCCCAGTCGTCCCAGTTGACGATGGCCGCCCACGTCAACCCGGTTACCGCAGCCGCAAAAAACCCCGCCCCGGGGTAATAGTAGCTGTCGTAATAATCCGGATAGTAGGAGATAGGCTCCGAGGCATAACCCGGTTCGTAGAGCATTTCCGGTGGATATTGCGGGATATAGATCTTTTCGGGATCGGTCGGCCGGATGATGATATTCTCGTTCTCGGTAACGACGGTCACCTTGTCATCCGTCTTGATGATGTTCTTTTCCACCGCTTCGTCGCGAAGCTGCTGGATGGCAATCAGAACATCCTTTTGCTGATTGGTGAGCGCATCCGCCAACGATTGCGTCCAGTCGAGGTCCTCGCTCATCATCTTGACGATATCGGGATAGTTGAGCAGCGAAATGACGCTGCCGTCCCACTCGCTCTTCGGCTTGAGGTCGGAATTCTTCTTTTTTGCCTCCAGGAAACGCTGCGCCTCGATAATCTGCAGCGGAAAGAGCGAGGCAGCCGAGATTGCTGCGACCAACTCGTCCGGATAAAGGGCAATGCGCGCCACGAGCACTTCCAGCTCATCGTCTGACAGAAGGGCCGCCGCAGGCTGTTCGGCAGCCGGCTGGGCCGGCGATGCCGCTGGTGCAGCCGCCTGGGCGCGCGCGGGCAAGGCCGGCTGCAACGCGATGATCGCGACAGCCGACAATCCAGCAATGACTTGGCCAGCGAGGAGTTGGCCAAGTGGGAACCGGCCCCCAAACACTTTGCGGGAAATGGCTTTCATCGCATCGACCTCCCTTGGATCAAACAATGACGGATGCCTTTATGAAGACTTCGGACCGATGAGAGGCGGTCGCCCCAGCACGACGACTTTCGATTGGGCGATTGCCTCGCCCATCTCTTTCAGCAGAGCCTCGACCAGACCCGCATATTCTTGCCGCCGCGCCTCTCGAACCGCCTCCGGCAGACCTTCGACATGCGCCAGAGCCTGGGCGGCGGCCGCGAGATCCTCACACATGCTGTGAAAGGGCTCGTTAACGTAGAAAAGCCGCTGTACCAGCCGCGTCTGGTTCGGAAAATAAGTCTCGGCCGTCTCAAGGGCGGATAGATATGTCGAACCTTTATCTCCCGACGCCATCTCCGCCCCCGCCGCGACTGCGCTCAGCAGATGTCAAAACTATACAACAGCAGCACCCGCGGCTGACGTAAAATACGCGATCCTCTACGGTAGCCAGCTTTTGAGTGGCCGGGGAAATCGAGGCAACCGGCCGAATGTCAGTAATCTAGCAGATCGAATCGCTCCGCTCCTCAGGCGCTGACGATCACCGCAAGGGCTTGGCGGCGCGCGACCCGATAGAGATTACACGATGCTACGAGCCTCCAAGCCGAAACGGGCCTAATATCGACCGTTGATAGCGATCTAAGGGCGAGGCCAGACCGGCCAGAAGGAGCGGCCGTGTTTAGACTATCTTCGTCGTCACCATCCTTGTCTGAGATGGCGATCGACGGTCAGATCTGATCGCCAACGTATCAAACCACCTCATCAGCACGCCGCGAACGCTGCCAAACGGGCGGCCTTAACCCGCGGTCTTGCGATTGGCTATCGCAGTTGACGCAACCGTGCGGCCAAGCAGCGCGATGATCGGGAAGAACCAACGGCGGGAAGAACCAACGGTTAAGAGCATAGGAGCCAGCGGTGATAGGTAGCATTCCGATGTTGCGAGGCCTGAGCGGTTTCAGCTGGGATTGGCTTCGCAGCGATATCCCGGCCGGGCTGTCGGTCGCTGCCGTCGGCCTGCCAAGCGCCATCGCCTACCCGGCGATCGCCGGTCTGCCGCCGGAAACCGGCATCTATGCCAGCATTCTTGCGCCGATTGCTTATGCGATTTTCGGGCCGTCGCGGTTGCTGATCGTCGGGCCGGATGCCGCGACGATGACGGTGCTTGCCGCTGCCATGGGCGCCATCATCGCGGCCTTGCCTGCCGATACCGCTGTCGATCGGGTTGCGATCGCTTCGGCGCTTGCCATCGGTGTCGGCCTCTTCTGCATCGCTGCGAAACTATTGAAGCTCGGCGTTCTCGCGAGCTTCCTGTCCCGGCCCATTCTGGTCGGGTTTTTCGCCGGGGTGTCGCTTTCGATCCTGGTCGGACAGATCGGCCGCTTCACCGGAGTGAAGATCGAATCCGACGGGCTGATCGCACCGCTCGTCGAAATGCTCGCCAAGAGCGGCCTGATCCATTGGCCTTCGCTCATCCTCGGCCTTGCGATGTTTGCGCTGCTATGGATCGTCCGGGCGCTGCACTTGAAGGTTCCCGGCCCGGTTCTCGTCGTAGTGGTGTCTGTCCTTCTGTCGGCGATCTTCGATTTCCGCGGGCAGGGCATCGCCGTGGTCGGCGACTTGCCAAGCGGCCTGCCGGCCCTCTCCCTGCCCGCGTTTCATCAGATGCCTCTCGACAAGATCGTGCTCGGTTCAGCCGCGATTTTTCTCGTCAGCTTCGGTGCGGGCATAGTGGCGGCGCGCAGCTTCGGCTCGCGCACCGGCGAGGAAGTCGATGCAAACCAGGAATTGATCGGCCTTGGCGCGGCCAATATCGCACCTGGTCTTTTCGGTTCATTTCCGATCAGCGTGTCGGATTCCCGCACAGCCATAAACCTGTCGACAGGAGGTGTCTCTCAACTTGCAGGTCTGGTCTCTGCCGCGACGCTGATCGCGGCACTGGTCTTCCTGAATGATGCGCTGCGCATTCTCCCGATCCCGGCGCTGGCGGCGATCCTTGCAACGGCGGCGATCAGCCTCATCGATGTCGATGAGCTCGGGAAGATCTGGCGCATCAGCCGCATCGAATTCATCTTCGCGCTGATCGCGATGTGGGGCGCGATCAGCTTCGGCGTCCTCAATGGCGTGATCGTCGCCATCGCGGCAACCTTCGCCTATCTCCTGCGGCAGACCATGTTTCCGCGCGACGGCCTTCTTGGCCGCATCGAAGGGCGGCACGGATTCTTCGATCTGCAGCGCTTTCCGGAAGCCCGTCCCATCGAGGGCGCGGCCGTCTTTGCAGTCCAGGGCAGCATCCTGTTCTACAACGCCGATTATGTGCGCTTGCGCATGATTTCGGTGATCAAGGGGCTGGCCGCCGAGACCAGATGCCTGGTGCTCGATGCAAGCGCCATCACATATATCGACAGCACCGGGGCGACCGCGCTCGAGGCCGTGGCTGAACTGCTTGCCAAACGCAACATCATCTTCGCGATTGCCGATCTCAGTGATGAAAGCCGTGCCATTCTTACCCGTGCCGGGGTCATAGAGAGGATCGGCGCCGACAATCTCTTCAACGGCAGGGAAGAAGCCTTGCGGGCGCTGATCGGCGATATCCCCCAGCCCGACCGCACCGTTCAGGCCAGCAATATATCTCAGTGACAGAAGGAGGGAGAGCCATGGACGAAAATTATGAGCCGAGAGAGGCCGACGCAGAGCCAACCCGCAGCGGCAAGGATAAAAAGAAAAAGAAATCTTGGGATTATGACAAGGAGATCAACCGGCTGCAGGTGGAACTGGCGCATCTTCAGGCCTGGGTGAAAAAGTCGGGCGCAAGGATCGTCATCATCTTCGAGGGGCGGGACGCCGCCGGCAAGGGCGGCATGATCAAGCGGATAACGGAGAGGGTCAGTCCTCGGGTTTTCCGCGTCGTGGCGCTGCCCGCGCCCACCGACCGCGAGAAGTCGCAGATCTACATGCAGCGTTATATCGCTCATCTGCCGGCGGCCGGTGAAATCGTGATATTCGATCGTAGCTGGTATAACCGAGCCGGCGTCGACCGTGTCATGGGCTTCACCAGCGAGAAGAAGGCGCAGCGCTTTCTCGAGCTTGCCCCTCGCTTCGAAGCGGCGATCGTCGAGAGCGGCGTCATTCTGCTCAAATATTTCCTGACGGTCAGCGAGGAGGAACAGGAGCGCCGCTTCAGGCGCCGGATCGACGATCCCCTGCGGCAATGGAAGCTCAGCCCGATGGATGTCGAATCCTACCAGCGCTGGTGGGATTATACGCGCGCCTATGACGATATGCTGCGGATGACCGACTCCAAACACGCTCCGTGGTGGATCGTGCCTTCCGACGACAAGAAGCGCGCCCGGATCAACTGCATCTCGCACATCCTGCAGTCCATTCCTTATGAACGGCTGAAGTTCGACGAGCCCGACCTGGGCAAACGGCAAAAACGGCCGGCCGATTTCACTGAGGATCGCAGCGTCCGCCATGTCGTGCCTGACATGACATCGTAGGGCATGACGGTCCGGCCTGTAACCCGACGGATGCGACGATGGAGCAGACAGCCGATACGACAACGCAAGGGACCGGCGCAGGTCAGATTTCGATAGAGGCGAGAGTAAGCGATCTCGTCCGTCTGGGCATTATCGGCCTTTTCGCTTATTGGACGATGACGCTGATTGCTCCTTTCGCGCTTATTCTCATCTGGGCCGCCATCCTCGCCGTCGCTCTCTTTCCGATGTTTGCGACGCTCTCGCGACTGATCGGAAACCGGCCGGTGATCGCCGCCATCGTCATCGTCGCCGGTTGCCTCGTCCTGATCATCGCGCCGCTCGCCCTTGTAGCGGTCAATTTCGCCGACACCGCAGAGGCGTTGATCGGCAAGTTACGAACGGGAGAATTTACCCTGCCGGCAGCGCCTGACGCCATCAGGGATTGGCCGGTTGTCGGTGAGCGGCTCCATGACATTTGGAACCGCCTTGCCGGCGATCTGGCATCGACGATCATCAAGTTTCAGGCGCCCATCCGTGAGGTCATGGGCGCAGTGGTCACAAAGCTTGCCTCGATCGGCGGCGGTGTATTGAGTTTCGTCGTCTCTATCATGCTCTCCGGCCTGTTCCTCACCCAGTCAACGGGCCTGGCGGCAGCGATACAGATTCTGGCAAGCCGGGTCGCGGGCGACAAGGGCGTCGGTTTCGCCCGGCTGTCGGGAACCACCGTCCGGAATGTCTCGCGCGGTGTTATCGGCGTGGCTTTCCTGCAGACCCTGCTTTGCGGACTGTGTTTTGCCGTCTTCGACGTTCCAGCGCGTGGCGCGCTGACCTTCCGATCTCGATCGTCGACAACGTCCTGAAGCCGATCCTGATGGCGAGAGGCCTCTCGACTCCCATGCCCGTCATCCTGATCGGCGTGATCGGCGGCACTCTGTCCCACGGGCTGCTGGGGCTTTTTCTGGGGCCGGTAGTGCTCAGCGTCTTCTACGAGCTGCTGAGAGCCTGGGCCTGGCCTGCGGCAATGACGGAAGGATCAAAACATGATCGCGCGCCGGGCCCTTGAGGTCGAGCGCGCCGGATAGTCTTCTTCGGCGTGTCTACCTGTTGGTACAGTAGACCACGACCTCCTGCTCTATGTCGCGACAGAGCTCCTCATATTCCGCAACGAGCCTGTCTTCTCTCGGGCTCTGGGTCCGGAATCGATCCAGCGCATCGACTGCAAGATCGTAGGCCTCGAACAGTTCTCCGAGGGTCTCGTTGGTTATGTCCGCCAGGAGATGGCGGATATCCGGAAGCCGCAACATCAGTTTTCTGCGGCCGCGTTCTTGGCTCATGAACTAGCTCCGCATTGGTACCGCGTCCTGCAATTGATACGAAGTCAGAAAGGTGCCGGATTGTTCCCGAGGTAACATTAACTGTATCAGAAAGACAACATTAGTTCGGTAGCGGACAATCGGCGCCGCTTATCCGCGCCAAGAACGGTCCGCGCCCAAATTTGGGGCGTTCTGCGCGAATCCCAAAGCAAAACTTGCAACCAAAGGCTGGCGCGGTATGATGTATTAGAACGGACTTAGATAATTGCGTGACTTGTCGTGGGGCGATCATGAGGAACGCAAAGGTCAATGTTTTGGGCAGTCTCGAGCCGACGGTTGATGAAATCTGCCGTCAGGTCGAGCGAATTCTCGCAAGCGAGGAATTTCATGCGCCGAAGCGGGGGCGGGATTTCCTCGAGTTCGTCGTCAACGAGACGCTCGCCGGCCGATCGGGGTTCCTGAAAGCTTTTACGATAGCGAATGTTGTTTTTGGCCGCGAGGCTTCATTTGACCCGCAGAATGATCCTGTCGTCCGGATCGAGGCCGGTCGGATCAGAAAGGCGCTCGAGCGCTATTACCTCGTCGCAGGCCGCACGGACGAGGTCGTCATCACCGTGCCCAAAGGCGGATATGTGCCGCATTTCGAATATGCACAGGAAGTCCCGCCTCCGTCCTCGATAAATCCGGAAGAACCTCAGGCTGCAGAGCTCAACGTCCAAGACAGCCCTCGTAGCACGATGCGTGCTCCGACGCTGTCGGCAGCTCGGGGCTTCGGGATCGTCATATCAGTGGGGTTTGGGGTCTTCGCCTTGGTCCTTGCAATTGCGCTGTCTGTTTGGAACGGGCGACCGACTGCGACGCTGCCGCTGGCGAGCGCCCATCCGAAGGTGCTCGTCGAATTCTTTTCCGAAAGCGGCTCCGCCGGCGCCGGTTCGGACATCGCTCGCGGCCTGAGGGACGATGTAATCGGTCAGCTTGCCCGGATCGACGACATCATCGTCGTTGCCGATCCGCTACGCGGCGGGCGGGCCGCCGTTGCCGACTACTCGCTCCACGGCAATGTCCAGCTCGACAAAAGCAGGTTGCGCGCCTCAGCGAGGCTCGTGCGCCAATCGGATGGCGCGGTCATCTGGGCCAGAAATTTCGATGCCGATCTTCAAGCCGAGAACAAGCTCGTCATCCAAGCCAACATCTCCCGGCAGATTTCCACCGCTATCGCGCATCCTAATGGCGCCATCCTTCAAACCGAGACGGATAAGATCGTCGGACCAGCGCAGAATGGCGACCAGGATGACTATGCCTGCACGCGCGCCTATCACAACTACCGTCAGGCCATGACCGCGCAAAGCCACGCTGCCGCACTGGAATGCCTCCGGCAGGCGACACAGCGTTTCCCCGATAACGTTGCTTCCTGGACATTGCTTTCCATGGTCTATCTTGATGAGGTGCGGTTTCGCTACAAGCTCAGCACCCCCTCTTCGGTTCGACCGCTCGAAATGGCAAACGCTGCGGTGGAGAGGGCGGCATCACTCGCGCCCAGCGATCCCCGGGTTCTGCAGGCGCTGATGTTGGTGGGCTTCTTCCAGGGAGATGTCGACAAGGCGCTGAAGGCTGGCACGGCGGCCTACGCAGCCAATCCCGGCGACGTCGAAGTCGCGGGCGAATATGGCTATCGACTGGCGCTTTCCGGGAAATGGCAGTCAGGCTGCGAACTACTCTCGATCGCCCTCAACAGAGGCGTCGGTCCCAGCGGATATTATGAAGCCGGCATGGCGCTCTGTGCATTCATCAAAGGCGATCTCGAACAGGCGGAGCGCTGGTCGCGAAAATCCGATCTCGGCTCGAACCCTGTCCATGGTCTCATCCTGCTATCCATTCTCGGGGCCGCCGGCAAGACCGAGGAAGCCGAAGCGGAAAAGCGCTGGCTTTATACCCATGCGCCGGCATTGATGGTCAATATCCGCGAGGAAGTTTCGCTGCGCTTGCAACGGCCTGAAGATCAGGAGCGCTTGCTGAACGGATTGCGTGCCTCGGGGCTTGATATCGACGCCACCGCGGCAAGATGAGGCGCTTATCGATCGGGCGGTGTGGTGCTCTGCTTGCGGCTTTCCGAAATTTCCAGAGCGATTTGCATGGCGATCTCGTCTTCGATATCGAGAATGGTCCGGCCTTGGAGCTCGCGATCATATCGATTTGCCCATATGACTGTGCCGTCGGCGCCATTGATCAGGCGGACATGCAGATGAAGGGCCGATCCCTCGATAACCACGCTTCCCTGCAGATTGAACTGTGGAACGATCGGTTGGGCACCCGGCCGATCGGGCCCGAGCACGACAAGATTTTCCGCTTTCATCAGCTTCGTCAGCAGCTGGTCTGCTAAGCCTTTCGCAAAATTTAAGCCTTCGGAGCTGCCGCCGAGAGCGGCGAAGGGCTCGACGACGATGCTGGCCTTGCTTGCAAGCGTCGACGCGGCGGGCGCCGGCGGCGCCTTTGGCCTTGAAAAATATTCTTCCAACGGGCGGATGATAGCCAGAATCGCGATCACGCCCAACAGCGCCGGTAGGCCGATCGGCAGCAGAAGATCGCGATAGGCGATCGGCTGATCAAGACCGCCCCGCTTGTTTCCGGGGTTTTGCGAATTCGTTCCAACGCCGGAATTCGAGGTGCCATTGGTGCTTGAAAAATGCGGCGAATAGCCTCCTTTGGGGATGGTTATCCCGATCGGATCGCTTCTTCCGCTGACGAGGTAATATCGCTCGAGCGCACGGCGGATCCGCCCCGCCTCGATGCGCACGACCGGGTCATTCTGCGCATCGAAAGAGGCGTCGCGCCCGAAAACCGCCTGCGCAATCGTATAGGCCTTGAGCTGTTCGCCGCGTCCTTCCAGCATCTCTTCGACGATATATTGCAGGAAACGCCTCCCACGCTCGGGAGCATGAAATTCGGGACTGGCGAGGATGCGATCGAGCTGCTCGCGAACGGCTGCGGGATCGTGAGGTGCGGGGCTGGTTCTTCCCTCATCCGATACCATCGAGCCCTCCCGCGACGCCACCTATTGCCTTATACACCCGCTGATGGCTCTGGACTTCCGTAGCAATACGTAACTGAGCGGCACTCCCGGGCGCTTCTTGCGCACTGATTGAGAACTAAGTCCGGCCGCCGGCGACGCCGTTGCAATAGCGCAGCAGAGCAGGAATCAAGGCTCCTGGTCGTCCGCATTCAGCGCTTTCACCGTAACGGCCGCGACGACGCCGGTCAGCACGATGCCCGCAAAGCCGATCACCAGCGCCAATATCCGCGACGTGACATGTTTGGGGGTAAAATCGCCGTAGCCGATCGTCAGGCCGGTGACGAAAGTGAAATACATGGCTTCGTCAATGCGCCAGTTTTCGATACGCCAGATTGCAAGCCCGGATCCGACCATCAGGGAGACGATCCCTGACACGATTGGCCAGATCACACGAAGCTGCGTTGCGAGCGCGATGAAAAACAGGCGCCGCATTCGTCTATGGCTCGACTTTCGGCCAGCTCTTACCGACACCTTCCGGCCTTCCTGCAGTTGGATCAGGGCATTCGTAAGACTTACGCAGCATTATCGCCGGCAACCGAGCCTCACGTCGATCTCGCAGTTTGTTTGCCAAGCCATTATGCGGCCTCAAGACCCCCGATCGGGCAAAACATACAAAGTCGTGGCGAAGATCATGTAAACCATCAGCACCAATATGCCGACGAACCACGCTGAACGCCCGCTGTTGGTGACGAACATCGCCGTCATGGTCGCCAGCAAAACCATGACGACCACGCCCGGAGAAAACTGCAGATCCATCGGCGTCGGCCCGATGACGTAGCTCAACAGCACCAGCACGGGCGCCACGAAAAGGGCTATCTGCGAGGCGCTTCCAAGCGCTATGCCCACGCTCAGGTCGAGGCGGTTCTTGCGTGCACCGGAAAATGCCGAAGCCATTTCGGCTGCGCCGCCCACCAGTGCTACGACGATGAAGCCGACAAAGGCGGGCGTCATTCCAAAAACCTTGGCAGCCTCCTGCACCGACTCGACGAAGACTTCGCTGACCAGCGCGACCAGTATCGTCACACCGGCGAGTGTGGTCAGCGCCACCCCGATCGGCCACGGGGTTTCGTCGCTCTCGGCGTGCTCGGCGGTAGCAAAAAACTCCCGATGCGTCTTGAGGGTGAACAGCAGTCCCAGCGCGTATCCGACGATAAGCAGGATCGCCAAGCCTAAGCTGAGCTTGTTGATCACTTCCGTAGCCGAGGTCGAATCCATTGACGCAACCGCCGATGGCATCAGCAGGCCGATCGTGGCGAGGAAGAGCAGACCGGCCTGAAGCCGCGCATTGGCTCGGTTGAACTCCTGACTGTGATGTTTGAGGCCGCCGAGCAAAAACGATGCCCCAAGCATGAACAAAGTGTTGGCGACGATCGCACCGGCAACCGATGATTTTACCAGCGTATATTGTCCTGCACTCAAGGCCGTCAGCGCGATGACGAGCTCCGTCAGATTCCCCAGCGTCGCATTGAGCAGTCCGCCAGCGGCGTCGCCCGTCTTCGCCGCAACGGACTCAGTCGCGTGACTGAGGAGCCCGGCCAGCGGTATCACGGCAAGCACCGACAGTATGAAGAGCACCGTGTGAGCCTCGGGGGCAACGCCCGCAGCGACGAAGACCACCGGCACCGCAGCGAGCAGCCACAGCATGCGGTTGTGACGGATTTCTTTCCAAAGAAGACTCACCCCATCGCTCCCGTTCAGTTGCTTCAGCCGTTCAGCGGGTTGCAGATCAATACGCCCAGCTCCAGAGCGGGGCCATTTGTTTGGCGGCTCGATCCGTCGCAGTGCTACTCCGGCAAGGCTGTTTGCCGGAAGAAGGTCACGGTCGCTTCGTCCGGCGGCCCGAACCAGGTTGTGAAGAATGTCCGGAAATCCGGCCCGGCATAGGCCTGGCTGAGCGCGCGATCGACGGCAAGGCGGAAGTCCTCATCGCCGCGCGCGAGCTCAAGGCCGAGCGGTTCGTAGGTGAAATGGCGCTGCAGGACGATCAGATTGCCGGAATTGTCACTGCGGGCGGCGGCATCCATCAGGATCGGCATGTCGCCGAAGAGCACCGCCGAACTGCCATCTACGACGCGCTCGATCCCCTGCTGGTAATTGTCGACCGGCGCAGCCGTCGCAGCGAGTTGAAAAGTCTTGATCCTGTCGCTTAGCCAGCCTTCGCTCGTCGTGCCGGCAATCGAGGAGAAGGTCTTGTGCTCGAGGATCGTGCGCGCCGGTGAACCGCGCCAGACGGGACGGGTCGAAGGTTCGCCATATTGCAGCACTTCCCGCAAGGCCAGCGGCGAGCTGGCGCTCAGGAGCGCGCCGGTGCCGCTCGGGAAGATCGGGATGGAAAACGACACCTGCTGCCGGCGCGTCAATGTCACCGGCTCCGCACCGCAGACAATATCAGCGGTACCGCTCTCTATCGCTCGTGTCTTGACGTCGCCTGAAAGCGAAACCCATTCGACATCGAGCTTCGGCAGGTTCAGCTGTGCCCTCAGGCTATCGGCAATCTTGTTGCAGAGCGCGACGGCATAGCCATCCGGCCGTCCCTGTTCGCCATTGAAGGAAAAGGGCCTCGCATCCGGATCGTAGCCGAGCTTCAGCGCGCTGCTTGTTCTGACGCGATCGAGCGTCTGAGCCTGCGTGGGCGTGCTGAGGGCAAACAAAGCCGTTGCGGCGAGGACAGAGGCGGTGATACCCGCCCACCGAGCATTTTTTCGTGACATTTCTGATCCTCCTCTGTTACTCGGCCGGAAGCCGGTTCGTGCCGCTGGCGAAACGCGGGGCGATCAAGCCGTAGATGATGAAGCCGATGCCTGTGACGATCATGCCGCCGAGCACCGCATCCTTTCCGGAGGCATAGATGGCGAAGACGCTGTAGGCCATCCCGACCAGGGCGATGGTCGCATTCAGCCGGTATTTCGGCTGTGGCACGCGGGCAGCCTTCATCATGACGAACAGCGACGAAAGCGCGATGATATAGGGCAGTACGTTGGTGACGACGGCGAGGTTGACGAGCGCTGAGAACTGTTCGCTCAAAGTCGGCGATATGGTCATCAAAGCAAGGCATGTCTGCACGATGCCAAGGATGATCATGCCGGCCACTGGCGCCCCCATCTCGTTCACCCGCGAGAATATAGATGGGAACATCCGCTCGTCGGCGGCGGTTTTCGCCGTCTGCGCGATCGTAAACTGCCATCCGAGTAGCGAGCCAAGGCAGGCCAGCACGGCAAGCGCCATGACGATGGAACCAATGGTGGAGTTGAACATGGTGGCATAGGCGAGTGCGAAGGGTCCCGTGGAGGTAGCGAGATCCGCATTAGGCACGATGCCTTGAATGACGGTCGTCGACAGGATGTAGATGACGGCAGCGCCCAGTGTGCCGAACATGCAGGCGAGCGGTACGTCACGCTTGGGATTTTCGACGGCATCGGAATTCTGCGCCGCAGACTCCATGCCGAGAAAGGCCCAGAGCGTCAGCGAAATGCTCGATCCCATGCCTTGCCCAAGCGATAGGCCTTGCGGATTCCAGGCTGCCGCGAAGGTGCTGGAGCTGAACCACAGCCAGCCGAGGATCGACAGCAGGCCGACGGGAAGGATGACGCCCCAAACAGTGACCGAGCCAATTCGGCCGGTAATGCGCGGCCCGCCGAAATTGGCGGCCGTGGTCAGCCATAAAAGCACGATCAGCGCCAGGCAGGTCATGATCGGGGTCGAGGTTAGCACCGGAAAGAAGCCAGCAAGGTAGCCGACGGCCGAGATGCCGATCGCCACGTTGCCGACAGCAAGCGACAGGAAATACAGGAAGAACACCATGAAATAGCCGTCCTTCCCATAGGCATCCTCCGCATAGGCGGACATGCCTCCAGGCCGCTGGTTGAACAGTCCGGCCTGGGCGAAGCCATAGGCGATCGCCATCGAGCCGATCGCGGTCACGAGCCAGGAAAGCAGCGAGATCGCGCCGACTTGCGCCATATTGGCAGGCAGCATGATGATCCCCGACCCCATCATGTTGACGGCGACGATAAAGGTGAGCTGCACCAGGTTCATCTTTTTCTTGGTCGTGGCCTCGGCCGCAAGATGCATCGTGTTGTCGGTCATGACGTAATCCTCCCTAAAGCGCGTCGCGATCCTGCAGCTTCGCTTGGCTCACACTTTAACTCTCTGTTTTCACACATGTCGTCATCGCGAAACCGCTTTGCAGCCCTACTCGCGCACGACATATGTGTGGAACTTGATCCGCCCATCGATCCGCTCCTGGAACACGCCTTGGACCTCGTAATTGAAGCCGGGGAAGCGGTTGAAGGATTCTTCGAAGGCGAGGAAATAGTCCCGCATCGGCCGCGCCCTCTCGTCCCAGCGTTCTCCAGGCACGATCACGCCGATACCGGGCGGATAGATCAGCGCCAAGGTTGCCGAGATGCGGCCCGCGGCTTCCGTCAGCGGCACATAGTCGACATTGTTGGCGACGAGTGCCTCATAGGCCTGTTTGGGTGCGATTGCCGGTTCCGGGAAGCTTTCGGAGCGGAAGCACAGGCGCTGCAGCTCCTTGACACCCGCCTCGCGATAGAAGGAATGCATCTCCCGGCAGACCTGGCGGACGCTGTAGCCGGCGTAACGCTCGCGATTGGCCGCAAAGACGGTCGGCAGCACTTCTGGCAAGGGTGCGTCGCGATCCCACAGATTTTTGAACTTGACGAGCTTGGCGACCAGCGTGTTCAGCTTGCTCTCGTCTTCAGCCGGCGTCAGCAAAAAGAGCAGGCTGTTCAAGTCGCATTTTTCCGCCACGACCCGCTGCTCGCGCAGATAGTTGGCGACAACGGTCGCCGGAATGCCGAAGTCGCGATATTCGCCGGTCTTACGGTCGATGCCGGGTGTCAGTATCGCAAGCTTGTTGGGATCGACCATGGTGTAGCCTGGCGCGTAACCTGAATAACCGTGCCAGCTGGCCTCCGGATCGAAACGCCAGCATTGCTGCTCGCGTTTCAGCACCTCCGTCGGGACGTCTTCCCACGTGGCGGCGGCAAGGTCGCTGGTGTGCTTCGAGCGCGAAACCGTCACCCTGTCCGGCACGAAAGGATCGAAGAACCACTGCTCTTCCGGGGGCGCAGCCTTGGTTTCGTAGTGCTCCACGAAACCGCGCAGCTTCTTGCGAACCTCGATTCCGAGCTCGATGCAGCGGTCCCAGAGCATCTCGCCGGCCTTGCCCTCATGCACCTTGGCATTGACATCGAGCGAGGCGAACAACGGATAGAAGGGAGACGTCGACACATGCATCAGCAGCGATTCATTAAACCGCTTATGTTCGACAAAGCGGCGCTGGCCGCTGATATGTTCGTCGCGCTTGTGGATTTGCGATGCCTGCGAGAAGCCGGCGCCCTGCTTATGCACCGATTGCGTGGAGAACAGCCCGGGCATATCAGCCCTGAGGTCCTTAAGACGCATCGGGCTGTGACCCTCAAAGAGGGGGTGGAAGGCATTGTCGCCGATCCAGGCCTCGTCCCACAGCACGTAGTCGCAGAGATGGCCGAGCTTCTCCATCACCCGGGCGACATTGTAGATCGTGCCGTCATAGGTCGCGAGCTGGATGCAGGCCAGACGGAAAGGCCTCTCCGCCTGCGCACGGCTCTTGTCGGTGACGAGTGGATGTTCCTCTATTTTTTGCCGCAGCCAGGCCTCGTCCCAGGCCGCCCAGTCGACAGCGCCGATCATGCCGAAGGAATTGCGGGCGGTCGGCAGAAAGATCGGGATCGCCCCGGCCTGTACGAGGGCACCCTGGTGCAGCGACTTGTGATTGTTGCGATCGAAGAGCACGAGATCGCCGCTACGCAACACTGCGTTCGCCACCACCTTGTTGGAGGTGCTCGTACCGTTCAGGATGAAATAGGTCCGGTCGGCGCCGAAGATGCGCGCCGCCGCTTTCTGAGCTTCGACGGCAGGCCCTTCATGGATGAGCAGATCGCCGAGATCGACATCTGCATTGCAGAGGTCGTTGCGGAAAATGCTTTCGCCGAAATATTTGAAGAAGAGCTGGCCAGCCGGCGACTTTCGATAGAACTGGCCGCCCTGGTGCCCTGGGCAATCAAAGGCGATATTGGCTTCGCCATCATAGGCCATCATGCCGCCGAAGAATGGCGGGAGCAGCGATTTGCCGTAGTTGACGGCGCTGGACACGATCTGCTTGGCATAGAAGACTGGTGTCTGCTGACCGAGGTAGACGAACCCGTCCACTTCGCCAGCCATTTCCACGACATCCATGTCCCCGATCGTCAGTGTATCGGCCATCGCCCAGATGGGCGTGCGAAAGCCGATATCCCTGACGGACCGCAGGAAACTGCGTGCCGGAAGCAGCAGGCCGCCTTCGACCGAGCCGATATAGGCACCGACGTCAGCATCCTCGGACACATCGGCTGAATAGTCGCCCCGCACTTCCACCTCGAAGCCCTGAGCGGTGATCTGCGCCACCAGCTCCTGTGCCTGGGGATTGTCGCGGTCGATGACGGCGACAATTTTCAGCAGCTTGTGGAACGGTATGGCGACCGTTGGAGACTTCACATCGCGCGGGATCATTCTGGCGCCTCCTCTGCAATGCAATCGACGAGATAGCGGCGTCCGCCGTCGCCGGGAGCGAAGCGAAGACCATGGATATCGGTTTCGAAACCGGGGAACTTGCGATCGAAATCGCGGGCGTAGAGCAGGTAATCCTGAATCGATTTCGTCGATTGGGTGATCCTCTCGCCGGGCATGATCAGCGGAATTCCCGGCGGATAGGGAACGATCATCACGGCGAGGATGCGGTTCATGAGATTGTTAATCTCGACGCTCTCGATCCTGCCTTTGACCAGCCGGTCATAGGCGTCCGCCGGACGCAATGCCATTTCGGGCAGGACAGTGTACATCTCGCGCTGCGCCTTCGGGACGTCATCTTTGCGGTAGATCGCATGGATCTGCGCGCAGAGATCTTTCAACCCCATGCCGGCATAGGCTTCCTGATGCGCGGCGGCGAGCGCGGGCAGCGCTCGCGTCAACGGCGCGTTGGCATCATAGAGATCCTTGAAATTGAGGAGCTCAGTGATCAGCGTGCTCCATTTGCCGCGGGTAATACCCATCGAGAAAAGCACGAGGAAGGAATAGAGACCGGTTTTTTCGATCTCAATGCGCCGCGACGACAGGAACTTGGTGATAACGGCAGCCGGTATGCCGTGCTCATCCATCACTCCGCTCGCCGACAGGCCCGGCGACAGGATGGTGACCTTGATCGGGTCGACCATGACATGGTTTTCGGCAAGGCCGGCAAAACCATGCCAGGCATCATCCGGCTTCAGGACCCAATCGGCACGGGTATCGCTCGGCGTCTGCCCGGCAGCCGTCGGCTCCCAGACGTCAAACCACCAGGTGCCTTCCGTCTGTTTCCTCACCGCGTTCATCGCCCGGCGGAAGCTGATCGCCTCATCAATCGTCTCCTGCACCAGGGCGCGGCCGGCTGGCTGTTCCATCATGGCGGCCGCGACATCGCAGGAGGCGATGATGCCATATTGCGGCGAGGTCGAGGTATGCATCATGAAGGCTTCGTTGAAGCGGGTGATGTCGAGACGCTTGGTCTCGGCATGCTGGATATGGATCATCGATGCCTGGGAAAGGGCGGCCAGCAGCTTGTGCGTCGAGTGCGTGGCAAACGTAATGGCGTTTTGCGATCGGGTAGGCCGGTTCGACGAGATCCCGTGAAAGCCATCGTAGAATTCGTGGAAATTGGCATAGGCGTACCAGGCTTCGTCGAAATGCAGCACCTCCACCGCGTCGCCGAGCGACGCCTTGATCGCATCGACATTGTAGCAGAGCCCATCATAGGTCGAGTTGGTGATGACCATCAGCCGGACTTTGCCGCTGGTCTGTCCGGCAAAGGGGCTGGCGGCGATCTTGCTGGCGATCGCTTCAGGCGTGAACTGATCCTTCGAGATCGGACCGATGATGCCGAGTCCATTGCGCGACGGCGTCAGATAGATTGGGGTGGCCCCCGTCATGATGAGGGAATGCAGGATTGATTTGTGGCAGTTGCGGTCGCACAGCACGAGATCGCCGCGCCCGACCATGCCGTGCCATATGATCTTGTTGGCAGTCGACGTGCCGCCGACGACGAAGAGAGTTTCGTCGGTACCGAAGATGCGCGCGGCATTGCGCTCGCCCTCGGCGATCGGCCCGACGTGATCGAGAAGCGAACCGATGCTGCCGACCGATACGGAAATATCGGATCGCAGCGTATTTTCGCCGAAGAACGTGTAGAAGAGCTGGCCGACAGGGCTCTTGCGAAACGCGACGCCGCCGCCATGACCCGGCGTGTGCCAGGAATAGGCGCCTTCCAGCGTATAATCCATCAGCGCCTTGAACATCGGCGGCGGCAGCCGGTCGAGATAGTTGCGGGCGGCCTGCGCGATGGCGCGCGCCATGAATTCCGCCGAATCCTCGAACAGCCGGAAGAAGGCATTGGCGTGGCGCAAAACCGTGGCCGGAACGTCTTCCGCCGTGGTATCGTCGCCGAATAGGAAGATCGGCAGACGGTCGTTTCTTTGCCGTTTTGCGGCGAGAACCTCGCCTAGCACCTGCCAGCGCGTGCCCCTGTCCTCGGTGCCGTCGACGGAAACCAGCCAGCAGGATTCGGTGTTGAAGACATGCACGAGACGGCGCGCATCCTCATAGGAAATACCGGAGACGATCCGGAATCCTTCCTTTTCAATGGCTGCGGCCAAATCGCGCATTCCGCGCCCGGCAGCACTCCTACCATCAAAATCCTCATCGATGACCGCTATCGGAAATGCCATCTGGAATTCCATGCGTTCCTCCAGAAACCGATGTCAAAGGCTGTGGCAGCCATGCAGCCCGCTGCGTCTCAGGTTGAAGGATCGTACATGAGCGGTCGTGGAGCGTCCTTGATTGCAATCAAGGTGACGCCAAGCATTTCGACGTCGTAGGCCGAACTTGGATTTTGACTGGCTATTCGGCCCATTCCGCGTCGGCGGTGAAGGCGATCGTCAGCCAGCGATTGGCGCTTTCGTCACCGATCGCGTTGCCGATCTCGTCGCGGAGCGTGTCCCATTCTTCCACGGTCTTGGCAGGAAGACCTTCGGGGACGATGAAATAAAGTTCGATCTGCATTGCGCGGCCGACCCGGGCAACATAGGCGCGATGGGAGAGGAAGCCGAGACGGCGAACCGTCTCCAGGGCGACCCGGTCGACATGTTCCTGCAGGTCGACGGGGGCGATCAGCAGGATCTCGCTCAATGCCTTCCAGACGGTGCCCACCGGAAGGGGAATCATGACAAGGCAGATAAGCGCCAGAACTGCTGGGTCCATATAGCTGGCAAGCCACGCTGCCGGGGTTGCCTGCACCGCCATGCCGATCAGGAATGCGACGAGCAGCGCAAGCGCAATGCCGCCCGACATGATCCACGCCTTGACGTCGAGCGAGATGAAATCCGATTTGATGCGGGCGTTCAGCCTGATGCCGAGGAAGGCCATGACCGCGCAGACAAGCAAGGTCGCTGCGGAATAGGCGACCGCCATGCCGAATTGCAGTTCGTGGCCGCCATTCAGGATGCTGATGATGGCGCTGATCAGCGCATAGACGCCGACCGTCATCAGCAGGCAGCCGTTGAGCATCAGCACGATCGGCTCCAGATGCCAGAATCCCATGGTGAAGCGGTTACGAATTCTGCCGGATCGGGCATCGCTCTGCGTGGATTGAATGATCAGGTTCGAAACCCAGAGCGCAAGCCCGGTCATCGCGGCATCGGCCAGCGAGTAAACGCCATCGAAGGCTATCGAGAAAGAGCCGGAAAGAATGCCGAAGACGACGCCCAGCGTTGCGACCACGACGGTCGCTGCAATCGATATCCTGAGAAACCCCTGCTCGCTCAGCATCGTCGACTTCACCTCCGCTCCGCCCCTCATCCGACGTGCTTTAGCAGCTTTATCTCGATGACGAAGGCTACACCAGCCCGCCAGACTACGCATTGATCCGGATTGCGGCAGCCGGTTTTTGCTACGACAATTACGGCTTGAAGGCGGTCCGCAGAGACATCGGCTCCGGGCAGCCGGCTCGCGGGGGGAAGCTCATGACAACGTCGCAAAATGGCAAGAGCCTCGGACTTGCTGCCTGCACCGCCATCGTGGTCGGCAATATGGTGGGCTCGGGCTTTTATCTTTCACCGGCCGCGGTCGCGCCCTACGGCAACCTTGCGATTATCGTCTGGATCATCATGGGCGCCGGCGCGATTTGCCTGGGTCTGACCTTCGCGCGCCTGGCGAGCCTCGTGCCCGCTGTCGGCGGCCCCTACGCCTATACCAGACTCGCCTATGGCGATTTCGCCGGCTTTCTGATCGCCTGGGGTTACTGGATCTCGATATGGACATCTCTGCCCGTCATCGCGATTGCCTTTGCCGGCGTGATGGTCGATCTCTTCCCTGCTCTCGCCAACCGCTTCGCCGCGACCGTGTTGACGCTCGGTGTGATCTGGGCGATCGTGCTGGTCAATCTTCGCGGCGTTCACGCGGCGGGTGTCTTCGCGCAGGTCACGACGTACGCCAAGCTGCTGCCCTTCGGCGCCGTTGCTATCATCGGCCTTCTCTACATCGATACGTCGCATTTCGCCGAATTCAATCCGAGCGGTCAGCCGCTACTGCAGTCCTTTGCGACACTGGCGCCTCTCACCATGTTTGCCTATCTGGGGCTGGAATCAGCGACCGTTCCAGCCGGCGACGTGGAGAATGCGGAGCGGACAATCCCGCGATCGACCGTCCTCGGCATTTCCATCGCCGCTGCCCTTTATGTGCTCGGCACGATCGTGGTGATGGGCCTCGTGCCCCGTGAACAGCTTGTTCAGTCGGTTGCGCCATTTTCCCAGGCGGCTGGGATCATGTGGGGACGGCCCGGCGAACTGGCGATCTCGCTTGCGGTTCTGGTCTCCTCGATCGGCGCGCTCAACGGCTGGACCTTGCTGATGGGGCAGGTTCCGATGGCTGCTGCCCGAGACGGGCTGTTTCCGCCGCTGTTTGCCCGGCTCTCCCCACGAGGCGTGCCGGCGTGGGGCATGATCATCTCGGCCTCGTTCGCAACGCTCCTCGTGCTCGTCCAGGCGCTCGGTTCCGAAGGCTTTGCCGCCGTCTATCGGCTGATGGTCGGGCTGAGCACCATGGCCGCCGTCGTTCCCTATGCTTTCTGCGCGCTTGCCGGAAGCCTTGTCGCGGGCATGACTGATGGGCGAATGCCGCGAGTGAGCGTGATCGAACTCATCGCGTTCCTCTTTGCGATCTTTACCCTTTACGGCTCCGGCGCCGAACCGGTGCTCTACGGCCTCGTGCTGCTGATGCTCGGCATCCCCGTCTATGTCTGGCAAAGACGCAATGCGGCTGGCGCGACAGACAAGGAGACGGCAGCGAGCGCCGTAACGCAACCGCTGCCGTCTCAGGATAAGTTTGCCTGATCGACCAGGCCCTCAGGCATGCCAGCTCAGGGTGTCGAAACGCTCGTTGATGATCGTCCCGCGGTCGCCGCGCACCATCCCGGCGATTTCGGCAAGAGAGCCGATTGCGGCCGTCTTGCCATTTGCCCGGGCAAAATGGCAAGCAGCATCGACCTTCGGGCCCATAGAGCCGGCCGGGAAGGAGAACTGGGCGAGATCGTCAGGACGAGCGCGGTGGATCGCCTTCTGGGACGGCTTGCCCCAATCGATGCACACAGCCTCGGCATCCGTCGCCATGATCAAAAGATCGGCCTGGAGTTCTCGCGCCAGCAGTTCCGAGCACAGATCCTTGTCGATCACGGCCTCGACGCCGATCAGTTTTCGATCAGCGCCCTTTTCGTACATCGTTGGAATTCCGCCGCCGCCTGCACAGATGACGATGGTGCGCTGCTCCAGAAGCCAGCGCACGGGCCGGATCTCGAAGATGCGCTTCGGCGCCGGCGAGGCGACAACGCGACGCCATTTTTCGCCGTCCTGCTTGAACACCCAACCTTTCTCCGTGCGGATCCGATCCGCCTCGCCCTTGTCGTAGACCGGTCCGACGAACTTGGTAGGGTTCCGGAAACCGGGATCATCGGCGTCGACTTCCACCATGGTAAGAAGCGTTGCCAGAGGTTGCTCGAACGGCAGGAGATTGCCGAGTTCCTGTTCCAGCATATAGCCGATCATGCCCTCGGTCTCGGCGCCGAGAACATCGAGCGGATAGGCCTCCTCTGGTTTGTAGGCCGCCCCCTGGAGCGCAAGCAGCCCGACCTGAGGGCCATTGCCGTGGGTTACGACGATCTCGTGTTCGGCCGCCAAGGGCGCAATCGCCTCGGCGGCGATGCGCGCGTTCCGCCTCTGTGTATCGGCGGTCATCGCTTCCCCGCGCCGGAGAAGCGCATTGCCGCCAAGCGCAATGACCACACGCATGCTAGTCTCCCAGGGTTGCTACGAGCAGGGCCTTGATCGTGTGCAGGCGGTTTTCCGCCTGTTCGAAGGCGACATTGGCTTCGGATTCGAAGACGTCGTTGGTCACTTCGAGCCCGTTGTCCATGCCGTAATCTTCGGCGATCTGCTTGCCGAGCGTCGTCTCGGTGTCATGAAATGCCGGCAGGCAATGCATGAACTTGGTCTGCGGATTGCCGGTCGCCTTCATCAGGTCCTGATTGACCTGGTAGGGGGTGAGCAGCTTGATGCGTTCGCGCCAGACGTCCTTCGGCTCGCCCATCGAAACCCAGACATCCGTATGGATGAAATCCACGTCCTTGACGGCCTCTCGCGGATCTTCGATGACCAGCAGCCGGGCACCCGAAGCCTGCTGCAAATCCCTGGCGATCTTCATGTATTCTTCCGAGGGCCACAGTGATCTCGGCCCGCAGATACGCACATCCATGCCGAGAAGGCAGCCGACGATCAGCAGCGAATGCCCCATATTCGAGCGCGTGTCGCCGACATATGCATATTTAATTTGCGCGATCGGCTTGTCGCTATGTTCGCGCATGGTCATGACGTCGGCGATCATCTGCGTCGGATGATATTCATCGGTCAGACCGTTATAGACGGGCACGCCGGCATATTTTGCCAGCGTCTCCACGCCCTTCTGTGCGGAGCCGCGATATTCGATCGCGTCATACATGCGCCCCAGCACCCGCGCCGTGTCCTTGAAGGATTCCTTGTGCCCGATCTGCGATCCCGATGGATCGAGATAGGTTACATTGGCGCCTTGGTCAGAGCAGGCGACTTCGAAGGCGCACCTCGTTCTTGTCGAGGTTTTTTCGAAGATCAGGCAGATTTCCTTGCCCTTCAGATGCTCCTGCTCGGTGCGGGCATATTTGGCCCGTTTCAGGTCGCGGGCGAGATCGAGGAGATAGCGGAATTCTCGCGGCGTATAGTCCTGCACGGTCAGAAGCGATCGATTGCGCAGATTGAAACTCATGGTCTTGCTCCGTCGGTCTGGTTCGTGGATGGAAACGGTCAGTAAGCGGGATCGCGCCAGATCGGGCACGTCATGCAGTGCCCGCCACCACGACCGCGTCCGAGTTCGGAGCCGCGGATGGTGATGACCTCGACGCCCGCCTTGCGCAGCAGCGTATTCGTATAGGTGTTTCGGTCGTAGGCAACGACGACGCCGGGCTCGAGCGCCACGACATTGTTGCCGTCGTCCCATTGTTCGCGTTCGGCCTGGTAGGAGTTGCCTCCGGTCTCGACGGTGCGCAGCTTCGGCAGATCAAGCGCTTCGGCGACGACATCGAGCATCGGCACATTTTCTGGATGGATCTCGAATGTGCCGTCGTCGTCCTTGGGATGCATGCTGTAGCAACGGATCTGATCGACGACCTCGGCAAACAGTGTGACGACGTCGCGGTCGCAGAAGCTGAAAACCGTGTCGAGATGCATTGCCGCGCGGCTCTTCGGCATCAGGCAGCCGATCACTCGCTTCGCCGCGTTGCTTCTGAAAAGGGCCTGAGCCACCTGGCCGACCGCCTGATAGGTGGTGCGCTCGCCCATGCCGATCAACACCGTGCCGTTCCCGATCGGCATGACGTCGCCGCCTTCCATCGAGGCATTGGCGAATTGATGATCGGCGTCACCCCACCAGATCTGGAAATCGCCGCCCTGGAAGATCGGATGAAACTTGTAGATGGCACGCTGAATCAGTGTCTCGGCGCGCCGCGCCGGCCAGAACATCGGGTTGCAGGTCACGCCGTTATAGATCCAGCAGGAGGGATCGCGCTGGAATAGTGTGTTGGGAATGGGCGGGATGACGAAATCGCTTTCCGGCAGGGCGCTGAGCATCAACGCCTTGGCCTTGACGTCAGGTAGGTCGGAGATCGCGATGCCACCGATCATGAAAGCGGCAAGTTGCGTAGCCGGCATTTCATCGAGCCACGGACGCATTGCTTCGGCAACCTGCGAGCCAAGCACATTCGGGGTGATGCGCCGGTCCAGGATGAAATCGCGCGCCTGCTTGTTGGCGAGGGCCTGACCGAGCAGATCGTGGAGTTCGAGGACCTCCACTCCTCTTTCCTGCATCTTCAGGACGAAATCATAATGGTCCTTCTGGGCCTCATGGACCCAGAGGACATCGTCAAAAAGCAGATCATGGCAGTTTGCAGGCGTCAGGCGCTGATGAGCCAAAGATGGTCGGCAGACCATGACGGTTCTCAGTTTTCCGACCTCAGAATGAACACCGAAACCACGCATGTGGTCCTCCTTCCAGCAACGGGGATAGCGGCCGCGCCGCCGGCTCTTTGAACAGCGTTAGATTATTTTGGCCGGTCCACTCATGTCATTGATTGCAGACAAGGTGCGGTGCAGCATTCGTGACTCCGGCCCTCAGCACCCGGAATATGCCGTCGCTCAGTGAAGATCGGACCCATCGTCTGGCCGTATCTGCCATGCGCGCCAATGGGTGGGATGAACGTCCAGGATCTCGCCCGTCAAGGCATTGGCCCATCCGCGCGCCAGGCGCTGGCATGGAAAAACCAGGGCGTGGATACCATCGCCGTCGATGACTGCGAGTTCGATATCCTCTTCGAATGGAGCTTCGACGACCAACCGCCACTTCACCGAACCCTCCCCGATGGTGCACGAGCGTCGACCGGATACGGGGCTGTTCTTAGGCAGGCCGGTCGCACGTCCAGCATTGGTTCCCCAGCCGGCGCTTTGCAGGCGGCGGCGCAACGACATCATTGTTCCGCCCTTCCGTTAGACGATGAGGCCCTGTGGCTTCGGCAACATTCACTCAATATAGAAGGTCAGGTTACCGTTACGGGCGCGCGTCACCCATTCTATTTGGTTGGGCGTCAGCTTCTTGGCCTTCAATTGCTGGACGAGCCAAGGGTTGGAACGGATAGCCGCCCGGATTTCCTTCACATGTTCTTCGCTGCCAGGCGAAGGCATGGCGCCCACTTCAACCGCCGTTCGAAAGCTGACGATTGAAAACCGCTTGTCATGATAGGTTTTGATGTGCCCCGGCAGGTTCTCGGCCCAGTTCATGCGCCGGTATTCCTTGCGGGTCTGCTGGGCGTCGACAGGCGCCGCAACCAGCGCGGCGGTCGAAATGGCAATAGCAAGGGCAATCTTCTTCATCTTCCTGCTCCTCAAGTGGCCGTGAGCCCATTTGCTGCCAGAGTAGCGGAAGAATAGACCCGCGGCATTGAGCCGGATCAATGGAGGGAGCGGAGGCAAAACACAAGGAAGACTAGGGTTTTCGACCAGCAATCGGCACGGGACACCCATAGAGGCTACGCGATACTACACCGTCCCATTTCCCAAAGGTGTTAATGTCTCAAGTCATTGTGAGAGGCTAAGCCCATCAAGGGCCGACTGGTCCTCAAAGGGCGGAGGGAACCATCATGTCTATCAAGATGGAGGCGCCGCATGTCGACGAATGCGATCGCGTTGACCCGGACGTCGCGGGACGAACCTCATTCATGGAAGCTCGGATGACAGGCCGCGACCGGCCGGGAAATTTGCGTGAGGACGACAGCGGACCGTCGGTGGACTGGATCCGGCAATTCTATGAACACCTCCCGGACGCTGTGTTCTTCATTACCGACCACCACCGGATTTCGGCCTGCAACAGGGCTGCCGTGGCGTTGTTCGGTTATGAGGAAGACGAATTGCTCGGTCAGGACATCGACTTCGTCTGGTATCCGACACCGGATGTTTCGTTGAAGGGACGCTGGGCGGACCGGGGCGTGGTGCGGTCCGGCGTGGCGATCACCAGGAGCGGCGCTCAATTTCCGACGGCCCTGACGATCATCAGGGAGCAGGACAGCAAAGGACACTTCTCTGCGGTGATCTTCGAGGACTTCCGCACCGAACGCGAGACTTTGCAGCGTGTCCAGGAGCTTCAGCGGGAGCTTGCCCGCATCGCCAGAATAGTTGCGCTCGGGGAAATGACATCGACCCTGGCTCATGAACTTGCCCAGCCGCTGGCGTCGATCGCCGCATACGCGCAAGGTTGCGGGCGGCTTCTGACCAAGGATCGTCGCGGCCATGGCGAAGACCTCCGTGAAGCCCTGTCCGAGATTACGCAGCACGCCCTGTGGGCGGGAAAGATCGTGCAGAACATCAGGGAGTTCGCCAAGCGTGGCGCCGACGAGAGAAAGATCGAGGCGATGCACGCGCTTATTCATGAGGCGACGGCATTCGCGCTTGCCGGATCGCAGCGAAAAGGCCTTTGCGCCGAGTTTCAGCTCGAAGCGGAGCGGGACGCTGTGCTTGCCAACCGCGTCCAGATCGCGCAGGTGCTGACCAACCTTGTTCGCAATGCCGTGGAGGCTACCGACGCTATTGCGCAGCCGCATATTGCCATCCGAACCAGAACCGACGATTTATCCCGTCTCATTGTCGACGTAACCGACAATGGCTGCGGAATTGCGATCGACATCGACGAGGCGCTGTTTCGTCCCTTCGTGACTAGCAAACCGCGTGGCCTCGGCATGGGCCTGGCATTGTCCAAGCGCATCATCGAGGCGCATGGCGGTCGCATAAGCGCGCGCAATCGAATGGATGGCGGTTCAATCCTTTCGTTTTCCCTTCCGCTGGTGGAGACAACAACCAATGGCAAACGACCTCACGATCCATCTCGTCGATGACGAGGAGTCGCTCAGGCGATCTTTGACGTTTCTGTTGGTCTCGGCAGGTTTCGCGGTTCGCACGCATAGCTCTGCCCAAGCCTTTCTGGAACTATTGCCGCTTTCGGGACGAAGCTGCCTCGTGACGGACCTGCGCATGCCCGATGTCGATGGCATCGAACTGCTCCAGCGTCTGCGCCGTTTCAGGCTGAACGTTCCGGTCATTGTCATTACCGGTCAGGGCGACATCGCCGCCGCCGTCCGGGCGATGAAGGCGGGCGCATCCGAATTCCTTGAAAAACCCGTCGGAGACGAGGCGCTTATAGCGGCGATCAACGCGGCGGTGGGACAGAGGCGCCCGGGCGGAGCCATCGCTGATTCCGAGAGCGTTGCAGCGCGTCTTCGCCAGCTCACGGAGCGCGAACACCAGGTTCTGACCGGTGTGCTTGATGGCCTGCAGAACAAGATGATCGCCTATCATCTTGGTATCAGCGCACGTACGGTCGAAGTCCACCGCGCCAACGTGATGGCCAAAATGGGCGCACGTAATCTGGCGGAACTCATGCGGATGGCCATCACACTGGACACGGCAGCACAGCCGGTCGAAACCGCCAAGGCCCTGTCCGATCACGGAGCTTGGACGCATGCCCGTTAGGCCCGTCACCGCCTCACACAACTCTCGGGGTCTGGCTTCAGTAGCGATACTTAAGGGGTGTCTCGAATATCGGGGCAAACGGCGATTGGTCATGTTGCCAGACGATTGGGGGGCGATGCATATGCTTCAACACCACGCGGCCATGAGGCAACCGGCAGTTCCTGGCCGTCACCCTGGAACTTCTGTCGCAACAACCAAGGATCAGTCGATCAGGCTGAAGGCCAACGAGACAATCTACAGCGAAGGCGAATATGCACTCGCAATCTATCAGGTCGAAACCGGCGCGGTGCGGATTTACCGCCTGACGTCCAGCGGACAGCGATATATCCTGTCATTCTGCGGCGAGGGCGAATGGTTCGGCCTTGAAAGCGGGAAAGTTCGCACCGACTTCGCGGAAGCCGTCTGCGATGCCTCCATCAGACCTTTTCGAACCAACCAGAACGCGGTCGTCCCTGTCGACCTTCTTCACATCGCCTTGACGAACCTGGCAAAGGCGCAACACAAGCAGCTCGTCATCACCGAGCAAAGCGCGCTGAAGCGGGTCGCGGCCTTCGTTTGCGAAATGGCGGATCGTCATCCGGAAGATCCGGAATTCGATATGATGATGTCGCGCAGCGATGTCGCCGACTATCTCGGGCTGACAGTCGAGACGGTTGCCCGCTGCTTCACGAAACTCCGCGAAAAAGGCGTCCTTTGCCTGAAAGGCAAGCTGCAGCGTGTCGTTCGCCTTCTGGATCGTGATGCGCTCATCGCGCTCACCACCTGACGCATTTCGCCCGGACGTCGGGGGCGCTTCGGGAATAAGGTAATGCAGAAGCACGGAAGCAAAAGCCGCGATGGATTGAAGCTCGATCGTTCAAAGAGGGGTTGAACAATGAGATACTTATTCGGCCGGAGATCGAATGCCGCGGTCACTACATGCGTTGCGGGTCTGCTGTGGCTGGTGACCTTTCTACTCGCCGTACAGACGCAGGACGATCTGTTTGAGCAATTTCCTTTGGTCATCCAGTGCAAGTACAATGAAACCTACCACACCTTCTACTTGTCACGCATCTCGCAGGATGGCGTTGCAACCTATCAGGCGTCCGAACGCATCGCCGGCACGATCACGCTTGACGGCAAGGCCAAGGCGATCGGCGGCGAAGGTGGAGGCACCTGCGTCGGCAAAACCTTGGCTGAGCTTCGCGCATCCCATCAAACATATGATCTGAAACGCTAGGCTATGGAGACATCCTTGATGGGCTTCGTCAGACTCCAGGAAAGGCCGATCCCTCGATAACCACGCGTCCCTGCAGATTGAACTGTGGAACGATCGGTTGGGGGCACCCGGCCGATCGGGTCCGAGCACGACAAGATTTTCCGCTTTCATCAGCTTCGTCAGCAGCTGGTCTGCTAGGCCTTTCGCAAAATTTAAGCCTTCGTGCACCGGAAAATGCCGAAGCCATTTCGGCTGCGCCGCCCACCAGTGCGACGACGACGAAACCGGCGAAGGCAGGTGTCATTCCATAAACCTTGGCAGCCTCCTGCACCGACTCGACGAAGATCTCGCTGACCAGCGCGACCAGTATCGTGACAGCGGCCAACGTGGTCAGCGCCAACCCAATCGGCCAACGGGTTTCGTCGGTCGCGGCATGCTCGGCGGCAGCAAAAGACTCCCGATGCGTCTTGAGAGTGAACGGCAGCCCCAGCGCGTATCCGACGATAAGCAGGATCGCCAGGCCTAAGCTGAGCTTGTTAATCACTTCCGTAGCCGAGGTCGAATCCATTGACGCAACTGAAAAGCAGCCCATATAGCTGTCGCAAATCGACGGCTCCTCAAAGCCCGGAAAATTTGCCTGCATGGGAGAAAGTTTTCAGCTACGCGGCAGGCGGCGCAGCGCCTCGTCGATCAGCAGATTGGCGACCATCATGCGCCTGTTGGCATTGTCGCGGAAAGGCGCCGCGACACCATCAGGATGATTGGCCTTGGCAAAGGCGCGCCGCTTCTCGTTCAGCGTCTGTTGGGTATCGGCGGCAGCGATCGCCAGTTCGATGGCGATCTCTTCGGGGGCAATGCGGGCGAGATGGTTCGGCATGACGGGCTCCGGCTGCGGCGGGGGAGCCTCCTCGGCCGCAGGCCCGCTTGCCAGATTATCGAAATAGGCTTCGCCAATCCGCTGCGAGGCGACCGAGATGCCTTGCATGACATCGAATGCGAGGCCGGTGGCGAGCCCGGATACGCGGTGGGCAGCCGGCGCTTGCGTCTCTTCGGCCGGTTCTTCCTCCGTCCTCAGCCGCTCGAGCACTGATTGAAATACCGATTGTCCGAACAGCATTCGCCTTCCTCTCGAAGACATTAGATCCTGGCAAGATGGCGCAGGGCTTGCCGGGTTAAATCGGTGGAGCATCTGTCGTCCGAGAACCGCGGCCCGGCGCCGGGATCTAACCGCCCTGCTTGCGGCTCTCCTCGATGATGATGTTATAGAGCAGCTTGGCGCTCGGCGGCAGCGCCCGTTCTCTCGCGGTGATCAGGCTGTAGGGCTTGACGTTGATGTCGAAATCGATCGGCAGCATGCGCACATCGGACGCCCTCGCGCCTTGGCTTGCGAGGAAATGGGCGACGTCGACGGCGACGGGGGCGATCGCATCGGTTTCGCAGACGATGGCGCAGGTGAGCAACAGCGACGAGGTGTTGACGATGTTCTCCGGCAGCGCCACGTCGTGTGACAGGAAGATGTCCTCGATCGTGCGGCGCAGCAGAGTGCCCGGCGGCTGGAACACCCAGTCGTAATCCCGGACATCGATAAGGCTGCTCGTCTTCTTCCTTTTCAAGAGCGGATGGCGGTTGCGCACGATCAGGCAGGCCCGTTCGATGCCGATCTCTTTCACCTCGAACAGGCGCGGGTTGAGGTCGTCGGGAATGCGGCCGATGATGAAGTCGTGGCGGGCGGCAAGCAACTCGCGGGCGAGCACGTTGCTCGTCTCCACCTGGATGTTGATCTCGATTCCAGGATAGGCCTTGCGCACCCTGTCGATCGCCGGCACGACGAGGCTCATGGCCGGCGCCGTCACCGCGCCGATGAAGACCGAGCCGCCCTTGCCGCTCTTCAATTCGCCGATCTCGCGGCTCGCCTCGCGCAACTCCAGAAGGATCTTGCGGGCGCGTCTGGCAAGCGCCGCGCCGAAGGTCGTCAGCACCACGCCGCGGGCTACGCGCTCATAGAGCGATGTCTTGGTAATCGCCTCCATTTCCGACAGCATGCGCGATGCGGCGGGCTGTGAGATGTTGAGAACTTCTGCGGCTGCGGAAATCTGTCCACTATCTTCGATTGCGACGATAACGCGCAGGTGATTCAGCTTAAGTCCCGAACGGAGAAAGCTGTCGTCGCCAAAATTGTCGCTGTGGATATCGACGTGATCCATCAAAACGGGCTCTGAAACGATCGTCATGGTTGCAGCCTCCCCACTGCGCTCCATCAAAAGTAATACTTTTTAACGATATACCAAAATTGTTATGCACATTACCACTTATTCTATTTGACAGTTATAGGAATCCATACCAGTTTGCCGCCGTGTGCTGGTTGGCACTCAACACGTGTGAGATCGTGGAGGAGACCTACTTCGTTTCTCACCATCTGAAGTAACTATCCAATACGGAACCTGCCACAGTTTCGGGGCGGGCGATTTTTCGTCCGCTGCTCTATTAACAAGGGAGAGAGAAATGAAATCCATTATCTCATTGATGGCTGCGGCTGCCTTCGGCGTCGCTTCATTCGTTGCACCGGCGATGGCCGCGGACAAGGGCACCGTCGGCATTGCAATGCCGACCAAGGCTTCGGCTCGCTGGATCGACGACGGCAACAACATTGTCAAGCAGCTGCAGGCCGCCGGTTACGGCACCGACCTGCAGTATGGCGACGATGACATTCCGAACCAGTTGTCGCAGATCGAAAACATGGTGACCAAGGGCGTCAAGGTTCTCGTCATCGCTTCGATCGACGGCACGACGTTGTCCGACGTTCTCCAGAAGGCCCATGATGCCGGCATCAAGGTCATTGCTTATGACCGCCTGATCCGCGATTCGGCAAACGTCGACTACTACGCCACCTTCGACAACTTCCAGGTCGGCGTTCTTCAGGCCAACTCCATCGTTGACGGTCTCGGCCTCAAGGACGGCAAGGGCCCGTTCAACATCGAACTCTTCGGCGGTTCGCCGGATGATAACAACGCCTTCTTCTTCTATGATGGCGCCATGTCCGTCCTGCAGCCCTACATCGATTCGGGCAAGCTCGTCGTGAAGTCCGGCCAGACCGGCATGGACAAGGTCGGCACGCTGCGTTGGGATCCGGCAACGGCCCAGGCCCGCATGGACAACCTGCTCTCGGCAAACTACACCGACGCCAAGGTCGACGCCGTCCTGTCTCCCTATGACGGCCTCTCGATCGGCATCATCTCCTCGCTGAAGGGCGTTGGTTACGGCACTGCCAGCCAGCCGCTGCCAATCGTCACCGGCCAGGACGCTGAAATCCCGTCGGTCAAGTCGATCATCGCTGGCGAACAGTACTCGACGATCTTCAAGGACACCCGCGAACTCGCCAAGGTCACGGTTTCCATGGTCGATGCCGTCATGTCCGGCAAGGAGCCCGAGGTCAACGACACCAAGACCTACGACAACGGCGTCAAGGTCGTACCGTCCTATCTGCTGAAGCCGGTTGCCGTCGACAAGACCAACTACAAGCAGGTCCTGATCGACAGCGGTTACTACACCGAAGACAAGCTGAAGTAAGTTAAGCTGGAGGCCGGAGCCTGCGCTTGCGGGTTCCGGCCTTCGATTTTATGATTACCCACCCATTGACGGGCTGGGGACGCTGGAAATTTGACTATGGACAATACCATCCTCGAAATGCGGAGCATCACCAAGACGTTCCCGGGCGTCAAGGCGCTGGAGAACGTGAACCTCAAGGTTCGCAAGGGTGAAATTCACGCATTGGTAGGCGAAAACGGGGCCGGCAAATCGACCCTGATGAAAGTGCTATCGGGTGTTTATCCCACCGGAAGTTATGACGGCGATATCGTCTATGAAGGCGAGACGCGCCACTTCAAGGCGCTGAGGGACTCCGAAGAAATCGGCATCGTCATCATCCACCAGGAACTGGCGCTCGTGCCGTTGCTGTCGATCGGCGAAAACATCTTCCTCGGCAACGAGAACGCCAAGAATGGCGTCATCAGCTGGGATGAGACCTTCAACCGTACCAAGCAGCTGCTCAAGAAGGTCGGCCTGTCCGAATCTCCGAACACGCTGGTGACCGACATCGGTGTCGGCAAGCAGCAGCTCGTCGAGATCGCCAAGGCGCTGTCGAAGAGCGTCAAGCTGCTCATCCTCGACGAGCCGACGGCCTCGCTCAACGAAAGCGATTCCGATGCGCTGCTCATGCTGCTGATGGAATTCCGCAAGCAGGGCATCACCTCGATCATCATTTCCCACAAGCTGAACGAAATCCGCAAGGTCGCCGACCAGATCACCGTCCTGCGCGACGGCATGACCGTCAAGACGCTCGACTGTCACGCCGACGAGATCAGCGAAGACATTATCATCCGCAACATGGTCGGCCGCGATCTCGAAGACCGCTATCCCCCGCGTTCGGTGCCGATCGGCGAAACCATTCTCGAAGTGAAGAACTGGAACGCCTATCACCAGCAGCACCGCGACCGTCAGGTCCTGCACAATATCAACATTACCGTCCGCAAGGGCGAGGTCGTCGGTATCGCCGGGCTGATGGGGGCAGGGCGCACCGAATTCGCCATGAGCCTGTTCGGCAAGTCCTATGGCCACAAGATCTCGGGCGAAGCATTGATGCACGGCAAGCCGGTCGATGTCAGCACCGTGCGCAAGGCGATCGACGCCGGTCTCGCCTATGTCACCGAAGACCGCAAGCAACTCGGCCTGGTGCTCAACGACACGATCCTGCACAATACGACCCTCGTCAATCTGAAGGCTGTGTCCAATGCCTCGGTCATCGACAGCGTCAAGGAATCGCGCGTTGCGGCCGACTATCGGTCGAAGCTGCGCATCCGCTCCTCCAGCATATTCCAGGAGACGGTCAATCTTTCCGGCGGCAACCAGCAGAAGGTGGTGCTGTCGAAGTGGCTGTTCTCCGGCCCCGATGTCCTGATCCTGGACGAGCCGACGCGCGGCATCGATGTCGGCGCGAAATACGAAATCTATACTATCATCAACCAGCTTGCCGCCGATGGGAAAGGCGTTCTGATGATCTCGTCGGAAATGCCCGAACTGCTTGGCACTTGTGACCGCATCTACGTGATGAACGAAGGACGCATCGTCGCTGAACTGCCGAAGGGAGAAGCAAGCCAGGAAACCATCATGCGCGCTATCATGCGCTCAGGGGAGAAGAAACAATGACGCCGATCAATCAACCCATCGCTGAGCAGGGGCGTGTCGTCTCGATCGGAGACTACATTCGCGGCAACATCCGCGAATACGGCATGTTCATCGCACTCATCGCGATCATGGTGTTCTTCCAGTTCTCGACCGGCGGCGTTCTCTTCAGGCCGCTCAACCTGACCAACATCATCCTGCAGAACTCGTTTATCGTCATCATGGCGCTCGGCATGCTGCTCGTCATCGTCGCCGGCCATATCGATCTGTCGGTCGGCTCCGTCGTCGGCTTCATCGGCGCCATCGCCGGCGTGATGACGGTGCAGTGGCACATGAATTATGTCCTGGCAGGCGTCGTCTGCCTGGCGCTCGGCGCGCTGGTCGGCGGTCTGCAGGGCTATTTCGTCGCCTATCACAAGATCCCGTCCTTCATCGTCACACTCGCCGGCATGCTGGTTTTCCGCGGTCTGACGCTGTTCGTGATGACGGCATCGGGCACCGGCACCAGCATCGGTCCGTTCCCGCCGGAGTTCCAGCTGATCAGCATCGGCTTCCTGCCCAACCTCTTCGATATGGGCGGCATCAACTCGACCTCGATCATCCTGACCGTCGTCGGCGCCGTCACCCTGTTCTACTTGGCCTGGCGCAAGCGCCTGTCGAACGAGAAGCACGGCAATGACGTCGAGCCGATGGGCTTCTTCCTCGCCCAGAACATTATTGTCTCGCTCGCGATCCTGGGGCTCGGCTACCAACTGTCGATCTATCGCGGCTTCCCGAACGTGCTGGTCGTCATGCTCGTTCTCGTCGCCGCCTATGCCTTCATTACCCGCCGTACGACGATCGGCCGCCGCATCTACGCCATGGGCGGCAACGAGAAGGCGACGAAGCTTTCCGGTATCAATACCGAGCGGCTGACCTTCCTGACCTTCGCCAATATGGGCCTGCTTGCCGGTCTTGCCGGCCTCATCGTTGCGCTGCGCCTCAACTCGGCGACGGCCAAGGGCGGTTTCGGTCTCGAGCTCGACGTCATCGCCGCCTGCTTCATCGGCGGCGCATCGGCCCAGGGCGGCGTCGGCAAGGTGACGGGTGCGGTGATCGGCGCGCTTATCATGGGTATCATGAACAACGGCATGTCGATCCACGGTCTCGGCACCGACTCGCAGCAGATGGTCAAGGGTGCGGTGCTTCTCGCCGCCGTGTTCTTCGACGTCTACAACAAGAACAAGGGCTGAGCGCCTAAGCGCAGTCCAGGCATTCGCAGTCATATGAATGATGGATTCCGGCTCCCGTGGGAGCCGGACAGGCGGAGCTTTTTCTGAGACTCGCCGGAACGAGAAGGATTGAAGTCGTGCTTATTTCCCAGATCAAGGGTGCCAACGGAGAGATCGTCGTCGCCGTGCGCGAGCAGGGCGGCGCGGCAAGGTCGGTCAAGAATGCCGGCAGTGTCTATGCGCTGGCGATGGAAGCCGCCGACGGCGGCAAGTCGCTTGCCACGGTTATCGAGGCTCATGGTTACGGCGATGCCGTCGATCTCGAAAAGGCCTATGCGGAAGGCCGCTTCCTGCCGCCGATCACCCATCCCGACGCCGCCCACCTGCATCTGACCGGCACTGGCCTGACCCATCTCGGCTCCGCCGCTACCCGCGATTCGATGCACAAGAAGACCAGCGAGGCGGCCGAGGAAACGCTGACCGACTCGATGAAGATGTTCAAGATGGGCCTGGAGAACGGCAAGCCCAAATCCGGTGAAAAAGGCGTGCAGCCCGAATGGTTCTACAAGGGCAACGGCTATGGCACGGCTGCCCCCGGCGCTACGCTCATCTCGCCCTCCTTCGCGCTCGATGGCGGCGAAGAGCCTGAAATGGCCGGCATTTACGTCATCGCCAAGGACGGTACGCCGTTCCGCATCGGCTTTGCGCTGTCGAACGAGTTTTCGGACCACGTCACCGAACGGATCAACTATCTCTATCTGGCCCACTCCAAACTGCGCCCGGCCGCCTATGGTCCGGAAATCCGCATCGGCGCCGCACCCGACGATATCCGCGGCACTTCACGCATCAAGCGCGGCGACAAGGTGATCTTCGAAAAGCCCTTCCTGTCGGGCGAGGCGAACATGTCGCACACCTTCGCGAACCTCGAATATCACCATTTCAAATATGGCCTCTTCCGTGTTCCCGGCGATGTCCATGTCCATATGTTCGGCACGGCGACCTTGTCCTTTGCCGACGGCATCAAGACGGAAGAGGGCGACGTCTTCGAGATCGAAGTCGCCGAATTCGGCCTGCCGCTCAGGAATCCGCTGAAGGTCGCGGCCGAAGAAGAGATCGTTATCAAGCAGCTCTGATTTTTGAGATCTGGCCGCCTGGTGGCCGGATCGTGATGTAAACGGTAAAGGAGGCTTGTTCAGCCCATGACCATTTATCAAAACCTGATCGCCGGCGAATGGGTCGGCACGAACGCGACGAAGAACATCAATCCGTCGGATACGAACGAGGTCGTCGGCCTCTATGCCGACGGCAGCGCGGAAGATACGAGAAACGCCATCGCCGCCGCCAAGGCCGCCTTTCCGGCCTGGTCGCGCTCGGGCATCTGGGAACGCCACGTCATCCTGAAGAAGACGGGCGACGAGATCATGGCGCGCAAGGACGAGCTCGGCGCGCTGCTCGCCCGCGAAGAGGGCAAGACCTTGCCTGAGGCGACCGGCGAAGTCATCCGAGCCTCCCAGATTTTCGAATTCTTCGCTGGTGAAGCCCTGCGGCTCGCCGGCGAGGTCATCCCGTCGGTTCGCCCGAATATCGGCGTCGAGATCACCCGGGAGGCGCTCGGCGTCATCGGCATCATCACGCCGTGGAACTTCCCGATCGCCATTCCCGCCTGGAAGATCGCTCCTGCGCTTTGCTACGGCAATACCGTCGTCTTCAAGCCGGCCGAACTGGTGCCGGCCTGCTCCTGGGCGATCGTCGATATCCTCAACAGGGCAGGGCTGCCGAAGGGCGTCCTGAACCTCGTCATGGGCAAGGGCTCGGTCGTCGGCCAGGCCATGCTCGAAAGCCCCGACGTTCACGGCATTACCTTTACCGGTTCCACCGGCACCGGCCGGCGCGTGGCTGCCGCCTCCATCGAGCATAACCGCAAGTTCCAGCTTGAGATGGGCGGCAAGAACCCGATGGTCGTGCTCGACGATGCCGACCTCAACGTCGCCGTCGAGGCAGCCGCCAATTCGGGCTTCTTCTCGACCGGCCAGCGCTGCACGGCGTCCTCGCGCCTGATCGTCACCGAAGGCATCCACGACAAGTTTGTCGCGGCGCTCACCGACAAGCTGAAGACGCTCGTCGTCGACAATGCGCTCAAGGCCGGTACCCATATCGGTCCCGTCGTCGACGAACGGCAGCTGAAGACCGATACCGACTATATCGAGATCGGCAAGAAGGAAGGCGCCAAGCTCGCCTTCGGCGGCGAGGTCATCTCGCGCGAAACACCCGGCTTCTACCTTCAGCCGACGCTGTTTACCGAAGCGACCAACCAGATGCGCATTTCGCGCGAGGAAATCTTCGGGCCTGTGGTCTCGGTGATCCGGGCGAAGGATTACGACGAGGCGCTTGCCATCGCCAATGACACGCCGTTCGGCCTTTCGGCCGGCATCGCCACGACCAGCCTGAAACACGCGACGCACTTCAAGCGCAATTCGGAAGCCGGCATGGTGATGGTCAACCTGCCGACGGCAGGCGTCGATTTTCACGTTCCGTTCGGCGGTCGCAAGGGCTCGTCCTATGGCCCGCGTGAGCAGGGCAAGTATGCGAGCGAATTCTTTACTGTGGTCAAGACGGCCTACACGCTGGCTTGAGACATATCCGATGACCCGGGCCGTACGAGGCGGCCCGGCAATCACCTGAAGGACAGAGATTATGAAGAAGAAAGCGGAATGGCCGCGCAGGCTGAGGTCGCAGGAATGGTACGGCGGCACGAGCCGCGACGTGATTTATCATCGCGGCTGGCTTAAGAACCAGGGTTATCCGCACGATCTGTTCGACGGACGGCCGGTTATCGGCATCCTCAACACCTGGTCGGATATGACCCCCTGCAACGGTCATCTGAGAGAGCTCGCCGAGAAGGTGAAGGCGGGTGTCTGGGAGGCGGGCGGCTTCCCGCTCGAGGTGCCGGTGTTCTCCGCGTCCGAAAACACCTTCCGCCCGACCGCGATGATGTACCGCAACCTTGCTGCGCTGGCGGTAGAAGAGGCGATCCGCGGCCAGCCGATGGATGGCTGCGTGCTGCTCGTCGGCTGTGACAAGACCACGCCGTCGCTGCTGATGGGTGCTGCCTCCTGCGACCTGCCGTCGATCGTCGTCACCGGCGGTCCGATGCTCAACGGCTATTTCCGCGGTGAACGCGTCGGCTCCGGCACGCATCTCTGGAAGTTCTCCGAGATGGTGAAGGCCGGCGAGATGACGCAGGCCGAATTCCTCGAAGCGGAAGCGTCGATGAGCCGTTCGTCTGGCACTTGCAATACGATGGGCACGGCCTCGACGATGGCGTCGATGGCCGAGGCGCTCGGCATGGCGCTGTCAGGCAATGCCGCAATCCCCGGCGTTGATTCCCGCCGCAAGGTCATGGCGCAGCTTACCGGCCGCCGTATCGTGCAGATAGTCAAGGACGACCTGAAGCCCTCCGACATCATGACGAAACAGGCCTTTGAAAACGCCATCCGCACCAATGCAGCGATCGGCGGATCGACCAATGCCGTCATCCATCTGCTCGCCATCGCAGGCCGCGTCGGCATCGATCTGACGCTCGACGACTGGGACCGCTGTGGCCGCGACGTTCCGACGATCGTCAACCTAATGCCGTCGGGCAAGTACCTGATGGAAGAGTTCTTCTATGCGGGCGGCCTGCCTGTCGTGCTGAAGCGCCTCGGCGAAGCCGGCCTTCTGCACAAGGACGCGCTGACGGTCTCCGGCGAAACCGTCTGGGACGAAGTCAAGGATGTCGTCAACTGGAACGAGGAGGTCATCCTGCCCGCCGAGAAGGCGCTGACGTCGTCCGGCGGCATCGTCGTGCTGCGCGGCAACCTCGCGCCCAAGGGCGCAGTGCTGAAGCCCTCGGCGGCTTCGCCGCATCTTCTGGTGCACCGGGGCAGGGCGGTCGTGTTTGAGGACATCGACGACTACAAGGCCAAGATCAACGACGACAATCTCGACATCGACGAGAATTGCGTCATGGTGATGAAGAATTGCGGGCCCAAGGGTTATCCCGGTATGGCCGAGGTCGGCAATATGGGGCTGCCGCCGAAGGTGCTGAAGAAGGGTATTCTCGACATGGTGCGTATATCGGACGCCCGCATGTCCGGAACGGCCTATGGAACCGTCGTGCTGCACACCTCGCCGGAAGCGGCAGTCGGTGGGCCGCTCGCAGTCGTGAAGAACGGCGACATGATCGAGCTCGACGTCCCGAACCGCCGCCTGCATCTCGACATATCGGACGAGGAATTGGCGCGCCGTCTCGCCGAATGGCAGCCGAATCATGATCTGCCCAAATCCGGCTATGCCTTCCTGCACCAGCAGCATGTCGAAGGAGCCGATACCGGCGCCGATCTCGACTTCCTCAAGGGATGTCGCGGAAATGCTGTCGGCAAGGACAGCCACTGAGCGAAAACGCATTCAGAGATTGGTGCTTTGAAGAGGCGGGGTGAGAGCCCCGCCTTTTTGTTGCTGACAAGTCGCGAACGCCTCTTTCGTCATGCTCGGGCCTATCCTGAGCATCTGCCTCCGTTCGATAGGGCAGCAGATCCTCGGCACAAGGCCGAGGATGACGTCGAGTGAAGAGCTGAAGGCGGGTGAGAGCCGCCTTCCCAGTCGCACTTGTTCGATAAGGATATGGTGGCGACGATGTCAGGCGATGGATCGACAGAGCGCTGTCGTTGCCTGGCTTCAGCTCGCGCCCATCGAGCCTTCCATCGCGATAGACAGCGGCCGGCTAACCTGGCGAGTTTCATACCCACCCCGCCGACCGCATCATTGCCGCTACGGCCCGGTTTCATCGCGTACCGTTGCTGATCGGCGCTTCTAGCCAAGTTTCCGGAATGGCTAGCTATGGGCTGTGAGATGCCGCTCAGCTTTGGCTCTGGCTCTGGCTCTGCATCTGTCCGCCGTCCTCGACCTTCACGGTGACTGACAGCGTTTCGCCCGGTGTACCGATGCGCATGCCTGAAATCGGGGCAGCGTCGCGGTAGCAGAGGCCCGAGGCGATGCGGACATATCGTTCATCCGGGCAGATCTCGTTGGCCGGATCGAAGCCGACCCAGCCGAGGCCGGGAATATGGGCTTCGGCCCAGGCATGGGTCGCCGCCTGTTCGACCTTTTCTTCCATCATGAGATAGCCGGAGACATACCGCGCCGGCACCTGCAGGGCGCGGGCGGCGGCAACGAAGATATGCGCGTGATCCTGACAGACACCGCTCTTCTTCTCCAGCGCCTGTTCGGCCGTCGTCGCAGCGTCGCTGGTTCCTGGCCTGTAGATGACGGTCTCGTGAATGGCTGCCATCAGCGCATGCATGCGGGCGAGCTCGTTATCGCCGTTGACGGTTCTGATCAGTTCCTTCACCAGCTTGCCGCTCCTGGTGAGCGGCGTTTCGCGCAGGAAGAGCCAGAGTGGACAGAAACCGGTATGCGGCCCGGTGACGCCGTTCTGATCCATGGTTTCGACCTCGCCTTCGGCGAGAATGCGCGTCACCTGCTGCTCGCCTTCCAGCGAGACCAGGTTGACGTGGTTGCCGAACTGGTCGTCATATTCGACTTCGGGAGTCGCACCCTCGACCTTCAGCGACCAGCCGAGCACAGTCTGGCCATTGTTTGTCGGCGGTGTCAGTCTCAGCCGTTGCAGGGAGAATTTCGCCGGATCGTCGTAGCGGTATTCGGTGAGGTGGCTGATCTTCAGTCTCATATTCTGATCCGCTTAAACGTAGAACCGGTAGCCGTCGGAAATTTCCATGCCGAGCTGGTTGTTGCGCGCGACGAAATCCTCGAGGAACTCATGCAGGCCTTGATCCATGATGTCGCGGATCGCCCGCGTCTGCAGGGTGGTGCGGATCGCGTCCGCCGTATCGTGGGCGGGAAGCCGTTCCTCGTAATCCTGGGCGAGATAACCGAGATTGCTGACGATCTTCTCGTAGCAATAGGCCAGCGAGCGGGGCATCTGCACATTCAGGGTGAGGAAGTCGGCGATGTTCATTGCCCGGTACTCGCCGTCATAGGCCCAGCTATAGGCGCGGTGCGCGGAGACCGAGCGCAGGATCGATTCCCACTGCACGTTGTCGAGTGATGAGCCGACGGCCGAAACCGAGGGCAGCAGGACGTAATATTTGACGTCGAGGATGCGGCTCGTATTGTCCGCCCGCTCGATGAAAGTGCCGATGCGGGCAAAGTTATAGAGTTCGTTGCGTAGCGTCGAGCCGTGGAAGGCGCCGCGGATGAGGCCAGCGCGGCGCTTGATGACGTCGATCACCTCCGGCATGTCGGCGGCTTTCACGCGCTTTTCGAGCAAAGATTTCAGATCGATCCAGCATTCGTTGGTTGCTTCCCAGGTCTCCCGCGTCAGCGCGGTGCGCACCATGCGGGCATTGTTGCGGCCGGAGTCGATGCAGGACATGACGCTTGACGGGTTTGAGCGATCGCGCAGGAGATAATCGATCGCATCGGCATTGGTCAGCTTGGCGTGGCCCTCGTCATAGGCCTCGCGCACGCCGGCACTTTGCAGTACGCCATCCCAGTTGTCGTCGCCGGCGCTGCTGCGGGTCAACGACATGCGCAGCCCGGCGTCGATCAGGCGGGCGATATTTTCGGCGCGCTCGATGTAACGGAACATCCAGTAGAGGCCGTTTGCAGTTCTTCCGAGCATCAGTCCTCCAGTACCCAGGTGTCTTTGGTGCCGCCGCCCTGACTGGAGTTGACCACCAGCGAGCCCTGCTTCAACGCCACGCGGGTGAGACCGCCCGGTATGATCTGGACCTTGTCGGAAACGAGTACATAGGGACGAAGGTCGACATGGCGCGGCGCGATCCCCTTGTTGACGAGGATCGGCACGGTGGAGAGCGACAGGGTCGGCTGGGCGATGTAATTGTTCGGTTTGGCCTTCAGCTTTTCGGCGAAATCTGCGCGTTCCTTCTTCGATGCCGTCGGTCCCACAAGCATACCGTAGCCGCCGGAGCCGTGCACTTCCTTGACGACGAGCTCCTCCAAGTGCTCCAGCACGTATTTCAGGCTTGATGCTTCCGAGCAGCGCCAGGTCGGGACGTTTTCCAGAAGCGCCTTGCGGCCGGTATAGAATTCGACGATCTCCGGCATGTAGGAATAGATCGCCTTGTCGTCCGATATGCCGGTGCCCGGCGCATTGGCGATGGTGATGTTGCCGGAGCGGTAGACATCCATGATACCGGGGATGCCGAGGGCGGAATCGGCCCGGAATGTCAGCGGATCGAGGAAATCGTCGTCGACACGGCGGTAAAGCACGTCGATCGCCTCGTAGCCACGGGTCGTGCGCATCTTCACCTTGCCGTCAATGACGCGCAGGTCCGAGCCTTCGACCAGTTCGACTCCCATCATGTCGGCCAGGAACGAATGTTCGTAGTACGCAGAATTGTAGATGCCGGGGGTCAGCACCGCGACGCGCGGCTTGCCGGTACAGCCGGGAGGCGCAAGCGACGCAAGGCTCTGGCGCAAGAGGTAGGGGTAATCCTCGACGCGCTGAACCTTGTTCTCATGGAAGAGCTCCGGGAACATCTGCATCATGGTTTCCCGGTTTTCCAGCATGTAGCTGACACCGGAAGGCGTGCGGGCATTGTCCTCCAGCACGTAGAACTGGTCTTCGCCTGTTCGTACGATGTCGGTGCCGACGATATGGGTGTAGACGCCGCCGGGCGGGCGGAAGCCGATCATCTCCGACAGGAAGGCAACGTTGTTCTCGATCAGCTCGCGCGGAACGCGGCCTGCGCGGATGATCTCCTGCTTATGGTAGATATCGTCCAGGAAGGCGTTGAGCGCGATCACCCGCTGCTCGATGCCCTGGGCCAGCTTGCGCCATTCGCGGGCGGAGATGATGCGGGGGATGATATCGAAGGGGATGAGCTTTTCGGAACTGTCGGCATGGCCGTAAACGGCGAAGGTGATGCCGGTCTTCCGGAAGATGTTTTCCGCGTCGCGGGACTTGGCAATCAGATGCGACCGGTCTTGGCTGTTGTACCACTCGAAATATTTTTCATAAGGCGGGCGGGGGCTTTCGTCCCCGGTAATCATTTCATCAAATGCCAAAGGTGCGGCTCCCCTTTTTTGTTCATTTGAATACAACGCAAATTGCAATGCAAGAACCATGCGCAGTTCGGGGAAAAGATTTTGCACTGCGAGAAAACGGTAAAAATCCGGGCATTCGGAGTGAGGTGGCGCGGCGGAGAGGGTGGTCAGTCTGCCGGGGCTGCGCAAAATGCAGGCAGGTGATGGTTTTTCGGTCAAGCGGTTTAAAGGGTGCATGCGCTTCCTCCCTCATTCCTGTGCCTGTCACAGGAATCCAGCCACCGCGCGTCTGCGCGGTGAATGACTCTGTGACGATGATGAGAGTCTCCCGCGCCCAAGGATCTTGGGCGCACTGGATTCCTGTGACGAGCACAGGAATGAGGGAGATTGGGAAAGCGCCGGTGATTCTTCGCCGTGGTGGCATGGCCCCGCCTGTCGCCCGCAACATCAGCGAAATTTCACGTAAGCATCAACGCTTCGCCTTTGACTGCGGTGCCCGGGTGCCGTTATCAGCACGGCGAATCTTTCTTGCGAGCCCCCATGTCCCTCGATCGCCTTGCCCCCGCTCTCTTCGTTCTGCTCTGGTCCACGGGATGGGTGGTGGCGAAATATGCGGCGCTGCATTCCGAGCCCTTCACCTTTCTTTCGATACGCTACGCGCTGTCGGCCCTGGCATTCCTGGTGCTCTGCCTGTTGATGCGGGCGCAATGGCCGACAAGCCGGGCGACGTGGCTGCGCGCCATCTATTCCGGCTTCTTCCTGCATGGTTTCTATCTCGCCGGCCTCTGGTGGGCGATTGCCAATGGCGTGCCGGCCGGCATATCGGGGATCATCGCGGCGCTGCAGCCGCTGCTGACTGCAATGGCGGCGCCCTTTCTCGTCGGCGAGCGGTTGCAACAGACACAGAAGCTCGGCCTCGGGCTCGGTTTCATCGGTATCGCCATCGCGATTTCGCCGAAGCTCTTCGATCCGGCGACGGCCGATCTCGGCCATGCGGCGCTGCCGCTGGCGATCAACCTCATCGCCATGGGCTCCGTCACTTACGGCACGCTTTACCAAAAGAAACACTTGCAGTCGGGTGATCTCAGAAGCATCGCGACGCTGCAGTATGTCGGTGCGCTAATCCTCACCCTGCCGTTGTCGCTGATCTTCGAAAACCAGCATTTCGATGGCACCGCGCAGGCCTGTGGCGCGCTTCTCTGGTCGGTCTTCGGCCTCTCGATGGGCGGTGTCGGGCTGCTGCTTTACCTCATCCGCCGCGGACAGGTCTCGCGCGCCGCCTCGCTCATCTACCTGATGCCGCCGGCGGTGGCGTTGGAGGCCTTCGTTGCCTTCGGGGAACCGCTGACGCTGCCGTTGATCATCGGCACCGCGATCGTAGTGATGGGCGTATATATGACAAACCGTAGGGTCGTTCAGCAAGCGCAGGCGAGCGTATAGGCTGATGGCTGGGCCAAGGTCGAACAATCGGATGGCTTGAACCTCAACTGAGCGAGGTCGCCGGCGATTGCCGACGACCTCATATCTAGAGCGTCGTAGAGCGCTACTCGGCCCATCAAGCAGCAAGCGACGATCAGCTGCGGGGCTGCAGCAGCGCCAAGGCAACCGTCGACGCCGCCAGGAGAGCGGTGAGCGTCAATGGTCCCGCAGCGCCGTAGTGGTCGACGATATAGCCGCCAAAAATCGCGCCGCTACTGATGGCCACCTGAAAGGAGACGACCATCAGGCTGCCCGCCGCCTCCAGAGCGTCGGCGGCCGCGCGGGAAAGATTGGTCGGCAGCACTACCGGCGCCATGCCGAAGGCAAAGCCCCAAAGCGCAACGAGCGCAAACGCGACGGCGGTATGAGCGCCCCAAAGCAACAGAGCGAGTGCGGCAAAAGCCATCAACACCGCCGTGACTGCGAGCGCTATGCGGATGCTCGCGTCGGCCATCCGGCCACCGGCAAGATTGCCGATCACCGAGGCGATGCCAAACCCGAGCAGTGCCAGGGCGATCGATCTGGTTTCAAGGAGCGTCACTTGTTCAAGGAAGGGACGCACATAAACCGATCCGGCAAAATGTCCCGTCATCAGCAAAAGGATAGCAAGCATTCCCAGTTGAACACCGCGCCGTCGTGTCAGCCGGAAAACATCAGCGAGACTGTTGCTTGTGCTTGCCGGGAGCGTCGGCAAGCTGAGCACCTGCAGCAGCATGGCAAGCGCGGCAAGCCCGGCTGTCATCGCCATGGCGCTGCGCCATCCCAGCCAATCGCTGATCAAAGCACCCATTGATGGTGCAGCTATCGTGGCGAGCGAAACGCCGAGGGTGACGATAGCCATGCCCCGACCTGTCGCGTTGGCGCCGACCAGCCTCGCCACGACCGCCACGGAAAGCGCCCAAAAGCCGCTCAACGCGATGCCCAGCCCAGCCCGGCCCAACAACAACAGCCAAAAATCGGTCGCTAAAGATGCGAGTATATTGGAGCCGACTGCCAACGCACTGAGACCGACCAGCACCACCTTGCGGTTCAGTCTGCCGATAAGAACATTGCTCAAAAGGGCCGTCACAGCTCCGACGGAAGCGGTGGCGGTGACGACCTGTCCGGCCGTTCCCTCGGAAATGCCGAGATCGCGCGCCATTGGCGTCAACAGTCCCGCCGGCAGGAACTCAGCAGATACCAGTGCAAAGCTGGTGGCCGCCATCGAAACAACGGCAAACCAAGTGGCCGCGCTCCACGCGGATGGTTCAGCCGTCTCCAGGCCGATTGCAGCCTCGTCGAATTGTGATGTTGTGTCCGTCATAGATGGATCTCCTGTGTTCGGAGATTTCATAGACGAAGTTTTCAGGATGATATGTGTCTTAAAATCCGAAATCCATGTCCGTCCGTCCGGAATTTGTGCGACGCACAATCCCCGGTGAAAGGTTGGTGACGCGCTTGAAGGCACGCGCAAAAGACGCCTCGGACTCATAGCCCAATCGTGAGGCTACCTCGGCGACCGACATGCCGTTCTGCGCCAACAAATCGCGGGCAAGCTGCATACGCAGACGGGCGAGATAATGTGCCGCGCCTTCTCCCAAGATAGCGCTGAAGCGCTCGGCGAAGATCGAGCGCGACTGGCCTGCCACACCAGCGAGGCTTTCAAGGGTCCAGTTATGGCCGGGATCTCGGTGCATGGCCGCCAGCACACGACCGATCTGGGGATCGCGGATGGCAGCGAGCCAGCCGGTGGTCGAGGCTCCGCTGCAGTTGACCCAGCAACGGATAAGCCGCGCAGCGAGCAAGTCCGCCATACGCGACAAGACCGTCGCACTTCCCATCTGGGGTTGTGTCGCCTCGGCCGACATAGCGGCCAGCAGGGGGCCCACGATCGGGTCATTACCGGCTACATCGCAGCCCTTGATGATTGGGGGCATCAAGGCGATTAACGGATTAAGCGCATGGGCGCCCAAAGCCATGGAACCGCAGAAAAGGGTGCTGGTGGCGCCCGTTCCTTCCCGCACGACGTCGCAGACGTTGCTGCCCAATTTTGTAATCTGGCAACTTTTAAGCGAGTCGCCCTCAACATCAGGCGCGCTCGCCAACCGGTGTGCGTTACCTTGCGGCAGCAGCACCAGATCGCCATCGTTCAACGCCTGCCATCCGTGGGTTTCGGTATGGATCCAGCATGAACCCTGGCTGACGAAGTGAAAACGAAGCAGCTGTTGTTGCGGAAAGGCGATGCTCCATGGATGCCTGAGCTCGCAGCGTCCATAATTGACTCCACTCAAGCGAAAGTCTTGCAGGACTTCGCTCAGGGCATCCATTGGGATAGATGGCGGGGACAATGGCCGGGACGGATGGTCAAGCATGGAGCCAATTTAGGTCTCAAACGTCCGGGACGCAAGCGGTCCGGCTTCGCGGCGAGGTTCTTTGCGGCGTCACGCTGCCCGTCGACGGCGGGTTCACAGCGCATTGATACCGCAAGGCTCCCGCCGGCGCTGCGAAGGCTTCGATCTCGTCAACTGGGTGCGGGCAGAAACCGGGAAACGTGACCGAGTACTGCCGTCGCAGTGTTGTCGTCACTACAATGAGAAAGGCCGGGCATCCCACCAGATGCTCCGGCCTCCTAATATTCAAGGCCGAAGGTCCGGCCTTTTCTCCTTTGAATTAATCGGCGCTCAGGCGCGTTCGCGGCGCTGGCCGCCGCCATTGCGAGAGCCCGAGCCGCCGCGGCGGTTGCCGCCATTGCCGTCGCGGCGCTGTTCGCCGCCCTGAGCCTGATGCGGTCCACGGTCTTCGCCGTGCTTGCGGGCCGGGCGGCCGTGAGCGTGGCGGCCGTTGCCGCGGTGATGGCCGCTCGGTTCGCCATTGGCATGATGGCCATTGGGACCGTTATGCGCAGGGCGCTGCGGCTTTGCCGGGCGGAAATCGGAGGTCGAGGCCAGATCGTTGTCGGGGCCGAAATCCGGGGCTGCTTCGCCGCGGCGCTGACCGCGGAAGTCCTCGTTACGGCCTGAGCGTTCGGGACGAGGACGGCGCTCGCGGCGCTCCTCGCCGCCGGCGCGGATTTCGCCGCCTTCGCCTTCGCGGCGCGGGCGGCGTTCCTGGCGGCTGCCGCGATGCTCCGAGCGGTTGGCATCGCCGCGGCCTTCGCCGCGACCCTGGCTGCCGCCCCGATTGCGGTTGTTGCCATTGCCGTTGCCTCGGCGCGGGCCGCCGGCGCTGATATGTGCCGGCGGTTCACCGCTGGCAACTGATATGTCGATGCCCATCAGGCGCTCGATATCTCGCAGCAGCTTGGCTTCGTCAGGAGCGCAGAAGGCGATCGCGATGCCGTCGCGGCCGGCGCGCGCCGTGCGGCCGATGCGATGAACATAGGCGTCGGGCACTTCGGGCAGGTCGTAGTTGTAGACGTGGCTGACGGCCGGGATGTCGATGCCGCGGGCGGCGACGTCTGTCGCGATCAGCGTCTTGATGCTGCCGTCGCGGAAGGCCTTCAGCGCCCGCTCGCGCTGACCCTGGCTCTTGTTGCCGTGGATCGAGGCGACGGAATAGCCGATATTGTCGAGGTGCTTCATCAGCTTCTCCGCACCGTGCTTGGTGCGCAGGAAGACGATGGCGCGGCCGTCGGGATTTTCGGTCAGCGACTTGCGCAGCAGTTCGGTCTTGTCGTTCTTGCCGCCGACGAAATGGACATACTGCTCGACCTTGTCGGCAGCCTTGCCGGGAGGCGTGACTTCGACCTTGACGGGATCGACGAGATAGTCGCCGGCGAGATCGGCGATCGCCTTCGGCATGGTGGCCGAAAACAGCATGGTCTGACGCTTCTTCGGCACCAGCTTGGCGATCTTGCGCAGGTCGTGCACGAAGCCGAGGTCGAGCATCTGGTCGGCCTCGTCGAGCACGAGATAGCGCACCGTCGTCAGCGTGATGGCGCGGCGATTGACGAGATCGAGCAGGCGGCCCGGGGTCGCGACCAGGATGTCGGTTCCCTTTTCGAGCTGCAGCTGCTGCTTGTTGATCGACACACCGCCGACGACGACGTTGATGCGCAGCGGCGACTTGCGGATGAACTTCTTCAGGTTCTCGGCGATCTGGTTCACCAGCTCGCGGGTCGGCGCCAGGATCAACGTCCGCGTCGTGCGGTTGTCGGGGCGGCGCTCGTCAGCGAGCAGCTTTTCGATGAGCGGCAGGCCGAAGGCGGCGGTCTTGCCGGTGCCGGTCTGGGCAAGGCCGATCAGATCGCGGCCCGAAATGAGGAGGGGAATGGCCTGTTCCTGGATCGGCGTCGGCGTTTCGATGCCGAGCTGGAACAAGGTGGCGACGATCGGCTTGGAGACACCAAGCGATTCAAAATTAGTCAAGGCATAACCTTTCGGGGCGCCACAACGACTAGCGCCGGAACGCACCATGCGATCCGGTTTCATTCTGGCGTCAAGAACCCCGCGTGAAGTGGGAACTTGCAAGTTGGAAAAAGCTTTCCAGCGCTTCTGGCCGCTCTTGAGAGTGCGGCGCTCTGTCGAAATGCGCTTTTGTCCCTTCTTCCTGCGTTTCGTATTTTGAGCAGGGGCACGCTCACGCGGCGGCCGGAAGGGTGAAAGCTGAGCCGCATTTGGGCTAGTTTGCGTGGAAAGTCAAGTGCAGCGCACAAAAAGGCATTAGCCCTGGTCGGGCGACGGTATTCTGAGGACGAAACTTTCCGATGCGCTTTCGGCGCCATTGACGAGCACGGCGATGCGGTGCTCGCCGGGATAATAGCGCCGCGTCGTGATCGGCCGCATGGCATGGCGGCGCTCGATTGCGTGGCTCTGCCCCGGCGCGAGCGTGACCGTCTTGCATTTGAAGACTTTGGGCGAGAGCGAGCCGTCGGCCTTCATGTGGTGAATGGCGTAGTCGATCATTAGTGAGTGCGCGGTTTCGCCTGAATTGGTCAGGCGGATTTCAAAATCCAGCCGTTCACCAAACACCACTTCGCCGTTCTGAAGGCGCAGCTCGCATGTCAGCGCGGTTGCCGCGTCGAAACCGAAATTGGCAAGCGCCTGCGCATGGCCTTTCTTGAGCATCGTGCGAGAGGCGTGTTTCAGCAGCCGGCGGCGCTCGGCGGACGCGCCGTGGATATGGCCGGCGATAAAGGCGGCGACCAGATCTGGATGATCCTTGGCGATGTCGTTCAAGCTGTTGGCGACGGAGCGGCGCACATAATCCTCCGGATCATCCATCAGCGCGGTCAAGATCGGCAGGATCGGTGCGGGGTCTTTCACGAGTTGCGGCAGGCGCATGGCCCAAGGCAGGCGCGGCCGCGTTCCCTCGCTCGCCAGCCGGCGCACATGCTGGTCGGGATCACCGACCCAGGTGGAAATGGTGGCGAGCGCACGTTGCTGGTCGCGATGGATGAATTGCCGGATGCCGAATTCGCCGGTGAAATGCGGCGTCAGCGCCTTGAGGAGGTCGAGGCCGAGATCGAAATGATCGGGGCCGCGGGCGGCGATGAACTGATTGACCGGCAGCAGCATCCAGCCGGAGAGTCCCGGCGTGTCGGCGGCCGGCAGGCTTGCCTTGAGGATAGAGGCTGCTTCAGGAAAATCTCCGGGAAGCGTGGCAAGCAGCGCGTCACGGATCAATGCGGAGCGCTCCATCAGTTCCAGGGCTGCGAGGCCATCGGTCGCCAGAGTTACGAAACGTTCCCGGTCGAAGGCGGGCGCATGGGCCGCAATGTGATCGGCCATATCACCGACGAGCGCTTCATGCAGCAGTTTCTTGAGCGGTTCCGGCATGCTGATTCTCCTGCGGGAGGATTGGACCAGCGCCGCCGGGAGGTCAAGCGGCGCCGGATGCGGTCTTGCTATTCCGGGCAGACTTTCACGCGGTAGGGCTCGCCCCAGCGGTCGTAACGCCATTCGAGGTGGCAATAGTGCGGCCGGTAATAGGTCCGATAGACGGGGTAGGGACGGTAGACAGGGTAAGCCGGATAGACGGGGTAGGCGGGGCGGGCGGCCTCCGACAGCAGGGCGCCGCCGACGACGCCGGCCGCAAGGCCGCCAAAGAAGGCATCGCGCGGATGGGCATCGGCGGTGGTGGCAGTGGCGAGCGAGGCGCCGGCAAAGGTCAGCGCGATCAGGCCCGTCGCCATGGTCTTATGAAGAACGGACATGGTAACTTCCTTATCTAGACTGGCTTCTATAAAGCCATGGCCAGACTCCGCCCGGATCGCGGCGGAGCGATGGCCGCACAAGGGCGGCCCGCATTAAATTTTAGTCATGATTTCAATGGACAGCCAGGAGTAAAGAGCGGATTGCGGCCGGCCGCAGTTGCTGCAGTCATCCCTTCGGTTTCGTGCAGCATACGGCGCCTCTCCGGTCTGTACGCCGATTGTAAAATTCCACCTTCGAAATTTATGGTTAAAACCTTGTTAAAAGCCTTGGCGTTATAGTCTTTGTCGTTGATATTCCATTCATTGCGGGAGCGACGATTTCTTGAAATCAGCCGGGGACATTCTGGAATTGGCTTGCCGCCGGATCGCCGATCTGGACACCCCGGCCTATGTCAAGAACAGCGAGCTGCGTTATGTCGCCGTCAACGAGGCCTATGCCGATTTCCTGGGCCGAGAGATTTCCGATTTCATCGGCAGGCGCAGCCGCGAACTCTTCGACCGCCCCGAGGAAGAGGACCGCGAGGACAAGGAGCGCCGCGCGCTGGTGTTCGGCACCGAGGAAAATGCCATCTGTTTCGATGCCGCTGGCCTCGATCACGAGCGCATTCAGATCGAAAGCTTCTCGCCGTCGCCGGAGCGGATTTATGTGCTCGGCATCTTCGAAGCGCGCGAACGCAGTGCCGTTGCTCTTGGGAGGATTGCCGGCAAGCCCGGGATTGCCGGTAGCTCTAAGACTGTAAACGATTTCGGAAGTGCCGCCGATCTCGCCCAAGTGCGCGAGGCACTAGAGAACCTCGATCACCCGATCGGCATCTTTGCAGCCGACGGACGCCCGCTGGTCGTCAATGCAGCCTATCGCAACGGCGCGACGCCTGTGGCCGCCGAGGAATCGGCCTGGGGAGAGAGTGTCAATGAACTCGACGTTCTCCGCACCGTCCTGGAGGATCTGCCTGTGGCGGTCTTCGTCCGCGACGACAAGCACCGCCTGGTCTATGCCAACAAATATTATGAAACCTTCAGCGGCCGCGCCCGCTCCGAATATCTGGGAATGACCGAACACGAAATGTTCGGGCCGGAAGGTGCTGAGGCGATCTACCAGGAAAACCTGCTGGCGCTCAGGGACGGCATTTCGGTGGAGCTCGAAAGCGAGATGCCGAGCAATAGCGGCCATGTGTATCCCGTCATCTCGCGCGTCAACCGTGTCATAACGGCGGATGGGCGAACCTATGTCGTCGGCTCCTTTTCCGACATCTCGCCGCTCAAGGAACGCGAGAAGGCGCTGATTGAATCGCGCAAACAGCAAGAAATACTGCATCGGGACATCGAGAGCATTCTGCGTTCGCTGCCGATCGGCGTGCTGATCCTCGATAACGACCACCGGATTCTCTACGTCAACGACGAATTTTACAGCATCTGGGAACTGCCGCTCGACGATCGCTTCGACGGCCGCCCGTTCATCGACGTCATCCGCCGTAATGACGAGCTCGGCCGCTACGACGGGACACAGACGCCGGAAGAGATCTACGCCTTCCGCAAACATCTGTTCGAAGCCGAGGAGCCCGAGCCGATCGAGCTTGGCTGGGCGGGCGGCAAATCCGTGATCTTCGACAGCCGCCGCATCTCCAACGAGCGCATTCTGCTCACCTATGCCGATATTTCTGCGGTGCGCGAACGGGAAAAGGAAATCCACGAGACGCGCGCAGCCCTCGAGCGGCTCGGCGAAATGATGCGGGATGCGACGCATGCCATGTCGCAGGGCCTTGCCATCGTCCAGGACGGCATGATCAAAATGTCCAACGAGGCGATGGCCGAGATCCTGCAGATCCCGGCGCACTATATCGAGGCCGGCCAGGGCTGGCTCGGCATGTTCGAATTCTGCGCGGCACGCGGCGATTTCCACGATGCGGCGGATGAGATCCTGCAGGAGTGGCGGGCGAATATCGCAGCCAGGCAGCCAATTTCCACCGTCTTCCATGTCGGTGGCGAGCGCTGGGTGAACATGGATGCGACGGTCAGCCAGGGACAGCATTGGGTGGCGCTTTTCACCGACGTCACCGAGCTCAAGAGCCGCGAGGAGGAACTGCGCCAGCTCCTGTCGCGCGCCGAAGCCGCCGACCGCGCCAAATCCGAATTCCTTGCTAATATGAGTCACGAGATCCGCACGCCGATGAACGGTGTGCTCGGCATGGCGGAACTGCTGGCCAAGACTAATCTCGACACGCGCCAGAAAACCTTCATCGACATCATCGTCAAGTCGGGAAATGCCCTGCTGACTATTATCAACGACATCCTCGACTTTTCGAAGATCGATGCCGGACAGATGAAACTGCGCAAAGCCGCCTTCGATATCACCGAAGCGGTGGAGGACGTGGCGACACTCCTCTCCTCGCATGCCGCCGAGAAGAACATCGAACTGCTGGTGCGGGCTGCACCCGATCTGCCGGCCGCGGTGATTGGTGACGCCGGGCGTTTCCGCCAGATCGTCACCAATCTCGTCGGCAACGCCGTCAAGTTCACCGAGCGCGGCCATGTCTTCGTCGATGTCGGCTTCGAGACGATCGCCGGCGGGGAGATCATGGCGATCATCCGCATCGAGGATACCGGAATTGGCATTCCCCGAGAAAAGCTCGAATCGGTCTTCGAAAAGTTTTCGCAGGTCGACACCTCGTCGACCCGCCGGCATGAGGGAACGGGGCTCGGCCTCGCGATCACCGCCGGCCTCGTCGATCTCTTCGGCGGCTATATCAATGTCGAGAGCGAATGGGGTAAGGGCTCGGTCTTCACCGTCAACCTGCCTTTTGCGGTGGCGGCCGCCCGCCTCGAACCGAAGCCGCTGCCGATCAATGTGCAGGGCGCGCGCATCCTCGTCGTCGACGACAATGAAGTGAACCGGCGCATCCTGACCGAGCAGCTCTCGCTCTGGGGCTTTGACGGAGTGGCTGCCGAAGGTGGCGGCACCGGTCTGGCGATCCTCGAGGCAGCGGCCGATCTCGGGGTCACCGTCGACGCCGTCGTGCTCGACTATCACATGCCCGACATGAACGGCGCCGACGTCGCGCGCCGGCTGCGCGCCGATCCCCGCTTCGTCGAGCTGCCGATCATCTTCCTCACGTCGATGGATATTTCGGGCACGGAAAAGGAATTCGCCGCGCTGAACGGCCATGCGCATCTGATGAAACCGGCACGCGCCAACGTGCTGCGCAATACTGTCGTCGAGGTCGTCCGCGCCCGCCGTGTCAAACAGGCGTCGGAAGCCGATATCGCCCGGCTGCGGGCGGAAGCGGCCGTGCCGGCGTCTGCACTTGCAACTGCGCCCGAGCCGCAAAAGCGGGCGGCCGAATTCGTCGACGTGCTGGTTGCCGAAGACAATGAGGTCAACCAGATCGTCTTCACCCAGATACTGCAGTCGACGGGCCTCTCCTTCCTGGTCGTCAACAACGGGCAGGAGGCCGTCGCCGCCTGGGAAAGCCACACGCCACGCATCATCATGATGGACGTCTCGATGCCCGTCATGAACGGCCATGAAGCGACCCAGACGATCCGCGAAAGGGAGAAGGGGCAGGGCCACCGGGTGCCGATCATCGGCGTCACCGCCCATGCCCTCGAAAGCGACCGCGAAGCCTGCCTCGACGCCGGCATGGACGATTACATGTCGAAGCCGATCAGCCCGGAACTTCTGGAGGAGAAGATCCGGCAATGGCTCGGCAGGGATGAGCTGCAGCCGGAGCGCACGAGTTACTGATCTCCATCGAATGGAAGTCGTAGGGCTTACCGAGCGGTTGCCTTAATGCCGCAGAGCATTTCGCGCTTGCCGGCGAAGCCCTGGCGGCGTTCGACCGCAAAGCCGGCGGCGATGAGGTTGCGGCGCACGAAGCCGGCTGCGGCGTAAGTTGCGAAGGTGCCGCCGGTCACAGTCTTTTCGGCGACCTCACGCATCAGCTCTTCCGACCACATGTCGCCGTTGCGCGAGGGCGCGAAACCGTCGAGATACCAGGCGTCGAAGCCGGGTTTTGCCGCGGCGACGCCGTCAAGTGCCGCGCCGCAGACAACGCTGAGCCGCGTCTGGCCATCGAGATCGAGCGAGACGGTACCAGCAGGTGTTTGAGGCCAGGCTGCGGTCAGCGCCTCACGTTCCGCATCAATCTCCGGCCAATGCGAGAGCGCCCGGCCGATCTCTTCACCGCGCATCGGATGGAGTTCGAAGGAAATGAAATGCAGGTGCCGGCCGTCTGCGCGATGGAGCTTCCACTGCCGCCAGGTCTCGGCGAAGTTCAGGCCGGTGCCGAAGCCAAGTTCGCCGATGGCAAAATCCCGCTGGCCGTGCCAACGCTCCGGCAGGCCGTTGCCGGCGAGAAAGACATGGCCGCATTCCAGACGGCCATCGGTCTGGCAATAAAAATGATCGCCAAAGGCGGTGGAATAGGGCATATCGCCGTCGCGCCATTCGAGCGGCTGCGGCGCGCCCGCGCCAATCTCATCGGGGTTCACGTCTCTCATGGAAAAAGCCGATAGTCCTCAGCCCACGTCCGGTCAATCTTCTTGCGACTTGCTGATCGTCGGCGGCGGCATCATGGGTCTCTGGGCGGCCATTCATGCCGAACGCCGCGGCATCAGCACCGTCCTCGCCGACGCCGGCAGACTGGGCGGAGGCGCGAGCGGCGGACTGCTCGGCGCGCTGATGCCGCATATGCCGGACCGGTGGTCGGAGAAAAAGCAATTCCAGTTCGATGCGCTGGTCTCGCTCGAAACCGAAATTGCGGCGCTTGAAGCAGAAACCGGGCTGTCGGCCGGCTACAACAGGTCGGGGCGGCTGATCCCGTTGCCGAAACCGCATCTCAACCGCATCGCCCGCGGCCATTCCGAAGATTCCGAGCGCCATTGGCGGACCGGCGAACGCCGCTTCCACTGGAATGTCATCGACAGGCCGCCGGTCGATGGTTGGCCTGACGCATCTGCCGGCGAAAGTGGCTTCGTGCACGATACGCTCGCCGCCCGTGTTGCGCCCCGCTCCTTGATCTCAGCGCTCATCGCATTGCTGCGGCGGGCAAAACATGTGCGCATCATGGAAAATGCTGTTGTCGCTGATCTCAATCCCGATCGCGGGACGGCCGAGATCGGCGGCGAAATCATCACGTTCGGCCGCTGCATCCTGGCCGCCGGCCATCAGTCCTTTCCCGCGCTGCAGCGGCTGACGCCGGGCTTGAAGCAGCCGCTCGGCCAGTCGGTGAAAGGGCAGGCGGCTCTATTGAAAGCAGATGTCGACCCGGCGTTGCCGACGATCTTCCTCGATGGACTCTATGTCGTCGCGCATGAGGGGGGGCATGCGGCGGTCGGCAGCACCAGCGAGAACCGTTTCGACGACCCCCTCTCGACCGATGCACAGCTCGACGCGTTGATCGAGGCGGCGCGGGCGATCGTGCCGGCGCTCCGCAGCGCCCCTGTCATCGAACGTTGGGCGGGGCTTCGCCCGAAAGCCATCGACCGCGATCCAATGATCGGCCGCCATCCCATCTATCCCCGACTAATCGCACTGACCGGCGGTTTCAAGGTGAGCTTCGGGCTGGCCCATCGGCTGGCGGAGGCTGCGGTTTGTATGGCAGGCGACACAGATTGCGAATTTTCGCTGCCGGAAAGCTTCGCGATATCAAGCCATATCGCTGTCGCTTCACGTTAAACGTGAATTAGATACAGCTGCGTTTCGTTATTCTGTCATGCAAATCACCTATCTGCTTGCGCATCGGCAGCGCCGGATTTCCCCGGCGCTCACTTCCTTCATGGAGGAAATTGCATGCGCTATGCCATTTGCTTTACGCCTCCGGCGAGCGACCCCTTGTCGCTCGTGGCCGCTAATTGGCTTGGCCGAAACGTGTTTTCAGGCGATATGGTGGAGCCTCCGGCCGTCCGCGGCCTCGGCATTCATGAGATCGCCTTTTATACTGCGGTGCCGCGGCGCTATGGTTTTCACGGCGTTCTGAAAGCGCCTTTTCACCTCTCCGCCGAGACGTCCGAATCGCAACTCCTGCGCGACCTTATGCGTTTTGCCGGAACATATGCTCCCTTCCAGATCCCAGGTCTCGAAATCGCCCGGCTCGGCAATTTCTACAGCCTGGTGCCGAGCGCCCCCTGTGAGCGGATCCAGTATCTGGCTTCGGCGATCGTTCAGGAGTTCGATCGTTTCCGGGCGCCGCTGAGTGAAGCCGATATCGAACGCAGCGATCCCGACGGGTTGTCGGCGGCGCAATTCGCCAATCTGCATCGTTGGGGCAATCCCTATGTGATGGAGGAGTTCCGCTTCCATATGCCGGTGACAGGCCCCATCAACACGATCGACATGCCCCGCATCGAGCCAGTGCTGGGAACGATCTTCGAGCCCGTCTTGAGGGAGCCGGTGATCGTTTCGAATGTGGCTTTGATGATCGAGGAGGGCACTGGCGGTCCCTTCCGCGTTCACTCGCTCCACCCGATGGGCAAGGTCAGCGCGCGCAGGATCGCCTGAGCAGATGTCGATCTAAGTCGTTGTGTTGAAAAGAGAAATTCTCCTATGCAGTTTCCGTCTCGACATTCCGGCTGCGGATGATACCGTTCCTTCGTCTTTTCAGAAGGTGATTTGATGGTATCCGAGACCTACCCGCGCAATCTCGTCGGCTACGGGCGTCAGACGCCCGATCCGAAGTGGCCGGGCGACGCCCGCGTCGCCGTGCAGTTCGTCATCAATTACGAGGAGGGCGGCGAAAGCTGCATCCTCGAAGGCGATCCGGCTTCCGAAAACCTGCTGTCGGAGATTGTCGGTGCGGCGGCCTGGCCGGGGCAGCGCAATCTCAACATGGAATCGATCTACGAGTATGGTTCGCGCGCCGGGTTCTGGCGGCTCTGGCGGATGTTCACGGGTCTCAAGGTGCAGGCGACCGTCTATGGCGTGACGCTGGCGATGGCGCGCAACCCCGAAGCCGTCGCGGCCATGAAGGAGGCCGGTTGGGAGATCGCCAGCCACGGTTATCGCTGGCTGGAATACAAGGATTTCCCCGAGGATCTCGAGCGCAAGCATATCCTCGAAGCCGTGCGCCTGCACACCGAACTCACCGGCGAGCGGCCTTTCGGGATGTATCAAGGAAAGCCTTCCGACAACACGCTGCGACTGGTGCAGGAAGAGGGCGGTTTCCTCTATTCCTCCGATTCCTATGCCGACGACCTGCCTTACTGGGTGAAGGGCGTCGACGGGAAACCCTTCCTGATCATCCCCTATACGCTCGAAACCAATGACATGCGTTTTGCCACACCGCAGGGTTTCAATGCCGGCGACCAGTTCTTCACCTATCTCAAGGACGCTTTCGACACGCTTTACGAGGAAGGCAAGGACGGCAGCCCGAAGATGATGTCGGTCGGCCTGCATTGCCGCCTCGTCGGGCGTCCGGGCCGGGCAGCCTCTCTGAAGCGCTTCATCGAATATGTGTTGAAGCATGACAAGGTCTGGATTCCGCGCCGCATCGAGATCGCCGAGCACTGGCACAAGAATCATCAGCCGGATGCGCTCTGATGTTGTCGCGCGAGGATTTCGTTTCCCGCTTCGGCGGCGTCTTCGAGCATTCGCCTTTCATCGCCGAACGCGCCTATGACGCCGGGGGTCTGAGGGAGCCTTTGACGACATCAGGCGTGCATGCGGCTCTTGCCGCCGTCTTCCGTGCAGCAAGCCGGGAGGAGCGTCTCGGCGTGCTGCGTGCCCATCCCGATCTTGCCGGGCGTCTGGCGATAGCGGGCGAACTCACGGAGGACAGCCGCAAGGAGCAGGCCGGCGCCGGTCTCGATCGGCTGAGCCCGGCCGAACATGCCCGCTTCACCGAACTTAATGCAGCCTATGTCGAAAAATTCGGCTTTCCCTTCATCATCGCCGTCAGAGGGCTCGACAAGGACGATATCCTTTCGGCCTTCGAAAGGCGGATCGGCAATGACCTGGATGAAGAATTCGCGACCGCCACGACACAGGTCGAACGGATCGCGCTGCTGCGCCTGACATCGATGTTGCCGGAGGGCAAATGAACGAGCCTCGTGCTATCGACTATCTCAATGAAATGCAGAAGGCGGCAGCCGAAGCACTATACTTCGTGGGCGGAATGGATGAGGCGGCCTTCGCCGAGGATAATCTCACCTTCAAGGCGGTCGCCTTCTGCCACTTCACTATCGGCGCGGCTGCTTCCCGACTGCTCGTAGCCCATCCGGAATTCGCAACCGAGCATCCCACTCTGCCGTGGACGAAAATCTGCGGAACGGGCAACCGTATCCTGGAAGACGTCTTCGCCCTCGATCCCCCGGACATCTGGGATGCAACCTATCGCACGCTGCCGGAACTTCTCGTCGAGATCGACGCTATTCGTCACTGGCACGCCGAAGGTGAGTGAACCCATTGGCTGATTTTCTCGATATCCGCCCGCTTACCAGATCGGCCTTTGCTCCTTTCGGCGAAGTGATCGAAGCCGATCCAGCCTCGATGCGGCTCATCAACGGCGGCACGACCGAACGCTTCCATGCGCTGGCCACGGCGGAGGCGGCGGGCGAGGGCGCGCGCGTCATCATCAATCTCTTTCGCGGCCAGCCGCGCAGCTTCCCTTATGACGTCGACATGATGGAACGCCATCCCTTCGGCAGTCAGAGTTTCTCGCCGATCTCCGGCCGCCCATTCCTCGTCGTCGTCTCCGAGGACGATGGCGGACGTCCGGGCAGGCCGCAGGTGTTTTTCGCGCGCGGAGACCAGGGTGTAAACTACCGCCGCAATGTGTGGCATCATCCGCTGATGGCGCTCGGCCAAACCTCCGATTTCCTGGTCGTCGACCGCGACGGCCCTGGCAATAATCTGGAGGAATTCTTCTTCGACCCCCCCTATGTCATCAAAGAGCCAGCCCCATGACCGGACTGACGACACATGTGCTCGACACCGCCCTTGGCAAGCCCGCCAATGGGCTCAGGATCGATCTTTTCCAGCTCGACGGCGATATCCGCAGACATCTGAAAACGGTGGAGACCAATGCGGACGGCCGAGTCGACGGTGGCCCGATCCTTGCGGGCGAAAATTTTCACGTAGGCATCTACGAGCTGGTCTTCCACGCCGGCGAGTATCTCAGGGCCTGCGGCACGCCGCTGCCGCATCCGGCCTTCCTGGATCTCGTGCCGATCCGCTTCGGCATCGCCGATGTCACGGCGCATTACCATGTGCCGCTCCTGCTTTCGCCTTACGGCTATTCAACTTATCGCGGCAGCTAAATGAGGTTTGCTGCAATCGCCGATATTCACGGCAACCATCTTGCACTCGAGGCGGTGCTTGCCGATATCCGGGCTCATGGAATCGAGGACGTCGTCAATCTCGGCGATTTCTTCAGCGGGCCGCTGGAGGCAGGCCGAACGGCTGACCTGCTGACACCTCTCGGGCTGACCTCGGTTCGGGGCAATCACGACCGCTATCTGATCGAGCAGGATCCCGCCTCTATGCATGCCTCGGATGCTGCCGCCTACCGGCAGCTGACGCCGTCCCACCTCGAGTGGCTGCGGGGTCTACCGTTCGATGCCGTATATCGCGGCGAGGCCTATCTCTGCCATGCGACGCCGAAAGACGACAATCTCTACTGGCTGGAGTCCGTTTCGCCGCAGGGGCAAGTCTTCTTCAAGCCGTTCGAAGCGATCGAGGCGCTCGCCGAAGGCATCGACCTGCCGCTGATCCTCTGCGGCCACAGCCACATTCCCCGTGCCGTCCGACTCTCGGACGGCCGGCTGATCGTCAATCCCGGCAGTGTGGGCTGCCCCGCCTATGACGATGTGCTGCCCTATTATCACAAGGTCGAAGCCGGCCATCCGCTGGCGAGCTACGCTATCCTGGAAAAGACGGCAGCCGGATGGATGTGGCAGTTCCGAACTGTCGCCTACGACCACATGGCCCAGTCGGCACTGGCCGCCGAAAGGGGCCGTGCCGACTGGGCCAGTGCGCTTGCAACGGGCTGGGTGAGATAGCCCGGCCCTACCTGCGCTGCGATCAATCCTTCTCGGGCGCGTGAGGAGCGATCGTTTGTACGGGAGCCGCGGCCGATGCTACGGGCTTTACCGGAGTGGCGGGCGGGATTGCCTGTTTTGCCGGAGCCGCGGCTGGGATTGTCGGTTTTGCTCCATCGAGAGTTCCAAGCAGGGATGAGATGGCGTTGTCGCCGTCGAAGCCGGCCTCCTTCAATAATTTGTCGAGGATCGGCTTGTTGGCCTGATAGGAGAGCAACTGGCCGGCCAGTCCGTCGCCGAGACCAATGCCGTTTTCACCGTTCGCGCCGTTTCCGCGGCCGAGCATGCCGCCGGTGTCGAAGATGCGGATATCGGAGATCTTCTCGATCGGCTTGACCGCTTCGGCGAGCGCCTCGGGAATGATGCGGATACGCTCGCGGGTGATTTCGAACTCGATGATGGTCTGGCTGAGCTTGTTGCGGGCCTCGTTGAGCAGCGCCTCGCTTTCGGCCTGAGCCCGGCCGGTTTCGAGAATGCCCTTGGCCTTGATGATCGCCGCATCGGCTTCCGCGGTCGCAAGCGTCTTGATGGCTTCCGCCTGGTCGATCGCCGCCTGCTTCTCGGCTTCGGCGCCGACGGTGACGGCGGTCGCTTCGGTTTCGGCGGTCTTGCGGGCATCGATCACGGCGATCTGTTTTTCTCGCTCGGCGATTTCGATCGCCTTGGCGGTGCCGACCTTTTCCTCCGCTGCGATCGCCCGGGCGCGGGCCATTTCGGCGGTGGCCTTGGCTTCGGATTCTTCACGGCTCTTGTTGGCGACGGCAATCGCGCTTTCCTGCGCCACGATCTGAAGGTCGCGCTTGGCTTCGGTATCGCGCTGCTGGACGGCGCGGGCGGCATCGATGTTTGCGCTTTCGCGGGCCTGCTTGGCGGCTGCCTCGCGCTCGGCGATCGCCTGTTCGGCGGCGATGCGGGCTTCCTCCTCGGCGCGTTTGGCCGCCTGTTCCTGTTGTGCGGTTTCGGCGCGGGTCGCCGCGGATTTGTTGGCGATGTCGCGTTCCTGGTTGAGTTCAGCTTCGCGCTTGGTCCGCTCGATGGCCAGCGATTGCTGGCGGGCCTCCAGGTCCTTCTGGGCGATGGCGACTTCGGTGTCGCGGACGATTTCGTTGCGCTCCTTCTTGCGGCCTTCGGTGATGCGGGTCAGCGCCGCCAGCCCCTGCGCGTCGAAGAAATTGTTAGCGTTGAAATGCTTGATGTCGGTCTGGTCGAGGCGTGTCAGCGACACGGATTCAAGCTCGAGGCCGTTCGACTGGAGGTCGGCGCCGACGGCTTCCTGCACGGCCTTGACGAAATCCATGCGCTGTTCCTGCAGCGCGTCGAGATTCATGGTCGCCGCCACCGAGCGAAGGCCGTCGACGAATTTCGCTTCGATCAAGATGCGAAGCGCCTCGGCGTCGTTGGTGCTGCTGCCGAGCGTCTGGGCGGCCAGCGCGATCGACGAAGCGTCGGGTTTAACGCGGACGTAGAATTCGGCGCCGATATCGACGCGCATGCGGTCCTTGGTGATCAGCGCATCGCCTTCGCCGCGGCGAACCTCGAGGCGCAGTGTCTTCAGATTGACCCTGGCGATGGAGTGGAAGATCGGCAGGACGACGGAGCCGCCGTCGAGCACGACCTTCTGGCCGCCGAGGCCGGTGCGCACATAGGCCTCGTCGCGGCTGGAGCGCGTATAGAGAGAGGCGAGAACAAAACCGATGCCGAAGATCAGAACGATGCCAATGCCGGCCGGTAGAATAATGTCATACATCATGGCTGCTCCCTGAAAGATTGATTGTCCGCTGCGGCGGGGTCCGCCAGTGCGGGAATGGCGATAAATACATCTGCCGTGCGATCGACGAGGAGAACCTCCGTGCCAACCTTGAGAGGCTCCTGATCTCTGGCGGCCTTGGCTCTCAGCACGTGCCAGTTTCCATGCTGGTCCTTGACGCGGACGCGCCCCGGCAGTCCCTGATCAAGCGGGCCGAGCGATACTTCGGCGGTCCGGCCGATCAATGTGTCGAGATCGACGGCATAGGTCTCGTCGTGTGGAACGAGCCGCGCCACGGTTCTGCTCGACGCCCTGACCATGGGCACGGCGACCAAGATGGCGGGAACGGCGGCGACGGCGGCGGGAAGCGGCGCCCAGAAGGCGTTGGCGACGGCCTGTATGGCAAAGCCCGTCATGGCGAAGAAGCCGAGCGCCAGCATGATGAGGATGAGCAGGGGAACGCCGCCGACGTTGAGCCAGGACAGATAGCCCGAAAACCCGTCATGGCCATGAAAATCCGGTTTTCCCAGAAATTCCATGATCGAAAAACCCATGACGGTCGCGAGCATCTCGATCGCGGTCAGGCCTGCGAGCACGGCGGCGGCGATGGCGAAGGGGGCACATTCAGGGGCGAAAAGAAGTGCCATCGGCGTTACCGGTTATCCGCCTTGAAGCGTGCGAGGCGTGCTTCGATCGCTTGTTCGCGATGCAGCCGGTCGAGTTCATCCAGTTCGGAGCTGTTGATATGGTCGCCTGATGGAACGCCGGTCAGCCGCGACACCGCCGCCGCAGCCCGGGCAGCATCGGCGCCCGGCGCGGGCCGGCTATGGCCTGTAGCGGCGTCCTCGGGATGTCTGGCGATGCTGCGCTTGAAATCGGCAAGGCGGGCGTCGGCCTCGCGGCGCGTGGCGAGCACGGCCTGTAGGGCTTTCTGGCCTTCGTCCAGCTGCTGCCTGGCATCGGCCAGCGCCTTGTCGAGCGCGGCGATCTGGGATTCGAGATCGATCTGGCGGGCGACGCCGGCCTTTGCCAGATCATCGCGCCCGGAAGAGACGGCGAGGCGGATCTTTCCGTCGAGCGCGTTCATATCTCCGACGATCTCGTCCCTGCGGCTCTGGATGCGATATTCCTCGGCGCGCGCCTTGCCGAGATCGGTGCGGGCCTCATCAGCCGCAGCGTCGATCTCGCGGATCGCCTGTTCGATGACGGCGATCTTGTTGATGCCTTCCGCCTTGTCGACCGCTGCATTCGCGATGCCCGCGATCAGACGGCCCATGCGGGATAGAATGCCTTCATTCGTCATGTTTTCCTCCATCCGAGCGGAATTCGGCGTGACGCCGATATGGATCTCGTAATCCGGCTCTGCAACGAGGTAGGCCGGAAAAATGCTCTCCCATCCCCGTGAATAACCGGCGACATCGAAGGGCACGGCAACGCGTCCATGCACGGTGGCGATGGTCAGATCCGAAGGGCCTTTGATGGCGAAGAGCTTGTCGTCGAGGGGCATTTGCGGCGGGTCGACGATCATGCCGCGATTGGCAGCGAAATCGCGAAGGCCGAGTGTGACCAGCCGTGCCGGCAGGCCCGTTTGTTCGCGCACGGTTTCATAGGCAAGGTCGTGCAGGACGACGAGATTGGCGCCTGCCTTGTCGTCGATGATTTCAGCGAGGATGTCGATCATCCTGCGGTAGGCGGCGATGGTGTCATCAAGCGCCTGGCGGGCATGATCATCCGGTGCCAGCACGTAGCGCAACTGCGATGGATGCTGTGTCTTGCTCACGTTTGCCATGACTAAGACATAAAGCACCGCTTTTTTGCTTTCAAGGGAGCGGAAAAAAATAGAGGCTGTATTTAATAGGTCGTTAGGCGGAGAGTGGCTTGGAAGAAGCGCCAACCAAGCAACTCGTAAGAAGCAGCGTTCAACACTAGTTTCGAAATACACTGCCAGTGAAAGAACGGGCGGCCGATCGGCTCCGCGCTTTCTATCGGGTGGCCGTTTGCGACTCCCGAATACCGGCGCTGATACGGTTGATGGTGGTCCATACGAGAAGCAGGGCCACCACGGCCCAAAGCCATGAGGTCCATGCGGCAAACGTGCCGCCAACGGCGACAAAGATGCCGAGCGCGCCGAAAAGCACCGCACGGTCGCTCTTGCCCAGCGGCCCGTCATAACGCCGGCTTGCCCCAACCGTTTGACCCAGGACGCCGGCAAATTCCGTCAGTGCCGAGAGGAATATGACAGCCATGACCGGCATCAGATCGTTCGGATCGATGAGCGCAAACGGGAAATAAAGGGCGGCATCCGACACGACGTCACCGATCTCGTTGAGATAGGCGCCCAAAATGCTCTTTTGCCCATGTTCGCGCGCGAGCATGCCGTCAATGGCATTGAGGCCCATGCGCAGTAGAAACCATGCAGGCACCAACACGAACCAATGCGGAAGCGGGGCGACGCTGAGGAAAAGCCCAAGTGCAACCGAGACGGCGGCAGCAACAGAAGTCACCTGATTGGCGGTAACACCTCGTGTCGCAAGCGAGCGCACCAGGGGGCGAAGAATATTCTGAAACCGGGACTTCAATTGATAAACAGACATGGTACCTCAGTGGAATTTCGCGGCATTTGAACAGTCTATCCCGGCTGGGTCCGTGCGGATCATCGTAGCTGTGGGAAAGCCCGCACTTCAAATCGGCTCACCCAAAGGACTTATCATTTGCAGCTAGACTTTTGCAATGAAAGCAACTCACTGTTGCCGGCAATAGATGCAACCTATCCACTGATCAGAATTGGAGACGACCGTGCTGCAGACTACCGACAGCGAGCAACCGTCCTCGACGACCAGACCCATGCATGAATCCGAATTCGCATCGCATGACGGGACTCGACTGTTTTATCGGACGTGGCCTGCGACCGGTGCTTCACCGAAGGGCGCCATCATTCTTCTCCATCGCGGCCACGAGCATAGCGGCCGCGTCGCTCATCTCGCCACCGAGCTCGGCCTCGATGATTTTGCCTTCTACGCCTGGGACGCGCGCGGTCACGGACGTTCGCCGGGAGAGCGCGGTTATTCGCCATCCTTCGCTGCCTCGGCGCGTGATCTCGATTGCTTCGTCCGCCATGTCAGCGAGACCAGCGGTACTGCGGTCGAAGACATCGCCGTCATTGCGCAGAGCGTCGGCGCCGTCCTTGCCGCCACCTGGGTGCACGACTATGCGCCGCCGATCCGCGCGCTGGTGCTGGCCTCACCGGCTTTCAGCGTCAAGCTCTATGTGCCTTTCGCCAAGGAAGGCATTGCGCTCTGGGAAAAGTTCAAGGGGACATTCTTCGTCAATTCTTACGTCAAGGCGAAGTTTCTGACGCATGATCCCGAGCGTATTGCCTCTTTTGAATCCGATCCATTGATCACGCGGCCGATTGCCTCCAACATTCTGCTGCAGCTCTACGAGGCGGCGGCCCGCGTAGTCGACGACGCCCGCGCCATCACCGTTCCGACCCAGTTGCTGATCTCCGGCAGCGACTGGGTGGTACGACACACGCCGCAGCACCGGTTTTACGAAAACCTCGGCAGCCGCATCAAGGAACGGCACGTGTTTGCCGGCTTCTACCACGACACGCTCGGCGAAAAGGATCGCGCGATTGCGCTGGCCGAAATCCGTCGTTTTATCGATGCGCGTTTCGCTGAGCCCCGGGCGCCTGCCGACCTGCGCACCGCCCATGTCCAGGGCTATACCAAGGACGAAGCCGACCGGCTCGCGAGCCCGTTGGATGCAACATCCGCACGCGGCATGTACTGGGCGCTCAGCCGCCTCAACATCAGGATCGGCGCGCTGCTGTCCGAAGGCATAAGGACCGGCGTCAAGACGGGTTTCGATTCCGGCTCGACGCTCGATTACGTCTACGAAAACAAGCCGCGCGGGCTCGGTCCCGGCGGGCGGTTGATCGACCGGGTGTTCCTCGAGGCGGTCGGCTGGCGCGGCATCAGGCAACGCAAGCTGCATTTGCAGGAACTGATCGACCACGGGCTGCAGCGCCTGAAAGCCGCCGGCCGCAGCACTCATATGCTCGACATAGCGGCCGGGCACGGGCGATATGTCCTTGATGCTATCGAGACCGCTGCAGTGCGTCCCGATAGCGTGCGGCTGCAGGATTATTCCCTCATCAACGTCGAGGCCGGCCGCAACAGCATCGCCGCGCGCGGCCTCAGTGATTTTGTGAGCTTCCGCCAGCAGGATGCCTTTGACGGCGGGGGGCTGGCCGCAATCACGCCGGCTCCGGACCTCGCGATCGTCTCCGGCCTGTATGAGCTGTTTTCCGACAATCAGATGATCGCCGCTTCGCTCGAGGGGGTCGCCAGCGCGATGGAGCCCGGCGGTCTGCTCGTCTACACCAACCAGCCATGGCATCCACAGCTGGAGATGATTGCCCGCGCGCTCACCTCTCATCGCGGCGGTCAGGCATGGGTGATGCGGCGGCGCACGCAAGAGGAAATGGACCAGCTGGTCACCGCAGCCGGTTTCCGCAAGATCGAACAGCGCATCGACCAGTGGGGCATTTTCACCGTCTCGCTGGCGGAGAGAGTTTGAGGGCAACGCCGTTGGGGCAGGCACATTCTCCTCTTTCCCGAACAGCGCCGGTTATGAAGCGGGCGGCGTTCTGGCTCGCCTTCCTGGCGCCGTTCTTCTATCTGACCTATGGCGGCGCCAACTGGCTGGCGTCGCAACGCGCTGATGTGTCGAACATTGCCTTCGCATGGGAAAGCGCCATTCCGTTCTTGGGATGGACGATCATTCCATATTGGTCGATCAATCTGTTCTACGGGCTCTGCCTGTTCATCAACACGACGCCGCGCGATGTGGATATGCTGGCGAGGCGTTATCTGACGATCCAGTTAATCGCAGTCGCCTGTTTTATCGCGTTTCCGCTCGAAGCAATCTTCGTGCGGCCGGCCACGAGCGGCCTGCCCGGTTTCATGTTTGCTGTCCTCGGTGGCTTCGACAAGCCGTTCAACCAGGCGCCGTCGCTGCATATCGCGCTGCTGGTGGTGATCTGGGACCATCTGCGCAGCCGGCTGCCGCGCAGGGCCCGGCTTCTCTGGCACTGCTGGTGCTTCCTCATCGGCGCCTCCGTGCTGACGACGTGGCAGCATCACGTCATGGACATACCGACCGGCGTGCTGCTCGGTCTGTTTGCCGCCTGGCTTTTCCCACGCGATGCCGGTTCGCCTCTTGCCAATTTTGCGTTGAGCGACGATCCGAAGTCGCGCCGTCTCGGCATCTATTATCTGTGCGGTGCTCTCGCATTTCTCGGCCTTGCAGCGCTCTTTACTCCTCTGTCGGCCGCAGCGCTTCTGTTGCTCTGGCCGGCGGTTGCGCTGGCGATCGTCGCAGCCGGATATCTCGGCGCCGGCCCGCAGATATTCCTGAAACGCGCCGATGGCCGGGCCGCGCTTGCCAGCCGCTGGCTACTGGCGCCCTACCGGCTCGGCGCTGTCATCAACGTTTGGCTCTGGACACGCAAAATGCCGGCATCCGTGATGATCATTGACGGTGTCCATCTCGGCCGCTTTCCGCGCCGCCACGAGGCCGACCATTTCGCCACGGTGATCGACATCACCGGCGAGTTTCAGCGCCCAAGCGGGACATCAAGGCGCTGGTGCAGTTTTCCCACCCTCGATCTGACAGGCCTCGACGAGATCCAGACGCGAGCCGCGGCGAACCTCATCGAGATTGCGCGCCACCAGGGACCGGTCCTCGTCTGCTGTGCGCTCGGTTTCCAGCGGAGCGCCGGCGTCATCGTGCGATGGCTGCTCATCAGCCGACGTTGCGAAACTCCAGCAGAAGCGCTGCGGCTGATCGAAAGGGCGGGGCGGCGTGTTCATCTGCCCGAGGAAAGCATCCATGCCGTGACGGAGGGCTTGCAATGACGCAATGGAATGCCAAGGCCTCGGCTGCTGCGCGAAATCTCGGCCGCAATTCGATCGTCTGCGGGCTGACAGCGCTGTTGCCGCTGATTATCGGCCCGATCACTCAGGGATATCGAGGTTTCGCTCCAGCATTCGGCTGGCTGTTGACGCTCGTCTTCTGCGGGATCGTCCTTGCGCTGGCGATCCATCTCCTTTTCGATGCGCTGTTGTTTCGCCTCGCGTCGAGCCATGAGACAGAGGCCGCCGGTCTTGCCGCCGTCGACGACCTGCTCTCCCGGATGCAGCTTCGCAAGCCTGACGGGACACCGCCCGGCCTCGAGAGGCGGATTGCCGGATCGCGCCGCATCGTTTGGCGGCAGCGTTTGGCGCTCGCCATCTGTCTCGTGATTTTTGCGATCCTGCTGTTCACCGCGGGTGACGGCCGGCCGCTGTGCTGAATCGCATGCCGTTGCGCAGGTCGAAGATCTTGCCGACCCATCGGGGCGTTCAGCAAATGCCGACTTCTCTCAGCCGCGCCCCGATATGATCGACGCATCCACGTCGTTGATGTCGCGCTTGCCGCAGAGGGCCATCGTGATGTCCATCTCCTTGCGGATGATGTCGAGCGCCAGCGTGACGCCTTCCTTGCCCATGGCGCCAAGCCCGTAGAGGAAGGGGCGGCCGATATAGGTGCCCTTCGCGCCGAGCGCCACGGCCTTCAGCACATCCTGGCCGGAGCGGATGCCGCCGTCGAGGTGGACTTCGATGCGGTCGCCGACGGCGTCGACGATCGCAGGCAGCATGCTGATCGAGGAGGGGGCGCCGTCGAGCTGACGGCCGCCATGATTGGAAACGATGATCGCATCGGCGCCGGTATCGGCGGCGGCCTTCGCGTCTTCGGGATCGAGGATGCCTTTGATGATCAGCGGGCCGCCCCATTGCTCCTTGATCCAGGCGATATCAGCCCAGGACAGCCGTGGATCGAATTGCTCGTGCGCAAACTTGGGCACGGAGGCAACGTTGGCGACGTTCTTGGCATGGCCGACGATATTGCCGAAGTACCGGCGCTTCGTCTGCAGCATATCAAGGCACCAGAGGGGCCGGGTTGCCATCTGCCAGATATGTTTCGCGGTCAGTTTCGGTGGGGCGGAGAGACCGTTGCGCAGGTCCTTATGGCGCTGGCCGAGGATCTGCAGGTCGGCGGTCAGCACCAGCGCGGAGCATTTCGCCGCCTTGGCGCGACGGATGAGGTCGAGGACGAAATCCTTATCTTTCATCACATAAAGCTGGAACCAGAAAGGACGCGTCGTCACCGAGGCGACGTCCTCGATCGAGCAGATGCTCATCGTCGACAGGGTAAAGGGAACGCCGAATTCTTCCGCTGCCCGCGCCGCCAGCATCTCGCCGTCGGCATGCTGCATCCCGGTCATGCCGGTCGGTGCGAGCGCTACCGGCATCGATACTTTCTGGCCGATCATCGTCGTTTCGAGCGTGCGGTCGCTCATGTCGACCAGCACGCGCTGGCGCAGCTTGATCTGACCGAAATCGCTTTCATTCGCCCGATAGGTGGATTCCGTCCAGGCGCCTGAATCCGCATAGTCGAAAAACATTTTCGGCACGCGGCGCTGCGCGAGTTTTTTCAGATCGTCGATGGTGAGCGGAGTTGCCATGAATCGAACCTTCTACAGGTTTAAATGCGACCATCGCCCATAACATGAATCCCAAAAGAAGGGTTACGGGAAACGTCCGCCTCAGACGGTCTTCACTGTACCTCGTTGGGGGGAACCGATATCGTCAAAGCCCTGTTTTCAAGGCAATGCCGGAAACGTAGGTCTCGGCGATCGCTCTGTCGTCGCCCATCGTCTGAAGCAGGAAGAGTTCCTCGGGCAGGGTCTTTACCGTTTCCATCTTCAGCGCCATGGCCGGGGTCGCGGCCGCGTCGAGGACGACGAGGTCCGCTTCGGTGCCGGGGTCCAGCGTGCCGATCCGGTCGGCGAGCGACAGCGCCTCGGCATTGCCGCGCGTCATCAGGTAATAGCTTTCCAGCGGGTTCAGCCGCTCGCCGAGCAGCTGCTGGATCTTGTAGGCCTCGTCCATTGTTTTCAGCATCGAATAGCTGGAGCCGCCGCCGATATCGGTTGCGACACCGATGCGGACCGGGTTTTGGCGCCGCGTCAGCGCCTTCAGCGGAAAGAGACCGGAGCCGAGGAAGAGGTTTGAGGTCGGGCAATGGACGGCGACGGCGCCGGCGTCGCTCATGACATCGGCCTCGCGTTCCGACAGGTGGATGGCGTGGCCGAAGAGACTCTTCGGCCCGAGCAGACCGTAGCGGGCGTAAATGTCGGTATAGTCGATCGCCTCGGGATAGAGCTCGCAGGTGAATTTAATCTCGTCGTGGTTTTCCGAAAGATGCGTCTGGATGTGAAGATCGGGAAATTCGCGGGCGAGCGCCGACGTAGCCTCCATCTGCGCCGGCGTCGACGTGATGGCGAAGCGCGGGGTGATGGCGACGTGGTTGCGGCCCTTGCCGTGCCAGTCCGCTATCACCTGGCGGGTCTCGTCATAACCCATCTCAGGCGTGTCGAGCAGGCCCTGGGGGGCGTTGCGGTCCATCATCACCTTGCCGCCGACCATGCGCATATTGCGCTTCATCGCCTCGGCGAAGAAGGCGTCGGCCGAGGTCTTGTGCACGGAGCAATAGGCGACCGCCGTCGTCGTGCCGTGGCGGATCAGCTCGTCGTAGAAATGTGTGGCGATCCTTTGCGCATGCGCACTTTCGACGAAGCGGCATTCCTCGGGGAAAGTGTAGGTATTCAGCCATTCGAGCAGGTTGGCTGCATAGGAGGCGATCACCTGCATCTGCGGAAAATGCAGATGCATGTCGATGAAGCCGGGCAGGATCAGATGCGGACGATGGTCGATCTCGGCCACACCAGCGGCTGCCTTTGCCTTGATGTCGGTATAGGAGCCGACTGCGGCGATCAGCCCGTCCTCGATCAGCAGGCCACCGTCTTCCTCGTAGAGATAACTCTGGCTGTCGGCGAGACTCAGCGGCGCGCGATGGAAAGAGAGGAGGCGGCCGCGGAGAAGTGTCGTCGTCATTGTTTCTTGCCTTCGACTGCGCTTTCGAACCAGGCGACGAGCAGCCTGCGTTCGTCCGGGGTAATATCGGTAACGTTGCCGGGCGGCATGGCATGGCTGCGGCCTGCCTGTATATAGATTTCTCGGGCATGGGTGGCAATTTCCTCGTCGTTTTCGAGCATCACGCCTTTCGGCGGCCGCACGACGCCTTCATAGGCGGGCTCGGCCGCATGGCACATGGAACAGCGTGTCGAGACCAATTGCTTGACGGCCGGAAAATGCGGATCTCCGGCGAATTTCTGGAAGGCCGGCGCCACTGCCGTCGCATGCGCATCTGTCTCGCCGGTCAGCAGCTTTGGCGCCGTCGAAAGCCACATGATCAGGATGAAGAGGATGACGGTAACGATCCAGGTCCAGGTTGGGCGGCCTTTCCTCGCATGGGTGGTGTTGAACCAGTGGCGGATGGTGACGCCCATCAGGAAGACCAGCGCCGCAATCACCCAGTTGAACGCCGTGCCGAAGGCCAGCGGATAATGGTTCGACAGCATGAAGAAGATGACGGGCAGCGTCAGGTAGTTGTTGTGGAGCGAGCGCTGCTTGGCGATCTGCCCGTATTTCGGATCGGGCGTGCGCCCGGCGATGAGGTCGGCAACGACGATCTTCTGGTTCGGGATGATGATCATGAAGACATTCGCCGACATGATCGTCGCGGTAAAGGCGCCGAGATGCAGGAAGGCGGCGCGCCCCGTGAAGAGCTGCGTATAACCCCAGGCCATGAAGACCAGCACCACATAGAGCACTGCCATCAGCCCCCAGGTGTTGCGGCCAAGCGGGGATTTGCACAGCAGGTCATAGACGATCCAGCCGAAGGCCAGCGACGCCAACGAGATCAGGATCGCGACGGGCGGACTAATATCGAGGACGTGGCGATCGATGAGAAACAGGTCGGCCCCGCCGTAATAGACGATGCAGAGCATGAGGAAGCCGGAGATCCAGGTGAAATAGCTCTCATATTTGAACCATGTCAGGTGCTCCGGCATCTGAGCGGGCGCCATCAGATATTTCTGGATATGATAGAAGCCGCCGCCATGAACCTGCCATTCCTCGCCATAGGCGCCGGGCGGCAGATGCGGGCGTTTCACCAGTCCCAGATCGAGTGCGATGAAATAGAAGGATGATCCAATCCAGGCGATCGCGGTGACGACATGGAACCAGCGGGCCGCGAAGGCGAGCCATTCCCATGCTATGGCATATTCATACATCGAGTTCCCCTATCTTCCTCCGACTCGCGACATTGCGGAAATTTTGGCGGGGAGGAAAGAGGAGAATGATGAACCGCACAGGCCCTTCGCAAGGCGGCGGGCCGGGGCGGGGCGCTGGCAGTCGCCATTGGTTTCGCCTATGTCGGCGACCGCTGACGCATCGCCGATCTGTCGTCCCGTGCCTAAAAGCTGCCGAGAAGGCCATGCATTATGACTGTCTCATACTGGATTGGCAAAGATTTGCCGATCTTGAAACTATGATGAGCAGATACAGTTAGGTTTGCAGGCCGCCGGCATGAAATAAAAAGAAACGTTAGATATCGGCGGCGCATTCATCGACGGAGAGATGCCCATGCGCAGCATTCTGACGTGTGTGATGATGGCATACGCATCGTTGGCGACGGCTCACGACGCACCTTCGGGGTGGAGTTATGACCCCTATTGTTGCAATGGCGACAGTCATAATGGCGATTGCCAGATGATTCCGTCGAAAAGCGTGGCGGTGACACCAAACGGATATCGTGTGACGCTGATGCCGGGCGACCACCGGCTGGTCACGCATGCTCACGTCTTTCTGCTGCCGATGACGAAGGCAATGCAGTCCGGCGATGGTGATTATCACCTCTGTCTGTTTCCCAACGAGAACACGCCGCGCTGCTTCTATGCGCCGGAAATGGGGTTTTGAAGCCGAACCTAGCAAGGCCTGTTCAGCCTGATTGGACCTGATCTGTTTGCCGGATCAGTTTCCGGCGGCTTTCATCTCATCCAGGATCCAGTTGCGGAAGGCCTTGATCTTCGGCACGTTGCGGCGATTTTCGGGATAGGCGAGCCAGTAGGCCTTGCCGTCGCTGCGGGTCAGGTCGAAAGGCTGATAGAGCCGGCCGAGCGCGATCTCCGCCTCATAGAAGGCGGGGTGGAGGATGGCGACGCCGTGACCGGCGATCGCCGCGTCGGCTTCCATCGCCTGAGAGCCCAACTGGTTGCGCGGGCGCCGATCGAGATCCGTATCGGTAACGCCGGCAGCTTCGAACCATTGCTTCCACCAGATGTCGCCGGCGTCGAAGAGGTCGAATTTCAGGAGATCGCGCGGCTCCTTAATGCCGCCTGCCGATTCCGCCAGCTTCGGGCTCAGCATCGGCGTGAACTCCAGGCCCATCAACCGGTGCAGCGCGAGCCCCGGCCAGTTGCCGTCGCCCCAGCGGATGCCGACGTCGATCTGTTCGCGGGCGAAGTCGATGATGTCGGAGGTCGCCTGAAACCGCACCGCGATCGCCGGATGCTTCAAATGGAAGGAGCCGAGGCGGGGCGCCAGCCATTTCGAGGCGAAGGTATGGGTCGAGCTGATGGCGAGCGTGCCTTCGACGCTGTCGCGCGCCGTTGCCATCGCATCATGCAGCATGGCAAAGGCCTCGGTCACCTTCGGGGCCAGCCGCTCGCCGGTCTCCGTCAGCGCGATCTGGCGGGGGCGGCGCAGGAAGAGCGGCTCGCCGACATTCTCCTCCAGGAGCTTGATCTGATAGCTGACGGCCGTCTGCGTCATGCCGAGCTCATCACCTGCCCTGGTGAAGCTGCCGAGCCGGGCGGCGGCTTCGAAGACGCGCAGCGCATTCAGCGGAAATTGCTTCGACAGTTTCATGGATAAGTTCTCTTGATGCAGGCAGACGATCGTTCGATTGGAATAGCAGCATTTTTAGCGGCAAGCTGCAACTCATACCATCAATCTAATGAGGTGACGTCATGGATTGCCAAGCTATCGAAGAGAGCCGGCCGCAACGGAATAGCAGTGTTTTCCTGCGTCTTGCCAGTTGGCTGGCGGGAAGCGCCAATCGCTTCTGCCGTTTGCCGCGGCTCGACCTTTCCGCCACGCCAGACCGCGTCAAGCGCGACCTTGGTTTCCTCGACGGCCGCGATCCCTATTATGAAGACGAGCGCATGCGGTAGGCTGCGAGTGCCGTCAGGATTTCGGCGGCCGTCATCGCGGCGATCACTTCCGGGCGCTTATCCCTGACGGCCGAACCGCCGATCGGCAGCGTCAGCCGCTCTATCCAGGCGCGGTCGCCGCCGGCCTCACGGGAAAGCCAGCTTGCGAAGGTGGCGCGTTTGGTCGCCGAGCCGATCATGCCGATATAGGCGAGGTCGGTTCTCTCAAGCGCCTCGCGGGCGATGAGGAAATCCAGCGCGTGGTCGTGGGTGAGGATGACGACCGCTCCGCCGGCGGAAATATCCTTCACCAACGCTTCCGGCATTGGCACGAGCCGGGTGTTGATTTCATCCGGAAGGTTAGCAAGCTCTTCCTGCCTCGTTTCGACGACCGTCACGGACAGCGGCAGCGGCGCAAGGGCCGACGCCAGCGCCCGGCCGACGTGGCCGGCGCCGAAGAGAAAGACCTCCGGCAGCCTGTCGATCTCGCCGGCAAGCCTTGCCTCGAGCTCATCCTTCAGCGCCTGCGTCAAGCGCCGAAACCGCAGTTGCGTGCGCCCGCCGCAACATTGGCCGATTTCGGGGCCGAGCGGGATGTCCATGGTAATCGCTCCGCCGGTTCCAGCCAGAATCTCACGCGCATTTGCAATTGCCATGAACTCGAACTGCCCGCCGCCGATCGTGCCCCAGAGGGCGTTCGCCGAAACGAGCATGAAAGCGCCGGCCTCGCGCGGGGTGGAGCCTTGCGTGCCGGTGATGTCGACGAGGATTGCGTCGGGGTGGGCGGTGAGGAAGGCAGCGAAGTTGGTCATGGGAGGACGGCCGATGAACAGGTGGGTGTGGCACCGCCCTGCCGGTTCTGCCCAAACACCAAATCAGCCGGACGCATTACTACACCCGCTTCATCCGCTCCACCGCCATCAGCACCCGTTCCGGCGTCGCCGGCGCATCGAGTCTCGGGCAGACCTTATAATCGGCGACGCTAGCGGCCGCCATCGACAGGGCTTCCAGCACCGAGATCGCCAGCATGAAGGGCGGTTCGCCGACGGCCTTGGAGCGGCCGATCGTCGCTTCGGCATTCTCCGACCATTCGGCAAGCCGCACGTTGAAGATCTTCGGGCGGTCGGAGGCGAGCGGGATCTTATAGGTCGACGGGGCATGGGTGCGCAGCCGGCCCTTATCGTCCCACCAAAGTTCTTCTGTCGTCAGCCAGCCCAGGCCCTGCACAAATCCGCCCTCGACTTGGCCCATGTCGATCGCCGGGTTCAGCGAACGGCCGACATCGTGGAGAATGTCGGTGCGGTCGATCAAATATTCGCCGGTCAGCGTATCGATCGAGACCTCGGTGCAGGCGGCGCCATAGGCGAAATAGTAGAAGGGGGTGCCGCGGCCGGCCTTGCGGTCCCAGTGGATCTTCGGCGTCTTGTAGAAGCCGGCGGCGGAAAGCTGGACACGGGCGAAATAGGCCTGCTTGATGAAATCTGGGAAGGGGATCTCGCTCTCGCCGACGCGCACGCGGTTCGGCAGGAAGACGATCTCGGAAGGCGCCACTTCCCATTTCTCGGCAGCGAAGGCTACCAGACGTTCCTTGATCTGGCGGGCGGCATCGAAGGCGGCCATGCCGTTCAGATCCGAGCCGGAAGAGGCGGCGGTGGCCGAGGTGTTCGGCACTTTCGCCGTTGTCGTCGCTGTGATCTTCACGCGGTCGATGTCGACCTGGAAACTGTCGGCCAGCACCTGCGCCACCTTGGTATAGAGGCCCTGGCCCATTTCGGTGCCGCCGTGGTTCAGGTGGATCGAGCCGTCCTGATAGATGTGGACGAGGGCGCCGGCCTGGTTGAAGGCGGTCATCGTAAAGGAGATGCCGAATTTGACCGGCGTCAGCGCGATGCCTTTTCTGATGTAGCGGCTGTCGCGGTTGAAGGCGATGATGGCGTTGCGCCGGGCCCGGTAGTCGGCCGTTTCCTCCAGCTCCTCGACGACGCGGGCGATGATGTTGTCCTCGACCTCTTGGTGGTAAGGCGTCAGCGTGCGCCCGGAGCCCGGCTGGCCGTAGAAATTTAGCTTGCGGATATCGAGCGGATCCTTGCCGAGGGCATAGGCGATCTCCTCGATAAAACGTTCGGCGCCGAGCATGCCCTGTGGCCCGCCGAACCCGCGGAAGGCGGTGTTGGAGACGGTGTGCGTCTTCAAGGGTTTCGACTGCAGATGCACATGCGGATAGAAATAGCTGGAATCGGCGTGGAATAGCGCTCTGTCGGTCACCGGGCCCGAAAGGTCGGAGGAAAAGCCGCAGCGGGCCGCATAAGTCGCATCGACGGCGTGGATACGACCTTCGGCGTCGAAGCCCACCTCGTAATCAACGAGGAAATCGTGGCGCTTGCCGGTGGCGCTCATATCTTCGTCACGATCCGGACGGAATTTGACGGCGCGGCCGAGCTTCTTGGCGGCGATCGCCGCGAGTGCGGCGAACTGGTTGCCTTGGGTTTCCTTGCCGCCGAAGCCGCCGCCCATGCGGCGCACGTTGACGGTAACGGCGTTAGACGGGATATCCAGCACATGGCCGACGATGTGCTGGATCTCGCTCGGATGCTGTGTCGAGGACCAGACGGTGACCTCGTCATCTTCGCCGGGGATCGCCACGGCGATATGGCCTTCGAGATAAAAATGCTCCTGGCCGCCGATGCGCATCTGGCCCTTTAGCCGCATCGCGGCGTTCGACATTTCCGTTTCCGGCTCGCCACGCTGCAGCGTCATCGGCGTGGTGACCAGCGGGCTGCCATTGGCAAGCGCGCCGTCGATATCGTGCCAGTGCGGCAGGTCACGATAGTCGATCTTGGCGAGCCGCGCGGCGCGGCGGCCGGCCTCGCGCGTCTCGGCGATGACCGCAAAGATCGGCTGGCCGTGGAACTGAACCAAAGTTTCGGCCAGCAGCGGTTCATCATGGCTGCCGTTGGAGCTGGTGTCGTTGACGCCGGGCACTTCCTTGCCGGTGAAGACCCAGACGACGCCGGGATAGGCGGCGACCGCGGAAAGATCGATGCTGAGGATTTCGGCATGTGCCCGGTCGGAGAGGCCGAGCGCGCCGTGCAGCAGGCCGGCGGGCTCGGGAATATCGTCGATGTAGTCGGCGGTTCCGGTGACGTGTTTGTGCGCGGAATCATGGCGCAGCGAGCCGTGCATGGGGCCTGAGATGACGACTTTAGGGTCCTCGAAGGTGGACTTGTCCATTAGATCAGTCCTCCGTGACCAGCCCTGTTCGCGCGGTGGCCCCTCATCCGGCTGCCGCCACCTTCTCCCCGTTCTGACGGAGAGAAGGGATATGCCGCACCGCCTCTTGCTCTCGCAAACATTGCGCGAGGCACGTCCCCTCTCCCCGCAAGCGGGGAGAGGGTTAGGGCGAGGGGCCAATTTGCGAAACAACCCATCACGCCACCTCCTCGAACCGCTTCAGTTCGGCCGGCGCCCCTACCGTTTCCAGATAGAACCGCGTCAACAAATTCTTCGCCGTCAGCTGGCGATATTCCGCCGTGGCGCGCCAGTCGGTGAGTGGCTGGAAATCGGCATCGAAGGCGGGGCGGGTCGCCTCGATCGTTGCTTCCGTCCAAGGTTTGCCGATCAGTTCTCCCTCCACCGTGCGAGCGCGTTTCGGCGTTGCAGCCATGCCACCGAAGGCGACACGGATGTCGGTGACCGTCTCGGCATCGTCAAGGGTCAGCAGGAAGGCGCCGAGCACGGCGGTGATGTCCTCGTCGCGGCGCTTGGTGATCTTGTAAGCCGCAAAGCGGCTGGCCTTGGGATAGGGCACGAAGACGCTTTCGACGAACTCGCCTGGCCTGCGGTCTTGTTTGCCATAGGCGATAAAGAAATCCTCGAGCGGCATTTTGCGCTGGCCTTCCACGGAGCGCAGCGTCAGCGTCGCACCGAGCGCGATCAGCGGCGGCGGGCTGTCGCCGATCGGCGAGCCGTTGGCGATGTTGCCGCCGATCGTGCCCATGTTGCGCACCTGCTCGCCACCGATGCGGTCGATCAGCCGTCCGAGCGCCGGGATCTTTTTCGCGATCGCCGCAAAGGCGCCGGTATAGCTGACGCCGGCGCCGATGGTGACACCGTCCTCGTTTTCCGTGACCGACTGCAATTCGCTCAAGTGATTGATGAAAACGACGGGGCTCAGCCGGCGCATCTGCTTGGTCACCCAGAGGCCGACATCGGTCGAGCCGGCGACCACGATCGCATCCGGTTCCTGCGAGAGAACTTCAGCCAGCGCCTGGACCGAAGCAGGTACGATCAACCGGTCTTCGCTCCTGGCAATGCGGATGGTGTCGCTCGCCTGCATGGCCCAGAGCCGCGCGATGATTTCCGAACGCGCGCGCTCCAGCGGATCGAACAGCGCGCTCGGCCGCATCAGGCTCACCTGCTCGGCGGCCTTGACGATCGGCTCATAGCCGGTGCAGCGACAGAGATTGCCTTGCAATGCCTTTTCGATTTCGCGGCGGCTTGGTTTTTCCTTCGTCAGCCATAACCCGTAGAGCGACATGACGAAGCCCGGGGTGCAGAAGCCGCATTGCGAACCGTGGCAATCGACCAGCGCCTGCTGCACCGGATGCAGCGCGCCATCCCGGCCGGCCAGGTGCTCGACCGTCACCACGTGCGTGGCGTGCAGCGAGCCGGTGAAACGGATGCAGGCATTGACGGATTCATAGGCAAGCTTGCCGTCGACGAGCCGGCCGACGAGCACGGTGCAGGCGCCGCAGTCGCCTTCCGCGCATCCCTCCTTGGTGCCGGTGAGGCGCCGCTGCAACCGCAGAAAATCGAGAAGCGTCTCGGTCGGTCCGACATCGGTGAGTTCGATGTCCTCGCCATTCAGGATGAAGCGAATGCTGTCGTTCATGGTATTCCCGGTTGTTTTTCCAATGGTTAAGCCGCCGTCCAGCCACCGTCAATCGAGATGTGGGTTCCCGTCACCTGGCGGGCGGCGTCACTGGCGAGGTAGAGCGACAGCGCGCCGATCTCCTCGGCCTTGACGAATTCACGCGTCGGCTGCGCCTTGAGGATGACTTCGCTTTTCACCTGCTCCTCGGTTATGCCGCGGGCCTTGGCGGTATCGGGTATCTGCTTTTCGACGAGCGGCGTCAGCACGTAGCCGGGGCAGATGGCGTTGACCGTCACGCCGAATTCGGCAAGTTCCAGCGCCGCTGTCTTCGTCAGGCCTAATATACCATGTTTTGCCGCCACATAGGCGGATTTGAAAGGCGAGGCGACGAGGCCGTGAGCCGAGGCGATGTTGATGATGCGGCCATGCTTCTTTGCCTTCATCAGCGGAATGGCGGCGCGCATGGTGTGAAAGGAGCTCGACAGGTTGATGGCGATGATCTGGTCCCATTTTTCGATCGGGAAATCCTCGATCTTCTCGACATGCTGAATGCCTGCATTGTTGACGAGGACATCGACGCTGCCGAAGGTTTTTGCGGCCGTTTCGATCAGGTCGGCGATCTCGGGGGGCTTGGTCATGTCGGCCGGATGATAGATCGCCCGGCCTTTCGATACCGATTCAAGTCGCTCGACGATCGCCTTGATTTCATCGGCATTTCCAAACCCGTTGATGACGACGTTGTCGCCGGTTTCGGCGAAGGCGGTGGCGATCGCAAGGCCGATGCCGCTGGTGGAACCGGTGACGACGACTGATCTGCTCATGCTGCTTCTCCCTGAATGCCGATGCTGCGTCGCAGCGTTAGCCGCGAGGTTATTCCCAAAGCCGGCTGGCTGGCAATTGCGCTTTATTCGCTTTTCTCGCCCGTATCCGTGTCCTATTGATTTGCTACGATAATCACACGTTTGAGGAGGATTTCATGGGTGGATATGTTCTGGCTATCGATCAGGGGACGACATCGACGCGGGCCATCGTCTTCGATGGCGACATGCAGGTCGCCGGAAAGGGCCAGAAAGAATTCACCCAGATTTATCCGCGCTCCGGCTGGGTCGAGCATGATCCTGAGGAGATCTGGGATTCAGTCATCTCCACCATTCATATGGCGCTGCGCGAAGCCAAGGTGACGGCGAAGGACATCGCCGCCCTTGGCATCACCAACCAGCGCGAGACAGTTGTCGTCTGGGAGCGGGAGACCGGCCGACCGATCCAGAATGCCATCGTCTGGCAGGACCGGCGCACGGCAAGCTATTGCGACAACCTGAAACGGCAGGATCTGGAACGGGTTTTCACAAAGAAGACCGGACTCATCCTTGATCCCTATTTCTCGGGCACGAAGCTCTCCTGGATGCTTGCCAATGTGAAGGGGGCGCGGACGCGTGCGGCCAGAGGCGATCTCTGCTTCGGTACGATCGACACCTTCCTGATCTGGCGGCTGACGGGCGGCAAGAGCTTCGTGACCGACGCCACCAACGCTTCGCGCACACTGATGTACAACATTGCCGAAAATGCATGGGACGAGGATCTGCTCGACATTCTGAGAGTGCCGGCCGCTATGCTGCCGGAGGTCAAGGACTGCGCTGCCGATTTCGGCACGGTCGATCCGGAGATTTTCGGCGCTGCTATCCCCATCCTCGGCGTCGCCGGTGATCAGCAGGCGGCGACTATCGGTCAGGCCTGCTTTGCGCCCGGCATGCTGAAATCGACCTACGGCACCGGCTGTTTCGCGCTGCTCAATACCGGCGCCGATATGGTGCGTTCGAAAAATCGGCTGCTGACAACAATTGCCTACCGCCTGAACGGCGAGACGACCTATGCGCTCGAAGGTTCGATCTTCATCGCGGGTGCTGCCGTGCAATGGCTGCGGGACGGGCTTCGCATCATCGATAGTGCTGCCGAGACCAATGCGCTTGCCGAAAAGGCCGATCCCACGCAGGAGGTCTATCTCGTCCCGGCCTTCACCGGGCTTGGAGCGCCATATTGGGATGCCCAGGCGCGCGGCGCGATTTTCGGGCTGACGCGCAACAGCGGCCCTGCGGAGCTTTCCCGGGCGGCGCTCGAAGCCGTCTGTTACCAGACCCGGGACCTGCTCGATGCCATGCAGAAGGACTGGAAGAATGGTGCTGAGGATACGGTGCTCCGCGTCGACGGCGGCATGGTCGCATCTGACTGGACGATGCAGCGCCTCGCCGACCTGCTCGACGCTCCTGTCGACCGCCCGGTGATCCTGGAGACCACCGCCTTGGGTGCGGCCTGGCTCGCCGGCAGCCGGGCGGGGGTGTGGCCGGATAGGGATGAGTTTTCGGCAACGTGGAAACGCGACCGGCGGTTCGAGCCCGACATGGACGAGAAGGTGCGGACGGCAAAGACCAAGGGCTGGAAGAATGCAGTCAGGCGGACATTGAGCGAAGGCTAGCCTTCGGTAAGAGCCGTGGTTCCTGCAATCGCCGCTGAGCTGGGTAATTTTTTGATGCGGCCTGTCGGGTAAGCGGTTACTCCTTCGTCATTCGGAAAGAGGAGTGACCGATGCTTTATGCAATCCTTTGTTACGCCCATGAGGAAACCGTCTTCGCCTGGAGCAAGGAGGAAGAGGCTGCCGTCATGGAGAAGCTTTACGCTGTGCAGGAGCCGCTTGCCAAAGCCGGCAAGCTGGGCCCCGTCGGCCGGCTCATGCCGACGACAGCGGCGACGACCGTGCGCAAGGGCAAGGACGAAGCTCTGGTGATTGACGGGCCGTTCGCGGAAACGAAAGAGGCGCTTCTCGGCTTTTACGTGGTTGACTTCGATACGCTCGACGAGGCGGTCGCCTTCTCGAAACAGCTATCCTCGGTCAATCCCGGCTCCACCTCTTACGAAATTCGGCCTTTCTACGTGTTCCGGCCGGGAGATGCTGCATCATGACCGACATTGCCTGGATCGACCTCGCGCTTGCCTCTGCCCGGCCGAAGGCGCTCGGCGCGCTGCTGCGCTATTTCCGCGATCTCGACACCGCGGAAGAAGCGTTCCAGGAGGCATGCCTGAGGGCGATCCGGACATGGCCGGAAAAGGGACCGCCGCGCGACCCGACGGCATGGCTCATTTTCGTCGGTCGCAACAGCGGTATCGATGCGGTGCGCAAACGCTCGAAGCTTCAGGCGCTGCCGGACGAGGACCTCATTTCCGATACCGAGGATGCCGAAAGCGACATTGTCGAGCGGCTGGATGATTCCAATTATCGCGACGATATCCTGCGGCTTCTCTTCATCTGCTGCCATCCCGATCTGCCGGCGACCCAGCAGATCGCGCTGGCGCTGCGCATCGTCTCCGGCCTTTCGGTGACGCAGATCGCGCGCGCATTCCTTGTCTCCGAAAGCGCCATGGAGCAGCGCATCACCCGGGCCAAGGCGCGTGTCGCGAAGGCCGGCGTGCCTTTCGAAACGCCGAGCCCCGAGGAGAGGGCCGAGCGTCTTTCGATCGTCAGCACGATGATCTATCTCATCTTCAACGAGGGCTACAGTCAGGCGGATCCCGAACATGAGGCGGCCGCCTTCAGCGACGAGGCGATCCGGCTGGGACGCCTGATGCTGCACATCTCTCCGTCGGAACCGGAGTTGATGGGGTTGCTTGCGCTCATGCTTCTGCAGATATCGCGCCGCCCGGCGCGCTTCAGCGCCGGAGGAGAGATCGTGCTGCTTGAGGATCAGGACCGCTCTCTCTGGAACCAGCTTTTCATCAATGAGGCCCTGGCGCTGCTCGACAAGGCGCTGCGCCACCGCCAACCTGGCCCCTACCAGCTTCAGGCTGCCATCGCCGCCATCCATTCCCGCGCGAAACGGGCCGAAGACACCGACTGGACGGAAATCGATCTGCTTTACCGCGCGCTGGAGCGTGTTCAGCCGTCGCCTGTCGTAACGCTCAATCGCGCGGTCGTCGTTTCCAAGCTGCACGGGCCGCAGGCAGCGCTGGATCTCATCGATCCGCTCGGCGAGAAGCTCGGGGGCTATTTCTATTATCACGGTCTGCGGGGCGGGCTGCTGAAGCAGCTTGGCTTGACCAGCCAAGCGCGCGAAGCCTTCGACCATGCCATCGCGCTTGCCCATTCGGCGGCGGAAGCCGCCCATATCCGCCGGCAGATCGACAAGATGCAGGAAGAGGCGGCGCAGCCGATTGCAAATTAATTTCGGCGTGCTGTCGGAACGGCGAAGTTTGACACGTCCTTGTAACAACCTGATACGAACCGGGTTTCACTCAAACGGAGAGATGTTGAAATGACCGCCAGCACGCAACATGAACTCGTCCTTGTTCGCGAATTCGACGCTTCGCGCGAGAAGATTTACAAAGCCTGGACCGATCCGGACCTGCTGAAGCAATGGTTCGTGCCGCGCCCCTGGGGTGTGGCGGAAGCAACGCTCGACGTGCGGCCCGGCGGCTCCAGCGCTGTCGTCATGCAGGATCCCGAGGGCAATCAGTATCCGAACCGCGGCGTCTATCTGGAGGTGGTCGAGAACGAGAAGATCGTCTTCACCGACGCCTATTGCAGCGCCTGGGTGCCGGCTGACAAGCCTTTCTTCACCGGCGTCATCCTGCTGGAAGACCTCGGCAACGGCAGGACGAAATATACGGCCAGGGCGCTGCACTGGCGCGCCGAGGACAAGGAAGCGCACGAGAAGATGGGCTTCCATGAGGGATGGGGCAAGGCCGCGGACCAGCTGGCGGAACTGCTGGCGACGATGTGATTGCTGGGGACGGCGAGGGGTAGGCCTCGCCTTCCCGACGCTTCAAGTGCGGCGTGAGGTTGCTTGGAAGATGATTCCGCTGGGGCTTAGAAGTCGTTGAATTCAGATTCGAATTGGGGATTCGGGCGTGTCGGTGTCTCTGTCGACGTGGGATCTATCCTGTGCCAATCTGCTGTTATGAAAGGGCACGTCTATATCCTCGCATCCGCACGCAACGGCACGCTCTATACCGGCGTGACGCGTGATCTTGCCGGCCGGCTATTCGAGCATCAGAATGAGCTGACGCCGGGTTTTACGTCGAAGTATGGTGTCAAGACGCCGGTGTGGTTCGAAGAACATGATCTGCTGACGACAGCGATCACGCGTGAAAAGACGATTAAGAAAATGGCCGCTGTGGAAGCTCGATCTGATCGAGCGGGAGAATCCCGAATGGGAGGACATTTCGTTTCATCTCGTGGGCCTGGAGGGGATGAGTCTCCTGTCGCGCGGACGACGACTGCTGGATTCCTGTGACAAGCACAGGAATCCAGCAGCGCCGTGTCTACGGCGCAAAGACTCTTTAAATCGTCCTGTCTTCACCGGTGGCCGTCGAGCCCATGCAAACTAACGCCTATCAAGATTCTCGAACGATCCGTTCCACAATTTGTGTTTGCGCTCCATCACCTCCATCCTTATCTCCGGATCGAGTTCAACAGGATGCCGATGATGGAACTGGGGCTTTACACATTCGCCGATGTCAATCCTAATCCCTCCCGCAGTAAGGGAGCTGAGGGGGCCGAGCGGCTGAAGCATTTGATCGAGGAGATCGAGCTTGCCGATCAAGTGGGGCTCGACGTCTTCGGACTCGGCGAACATCATCGGCCGGATTATGCGGTATCGGCCCCCGCCGTGGCGTTGGCGGCTGCGGCCGTCAAAACCAAAAACATCCGGCTGACCAGCGCCGTGACGGTGCTCTCCTCCGACGATCCGGTGCGGGTGTTCCAGCAGTTTTCGACACTTGATCTCATTTCCAACGGCCGTGCCGAGATCATGGCAGGGCGTGGCTCTTTCATCGAGTCCTTCCCGCTGTTCGGCTACAATCTCGAGGATTACGACCAGCTGTTCGAGGAGAAGCTCGATCTGCTGCTGGCGCTGCGCGGCGACGAGACTGTCGCGTGGAAGGGGGAGCTTCGCGCGGCGATCAACGGACGCGGTGTCTATCCGAGGCCGCTGCAGGATCCGCTGCCGCTGTGGATCGCGGTTGGCGGCACACCGCAGTCGGTGGCGCGCGCCGGCGCACTCGGACTGCCGGTGGCGCTCGCGATCATCGGCGGCGAGCCGCGCCGGTTTGCGCCGCTGTTCGATCTCTACCGCGAGGCGGCGCGCCGGGCGGGGCAGGATCAGGCGAAGCTGAAGACCAGCATCAATGTCCATGGCTTCATCGCCGACACGACCGAGAGAGCGGCTGACCAGTTCTACGGTCCGCAGGCCGAGGTAATGAACCGTATCGGCCGCGAGCGCGGCTGGGGACCGACGAGCCGTGCGCATTTCGATCTGTCGCGCGGGCCGAACGGCGCGCTCTTCGTCGGCGGTCCCGAAGCGGTTGCGGAAAAGATTGTCGCCCATCACGCGATATTCAAGAACGACCGCTTCCTGCTGCAGATGGCGATCGGCTTGATGCCGCATGATCAGATCATGCACGGCATCGAGCTCTACGGGACGAAAGTCGCGCCGATCGTCAGAAAGGCATTGACTGAAAGGGGCGAAGGGGCGAAAGCCACGGCTTGATTAGCGCAATTCCTCAGCGCGTCCTGCCGGACGCGTGCTCTAAGGCGGCCGCGGCCGTCGCGTGCAGGCCGGAAGAGACGAATGGTAATCGCAAACGACGATGAACTGACAAAGCTCAAAGAGATCGGCCGGATCTGCGCCAACGCCATCCAGGTGATGGCGGCGGCGATGGAGCCCGGCATGACGACGCTGGAGCTTGACCGGATCGGCCGCAAGGTGCTCGAGGATTCCGGCGCGCGCTCGGCGCCGGAGTTCTGCTACCAGTTTCCCGGCGCCACCTGCATCAGCGTCAACGAAGAAATCGCCCACGGCATTCCAGGTGCGCGTGTCATCCAAGCCGGCGACCTGATCAATATCGACGTCTCGGCGGAAAAGGACGGCTTCTTCGCCGATACCGGCGCTTCCTTTGCGATGCCGCCGGTCAAGCCGAAGATCGAACGCCTCTGCCGCGACGGCAAGCGGGCGCTCTGGGTGGGGCTCAATCAGGTGAAAGCGGGCGAACCTCTGGCAAAGATCGGCAGCGCCGTCGGCGCTTTCGCGCAGAAGAACCGCTATACGCTGGTCGCCAATCTGGCGAGCCACGGCGTCGGCCGCTCGTTGCACGAAGAGCCGGCCGAGCTCTCGACCTGGCCGGATTCGTCGGAAAAGCGAGTGATGACAGATGGCCTCGTCTTCACCGTCGAGCCGTTTCTTTCGCTCGGCGCAACCTGGGCCGAAGGTGGCGACGATGCGTGGACGCTTTATGCCGATCCGAAGGCGCCGACTGTGCAATTCGAGCACACCGTGGTGGCGACGCGCAACGGGCCGGTGATTTTGACCCTGCCGGATGGGCGGGTGTAGGGTTTCATCGTCAGCGCACCCGCCTCGTCCTTCGAGGCCCCTGCGGGCGCCTCAGCAACCGTGTTGTTGCGGTTCGCTCCATGGGGTTCGTCTTTTGATGATAGTGTTGATCATGACGATGAATTTCCGCATGGCGGCGAC